>JAAYEH010000425.1 GCA_012728855.1 Rhodopirellula sp. | reverse complement strand
TGCGGCCATCAATACCTGTGTAGCGATGCTTCTCACGGGAAATCCTCCTGGCTGTGTTTGGCCGAAGAAAGTTGTCGTCGCGACCGGCGCCCCAACGGTTTGGTCCGGCGCTGGCGGTCGGAGGGAATTGGGCAGTCTCATAATGCCCGTGATTATCGACCGCTCGCTGGTTCCGTGCAACCTGTCGCTGGATAGCGGTAGCTTGAATCCATCCCCCGGCTGGCGAAACTTGGGGTGGTGAAAAGGTCAGGTGTTTTCAACTGGTGATGGTTGCTGTTTTTGTTCCGGTGTGAAGGCGTGGCGGATATGCAACGGCCTATTTGGTGGGGCAATCGGGGCGTGGAGGTTGAAATGGTTGTTTCGGGACGTGGGTTGCGCGTACGGAGATCCCCACCGCCACAACTCCGCTGGATTCCGGCCTTGTGCTGGTGTTGACGTTGACTACCCAGAAATTGAACAGGAGGGAACAGAGTAAACGGAGGAGCAAAGCCTCAGATCTATCTGTCCGGTCCCTTGGCTCACTCCAGATTGGCTCCAGGACGAATCAGCCGGAATCTTGCGTCGGTCAGTCTGGAAAAGACCGCCAGCCCCGCCGTGACGCCGTCTACGCGATTCGAGCAGTCCACCCACAGCGCGCGTTTCTCGTGCGTTCCCTGCTCGTTGATACCGCCGGACGAATTGACGATCGTGCCGCCGCCTATCTTGACATCGAATTTCGAGTGGGTACCGACATAGGGCCACGCGTAATGGTTCCACTCGCTTACGAAGGTCACATCACGGGGCGGTCGGGGACTGGTCATCCGGTTCCGCTTCCCCGGAGAGACAAGCCTTTTGGCTCCTGCTCGCGAGGAGATTGGCGGGCGTATTCAGTGCGGGTGAAAGGGGCAGACGTATCTCGTCGATCATCCGCCGTTTCTCAGTTGGCGATCCAGGAACCGGAAAGTCCCTTGGCCGTGGATGGTGTGGGGTCCGTCGAAGAACTCGATCTCGGTGCGGTCGCCGATTTTCAGAAAATCGTAGTGGCGGCGGACTTTGCCATACTCGCCCGCGACCCATTCCGTCGGCGCGCCGCCGTCGCGGTGACCCTGCTCGACCATGAAAGGTCGGGGGGCCATCAACATCGCCAGCTCCGCGTAGCCGGCAACGTGCCCCATGTTCCACTCAGGTATCTCGTACTCTCCGGTAAAAGCGTAACCGTAACGGTCCTCGTTCGTCGTAATGGTCCTCACCCAGTCCGTGAAGTCCCCCGAACAGATCGACAGGCAGTAACGGTCGACCAGCGGCGGCACGCGCATCGCCGTCTTGCCACCGTAGGACAGCCCGTAGAATGCGATCCGTTTCGAGTCCACCCAGGGCAGCGTTGCGAGCCAATCCAGCGTTTGCTCGTGCTGCGCAATGATGTAACTGAACAGCGACCGCTTCAACGGATTCGATTTGCGCTGGATCGAACGAAAGCGGTCGCCGCCACGATATGGGTTCTGAGGCGCATAGACCAGGAAGCCTCGCTTCACGAGTTCTTCGCTGAACGCCTTGTACGACGCGTAGGCTCGCGGCTCGCGAGAAATCGTGTCCAGCGGCGTCGACTCGAGTCCATGCTGGCAAACGACCAGCGGACGCTTCTCGCCCGCCGCCAGATAGGCCGGCAGCAACAGAATGCCCGACGCGATCACGTCGTCGAGCACGTCCAGGACGACTTCGTAACCGAGGTAGTCCTTGGTATCAAGCACCAATCGCGAGCGTGGATTGAGCGGTCGCGACGACGGCAAACGGCCGATCAATTCATCATGCACCCAATCGCGCAGCGGCTTGCGCGCGAGTTCCCACTCCTCGGCGGACGCCTGATTCAGTCGCCATTTCGCATCGCGGGCCTGGGGACTTCGGCGGAGTAAGTTCTGGACATGGGCCTCGAGTTCGTCGAACTGCCGTTTCTCACGAGCGGCCGCATCGTACGCGGCAACCGGCGGACCACCGGGCCTCGAATCGGCAATTTGCCAGGGCTCCGGTTCCACGTCGAGCCCCTGATCGATGCCAAGCCCCGCCGCCAGCGTCCCAATCGCCTGCGCAGTACCGGCAGGGCCGGTTCCCTCCGTGCCGCTGACCGCGAGCACAAGTTCCTCGTGTCTGCCGAGTTCCCGGTAGATTGCCGCGGCTCGCTGGAACTCCGCCCGCACTGAGGATAGTCGGTTGTTCGAGATCCGGCCGGGAGCGGCGCTCGGCCTGCGACGGTCCCGGACGGCCGGCGGTCCGGCAACTTCGACGGCGTGGCAGGCTTCGATCACCAGCCGCCGTGGAGCAACCAGACCGGCCATCTCCGCATCGCCGAACTCGGTGAGCAGCCCCCAGACGTTGCGATAAATCGGCTCCTGCCAGACCTCCTCCCGCTCCTGAAAGTAGCCGCACACCAGGCTCGCATCCAGGCGCGGGTCGATCGCAGCCGCGTAGAACGCCAACAGCGCCCCTTCCCCGACTCCGGCGACACCGATCCGGAAGGATGGCTCTCGTCGGAACTCCCGCTTCGCGAGCTGTTCGATCAAATCGACGGCGGCCAGGATCTTCTGCACTTCGTACCCGATAACGTGCCGGCCCATTTCGAAAGCCTGCCGGCAGAGGAACTCGCGCTGAGGCTGGTTCGTGTAGCCGACGTGCGGGCTGCCGGACAGTTCGTCGCTGCGGCTGACGAGCGTGGGGATGGCAACCAGGCAGCCCGCCGCCGCAAGTCGCCGGACGAACTGCACCTGCTCGGGCAACTCCTCGCTCACGCCGCAGAACATCTCGGGCGTCCAGTCGGCATCCGGAACGGCCACCACGCCGGCCCTTATGTCCGCGGGCACCAGTAGAAGTCCCTCGGCGGTCACTCCTTCCAGCACCTGCCAGCGTACGGCATGGGCGGCAACCCGGCTCGTCCGCGCGACGACCGACGACTGGCCGAGCGTGGAAACGAACTCGAAGCGGTATCGATCCGGCTGAAGAGCAGTCAACCGCGGATCGACCTGGCCGATATATGCCCTAAGGCGCTCGCGGTTGCCGGCGATGCTCGCCGCGTAAGCCTCGGCGTTGGAAAAACTGCGATTCCACTGGCCTGCTCGCCTGTCGCGCGAAGCCGCAAGTTCGCGGAGGCAGAATCGGTTGAGGCCCTCCACCATGACCTCGTCCAGCGGCCGCCGGATGTCCAGCGGCGTCGTGCCGGGGAAAGTCCGATCGGCTGCCTGCGAAGCGCCGGCTGACCACAGGAGTGCCACCGCGAGACACCGTTGGATTCGAAACCACATGGGCTGCTCGCGCGGAACCGGTTTGTGACTCGGATTTCGCACTTTGTGAAGATCGTTGAATGGATGGATGTTCATTGCGCGGGATCTGATTTCGCGAGGAACAGGCTGATTCCCTTCCGCAACTTCGCTTGTCTTTCGAGGACTCGGGCCGGCGGGATTTCTCGGTAAATGTCTGCGATATCTCCGCAGTCATCCCGCAGACGCAGGCAGAACTCCCGGGCAGTCAGGCGGTCGTCTTGCGCGAGTCCGAGCCGTTCACACCAGCGCCGATCGATGAGCAAGTTCCACTCGCGTTTTGAACTCGGAGCCTGGGGCCTGAACGAGGTGTCGATCGTGTCGTTGCAGGAGCCGCCGACATGATGGCAGCATGGCTGGCAGATGTCGTCTGCCCCCAGTTCCATGCGAAGGAGCACGTTGCCGTCGCGGAGAATGACTTCTGCCACGCCGTGGAGCGCGTGGCCGTACGCGTGGGGCTGGAACTCAGCACGTCCCTCTCCCAACGCCGTCAGGATGTCCACGAAATGATGCGGCTTGATCGCGATCATGATGGCACGTTCGGGTTGCTTCCACGACGCCGGTCGGTGCTGGTCCGCGAACGTCGCGTCCCCATTATAGACGCCTGCCGATAGAGATACAGCCACGGGTCCATTCGCGCACGTGCTCGCCCCCGCTTCGGACTTATTTCTTGCGGCCTCCTTCCTCTTGCGATATTCTTGACGGCAACCTTGGTCGGGAGCACGGTGCCCCCGATGAGCTTTGCAGCGATCCTGGACGACGCATCCCAGTAAGGGTCGTTTGATCGCAAGCCGCGGGCGCTGCGCGTCGGACGCAAAGTGGACTTCGCATACCGATGCGCCGTTTGTGGGACGGATTGGCAATCCCCGTGAACAGTTGCCGTTGGCAGAATTGAACGAGGTGAACCATATGCGGGAAACTGACAAGAGGACCATGAAATGGTATTGGTGGACGACGATTGGACTTGCGATGGCCGGATCCGTTTGTGCTGCGCCGCAAGCGGTACCGGAGGCGGAACAGCAGCAATGGCTCGGCCATCTCCTGCCCCTGCCGCATGAAATCGCCGTTGCGGGGGCCGTAACGCGGAAACCCGCGGATGTCGGAATCGTGGTCAGGATCGATGCCGGTCCTGTTCACGAACAGATCTATGCCGAACTGGCGGCATTATTCCAAGAGGGTTCCGGACAGATACCGACGGGAAGCGGCTTCGAGATCCTCGTGGGCTTGCTCGATGACAAGGGGCAGGTGGAAGGGCGGGCGGTTCCCGATGCGGCCCGCCTGCGGTCTTGCCCCAATTCAAAGCAAGCGTACCTGATCCGGCCGGATGGCGACAACCGCTTGATCGTGGCGGCTTTGAACGAGCGCGGCCTGTATTACGGCGCGCAGACCCTCCGGCAACTGCTCACGGTAAGACTCAAACCCGACGCGGTCACGATTCCCTTGGCAACGGTTACCGACTGGCCGGATATGGAAGAGCGGGGAAGCTGGAACTCCGCCCGCGTGATTCCTTTCCTGTCATCCCTGAAGCTGAACTTCCTCACATATACTTGCGGTTCCACCAGGCAGGCCAATGGTCTGCCGCGGCCGGTCGTGGACCCGAAGAGCATGGATCTGATGCGACGGCATGCCATGGTCCAGCGCGTGCAGATGCTGCATCACCTGAACTACTTCGATCGGCTCTATGGTCTCTACCGGCTCTATCCGGAATTGAAGGGTCAGGGGGATAAGGCGATTTGCGAGGGTGAGCACTACAGGTTCGCCAAGCGCGACATCCCGGTCATCTGCGCTTCGCAGCCGCGGTGGAAGACGATCCTGACGGAGATGCTCGAGGCTCTCGGCCAGCAGCATGCTCCGGAAGTCAGCGTCTGGCTGAGCGAATTCACCGGCCAGTGCCAGTGCGCGGAGTGCCTGAAATCCACCCAGACGCAGACCGAGAGCAAGCTTGTCACCGAGGCGTGGCAGGCGGCACGGAAGAAACATCCCGCTCTGGGCCTCCGCATCTTCTATTCCCAGGGCGACGCGACGGCCGCCACGGTTCAGGCATTGGCGGCGCTGCCGCCGGAAGTCAAGATCGAGCGGGTTTACACCGTCTACAAGCCATTCCTGGATGCCGCAAAGCAGGACCGTTGGGTTCTTTCCTTCAGCGGATACGACTGTATCGCCATTCCGGACAACTGTTTCCAGAGTCCGGATTTGATCATGCGCCCGATCGTCAATGGTTATCAAGCCGGACTCAAAGGCGTATTGAGTTGCAGCTATCCCTATTACGGGAACGGCACCTTCCCCGCAGGTTACTACCCGGTGGTCTACAGTTTTCCTCTGAGCGCGTTAGCGGAGTGGTCCTGGAACGCGAACGGGCGCACCCCGCGGCAGTTCGCGGAAGCCTGGGCGACGCGAGCGGGCTACGACCGGTCGGACCGTTTCGCGGATTGGGTGGAGGCGATGACGAGCCTCAAGAAGACGTTGGCGAAGCCTCGCGCGCCCGGCACCGGTCTCCCGAACACAAGGGGATTCAAGAACCCGTTCGCCACGATCACGGAAACGATACGGGACCGCAAGCCGATCTGGCTGTACGGGGCCGACGAACTGGCGAAGGCGACGGCGTGCTGCCGGGAAGCACTGGCACTGGCCGGACCTTTGAACAAGCCGGAGCCTGTGGCGGAGACCCGCTACTTCGGGACGTTATTGGTGATGTATCAGAAGCTCAACCTGCTTTCGGACGCCATCTCCAGCCTCGTTCCATCTCAACCCGATCAGGTGTTGAGGGTTCGGGAAGCCTGGACTGCCTACCGGGCCTCCGTGGCCGATGCGCTGGCGGCTAACGACCAACGCATAGCCTTGTGGGCCGCCGAGCCCGCGGATTACGTTGAAACGGCGCAGAAGGAAATCCGGGAACAGTGGCAGGCCGTCGAGAAGACGATGGGTGAAGCCATTGCCGGGATCTTGGAGTCGTTGCCGGCAGTCATGCGCCAACCCCAACAAAACAGCAAACAAACCGAGAATCCAAAGTCTTGAATCTTGAATAGTCCTGTGGGCAGAATCGAATTTCCTATCCCTCGTTGCGGAGAGCACGATCATGTCGAAAGCCATCACCTGCGTACCTGCTGCCATATCGGTCTTCCTCCTTGCGGCCTCGACAGGGGCCGGGTTTGTGCTCGAAAAGGGCCGCCCAGTCACCATCGTTCTTGCCGATTCGCCAATCCCCGCCGAGCGGACCGCCGCCGAGGAACTGAGAACCTATCTCGGCAAAATCATCGGCGCACCCTGCACGATCGTCCCCGAATCCCAGGCGGCGACGCCTGCCATCTACGTCGGTCCGACCGCGCTGGCCAAACAGGCCGGTATCGATTGCAGCCAACTCGGCAAGGAGGAATGGATTGTCCGGGCAAGTGATGAGAACCTCATCGTAGCAGGCGGACGCCCTCGCGGCGCGCTCTATGGCGCATACGATGTGCTCGAACGGCTCGGCGTCGTCTGGCCGGACGTCGAAACGGAGTTCGTTCCCACGATCGACCGGCAGGTTCTTGAGTGGGACGTACGCGCGAAACCGGCCATGATGAATCGTTGTATCTACCCTGGGGTCGGCCTGTCAGGCAATACGACTCGTTTCCTCGTTCGTAACAAGATGAACGCCCAGATCCACATTCCCGAAGACCTGGGCGGCTGCGAACCTCACGGCTCGCCCGGAGGCTGCCACACGTTTCATGCTTACACGAGCGAAGACTGGCCCGACGAATGGTTCGCCCTGCAAAAGAACGGCCAACGGGTCCGCTCGACGTCCGGTTCGGGCCCATCGCAGTTCTGCCTGACCAATCCCGAGGTGCGCAAGGCCGTCTGCGAGCAGCTTCGCTCTTTCATCCGGCGCGACCGCGAGAGGGCTGCCTCGCCTGCTCTGTACCCTCGCATCTACGATATCAGCCATAACGACTGCCACGGTGAATGCCAATGCCCCGGCTGCCTGGCCGTGCGGGAACGCGAGGGCGCGTATAGCGGCGTGTTGCTAGACTTCATCAATCACGTCGCCGCCGACATTGCGAAGGAGTATCCGGATATCTATATCCAAACGTTCGCCTACACCTTCACGCTCGACGCGCCCAAGCACATCAAGCCGGCCGACAATGTGATGATTCGCGTATGTAAGCTTGGCTGCGAATTCTACCCATCGGGCAAGGCCGACACGCAGTTTCCCGTGAGCCACCCGAGGAACCAGGACTACCACGATAACTTCGTCCGCTGGTCCGAGATTGCCTCAAATCTGGCCGTCTGGGACTACTGGATCCTGTACACCAAGCCCTACCATCCGCCCTACCTGAACGCCCGCCACGTGCAGGAGGACATGCGGTTCTACCGCGACCATCGCGTCAAGACGCAATTCGTGGAATGCGAGGCAGCCAGCCAGACCAGCTTCTTCCCCTTCAAGGTCTGGTTCGGCCTGAAAATGATGCAGGATCCCGACCAGTCGTACGACGAGCTGGCCGAGCGATTCTGCAAAGCCATGTACGGTCCCGCCGCGGCTCCCATGCTCGCGTTGATGAACTACCTGCAGGATCGCGAGAAAGCGGCCGACGTTGCCCTTGGCCGCACTACGCCCAACGCGCTGCCATACCTGGATCGCGACTTCTTCACCACCGTCAATGGGTTGCTCGACGAGGCGGAGCGGCTCGCCGCCGCCGATCCGCCTGCTCTGAGGAACATCGCTCGCGAACGCGTGCCGGTTGACGCCGCCCTGCTGCATCTTGACCGCCGCTACAAGGACGATCTGCCTGCCGGGGGCAGTCCGCCCCGCGACCTCCTCGCCCTGTTTGCGCGGTATGAGAAGAACTCGCTTCTGCAAGCAGAACGCTTCTACAACTCGGACGCCTATGCCCGCAACCCCGCGGAGTTCAGCGACGCAAAAGTCCGAATCGAGACCGATAAGTTGCGATTCACCGGCAAGTCACTGCAATTACCTCCGGAGTTCGAAGGTAAGGAAGTGGTGGATGTCAACTGGGCGACCTTCACCGGCGGCCTGAAGACCGTGGCCGATCCGGACGCCGTGGGCGGCAAGGCCGGCGTCCTTCCCGACAACGAAACGCGGGACGACTACCACGCGCGCCCGTTCAATCTGGGCATCTACAATCGGGCTCAGAAGAAGATCCTCGTCAACCGCACAATCCCACGCGAGGAAATCCCGCAGGACGGCAAGTTCCACCTGGTCCATCTCGGCCGGTTCGACATCGAGCCGACCACCATCGTCTGGGTCCACTGGAGCTGGCTCATCAGTATCGGCATCGACACCGCCTACCTTCCCGAGGCTAACAACCAGTGGGACGTGTACGTCTCCATCAAGCTCGTCGGCCCGCCTTACCAGAAAGACTCACGGGAGAAGCCTCAGGTTCTGGTGGACCGTATCCTGCTGGTCCGGTGATGGCGCACAGAATCTTCGTCGGCGTGGTCTGGTTCAACTTCCCTTCCCTCCCTTATGCGTCTGGTGGTCGAGCAGTTGTTTCGCAACCTGCTCGATGACGACCAGGCTGTCATGGTGTTCGCTCCTGTCGTGGTTCCTCCTGGGCCCTGTTGGCAGCGACGCGGAAAGCGTCGACCACCGGCGATTCGGCTGTCGCGGTCCGACGGAGCAGGTCGAAACAGACACGAACCGCACGTCCCGATGCGATTTCCGGGGCATACGAATTCACACCGTCCCGTATCGCGATTTCATTTGCTGACAAGACCGTTTTGAATCCGTCGGCGGAAGTCTCGATTAAGGCTGAAATTTCATCTCCGTTCAGGTCGGCGGTGACGGTAAGCTCCTGAAGAATCGCCGCCGGCACGGCCCAGTCGAACGCCGGGCTCCGGTACGTGCCCGACGCAGCGCCTTTGGCGAGCGTGATCCGGTCACTGTAGTGCCCAAGGAAGGCGACGTTAGCTGTCTCGGCCGACGCGTACGCTGTGTGGCGCAGATTGAAATCCATCACCCACAGAAGCAGCGGGCTGAGAACTTGTTCCAAAGCATCGATCCGTGCCTTGCCGTTCTCGATGGTGACATGATGTCGCCGGCCCTTGTAGAGCACGTCGGCTTCGGCGCGGGGCCAGTCGGGCGGTAGGCAGAGTGTGACGATGAGCTTATCCCAGGTAGACTCGATGCCCAACACGCCGTGGACCGCCGCAGCGGTAGCGGCCACCATGTCGGCCAGATAGGGCTCTCCGTCGCCGTTGGCCATTTCGCCATGGATAATCGTCATCGGTTCCCGCGTATTCAACGGCGCGTTCATGCGGTGCGGCATGATGTCCTGCTCGACATGAGGCGTCACTCATTCTGGATGACGACGTCGTCCAGATAGAAGACGGTGGTATCCCTGGCCAGACTGAGGAACCCGACCCAAGTCAGGTCGGCGAAGTCGTCCCCGCCATGCTGCAGGCCGGCGAACGTCTTCTTCTCGCCATTCGGAAGCACCACGGTCATCTGCCACACATCCGTGCGCATGCCGGCCTTGCCGATGCCCGGATCGCACAGCCCCAGCTTGGTCCGGAGTTCAAACCGCAACCACTCTCCGAGCGGAACGGGCAGCAACTCCTTGTCGCCGACCGTGAGCTTGCCGTCCGCGATCCGGAATGACGGCCCCGTGGTGAACGCGGCCTTCTTCGACGTGCCGCGCCAGGCATGTTCTGCAATGGCGCCCGATTCGACACGCAGCGAGAACCTCATCGTGACCACGCCGTCGCGATAGGACGGCGCGTAGTACAGGTGCGGCAGCCAATCGCGGCTCAGGTTCGGCGCGTCGACGATCTTGAGGCAGTGTTTGCCAGACGCGGCCGTTTCGGCGGTGACTTCGATCTTGTCCATGCCCTTGCCGGGCGCCTGGTCCTCGAGACGCACTGCCGGCCGGCGCGGCTTGTCGCCAGCTTGGAGGCGTTCGAAGTCGTCGACGATCTTCGGTGGCGGTAGGCCCTCGGGCACCTCCATGGCGAAGATCGGTGACGCCGTCACTTTGATCGGGATGTCGAGCAGATCGCGGTACTCCGGCTCCAGCCCGGCCCTGGCGGCCAATGCCTTCGGGAAGTTCGGATCGTCGGGAAGGACGTTGAAGAAGTTGTTCCGCCAGGTGTGATTGCCCTTGTCCCGGTTGAAGGTGAAGTGGGGATCGCCTCCGGTCCGGTAGATGACGTTGTCCTCGATCAGGAAACTCTTGCTGCCGTCGTCGAGGCCGAGCGGGCCGCCAGCCCAGTCCGGGCGTTTTACGCTCCGGCCATGCAGGCGCGTGTGGTGGATGTCGTGGATCAAGTTGCCGCGCATGATGGTCCCCGGCTGGTTCCCGAGCGTGTACAGCGCACCGCCATGATCGAGCACCAGCATGGCGTCGTAGACATGGTTGTACTCCATGACGTTCGAGTGGCAGCCCGTGATGTTGGGCGAGTGATCCCACCCTACCGCAATGGGCGAGTAGGAGGTGCGACGCACTTCGTTGTGGTGAATGTGCGTGTTGGCGAGCATCCAACCGCCGATGCCATGCCCCGAGTAGTGCATCACGCCGACGTCGGAGATCAGGTTGTTTCCGATTTCGTTGCCGGTTGGCAGCACGGGCGGCTGGGCGGCGCGGTCGACGGTGCCGATCTTCATGCCCCCGGTCGCGTTGTCGATGAAGCGGTTGCCGACGACGGCGTTGTGGTGGCAGCCCTCGTTGAGGTCCAGCCCGTACGCACCGAGGTGGTTGAAGTGACAGCGTTCGATGCGGCAATTCTGAGCCCAGGCGAACTCCACCGCGGCCGGCATGTCTGGGAAGCCTTGGCGGTCGCCGCGGCGGTTCTTCTCCGCGTACTGGTGCGGCGCCATGAGCCACGCGGTGTGGTGGAACCAGATACCTCGGAACGTCAGGTGTTCAACGTAGCGTTCACCCTCCTTCGTGCCCTGAACGGTGAGCAGACGCTCGACGCGCGGCGCAACCACCTGGAGGCTGTGCATGTCCTCATTGGGCAGCGGCGTGTAGAAGAGCGTGCCGGTGGCGCGCTCGAGATACCACTCGCCCGGCTTACCGAGAGACTCCTTGATGTTCTCGACGAAGTACGGGTTGCGCCCGTTCGGATACCAGTGGCCGATGCGGTAATGAGGGTAGCCGGTGAACTTCACAACGCCGCGTTCGAAGTCGATGTTCTTGATCCACAAACGGCCCACACTCCAGTCGTGCATGAACACCAGTTCGACGTCCTCGATATGTTGCCACGGCTGAAGGTCGCCCCGGAAGAACATCACCTCGTCCTGCGGGTTGCGGTGATTCACTGGTCCCTTGGGATCCTTGTATGGCGCGTCGGTCATGCCGGCAACGACGAACAGACCCTTGCAGGTGCGGTAACGGCGGGCGTAGTACGGTTGTCCTGGCCGCGCCGTGAAGAGCTGGTTGAAGTACCATGCACCTGCCTTGACGTCCGGTACGTCCGCCGTCCAGAGACCGTTCTTGCCAGGCATCCATCCGCGGATGGGCATGCCGCCGCTGAGAACGGGCCTCTCGTTGGGATAGGCGGCGTACGTGACCGGGGCCGCCGCGGTTCCGGAGTCCTCTGCCGTGAGTTCGAACGGTTTGGCGAGGTAATACACGCCGCCGCGCAGCAGAACGGTGACCGGCTCCCTGAGACTGCCGTCGCGTTTGAGCGTGCGTACAGCGTTACGGGCGGCGTCAAGAGTCCGGAACGGCTTTTCGACGCTGCCGGGGTTTCCATCATCCCCGTTCGGCGCCACGACGTAGTGTGTCTCGGCGTGCAACGGCAGCGCAGCACAAAGCAGTGATGCGGACAGCAGCAGGGCGGTGAGGTTGGGCTTCATAGGGCACTCTTGAGATGAGTTCATTTGGGCGCAAAGTACTTTTCCAAAATCCGGCCCAGAATCTGGAACCCGCGCTCGTTGGCATGGACCGGGTCGCGCATGTACCAGCCGCGGGCTTTGTCGCTGTGGCGGATGTAGTCGCCCCAGGGCCCGGTCATGTTCACGAACTCGGCCTTTTCTTCCGCCGCCAAACGGGCCAACCGGCTGCGGTAGCTGTCGCCCTTCGGATCAGCGTCGTAGGCCCATTCCTTGTCGGCCCGCGGATCGTAGCCGCCGAAGACGGGCGACATGAGCATCACCTCGACTTGCGGCCGGGCGGCGCGGACCTGATGAATCACCGCGCGGATGGACTCGGTGTCGTCGCGCTGACTGATCCCGCCGATCATCAACAAATCGGGGCCGTGCTTGAGCACCCATTCGTTGACGCGGCCTTCTTCCTTGTACCACCAGCAACCGGTGCTGCCGCGTACCGAGCGAATCTTCTCGACTTTGCACCGGGGATACATTCGCTCCAGCAGCAGCTCGTATTGCGACGAACCGGTGTCGTTGACGATGCTGTCGCCGAGCATCACGATCCGCAACGTGCCGCCGTCACGGAGCCGCTCCATGGTTTTCGGAATGAACTGCCACCGGTCTGCCGGCGGCATGTATTGCAGAGGCTCCATCGCCTTGTAAACCGCATCGATCCGGGCCAGCGGCGTGAGTCCCTTGTAGCGGTCATCCACTGTGCCGTTGACCAGGAAACAACCAATGCGCGCCGTGCGACCGCTGCTGCCCGTCGGGATTTGTTCGGCCACGCGCAACCGCAGCACATGCTCCGCAGCCGGATCGAGGCCTTCGGCCAACAGGCCGGCTTGCGGCACAAGGTTCTCGCGGCCCGCTTGGAAAACGGTCTTGAGTTGCCAAGGCCCGTCATCAATCGAGCATTCCAAATCGCCGCTGTCGGGTCCGACGGAACCGAACCAACCGACCGTGCTGGCGCGGAAGCGTAACGTCGCCAGCGGGCCGGCCTGCTCGCAGACCAACACACTGCGAAACTTGCCGACCGCGCTGCGATACAGTCTCTCGTCCAGTGTGTTTTCCTGTCCCGTTTTCCAGCCCGCCTCGAAATCAGCCGATTCGTAGGCAACGAAACGGGCCGTTTCCAGCGGCGTCTGGCCCAGCGGTTTGGGCAACCGGTGCTTCTTCGGCTTCGAACCGGCGGCCTCGGCCTGGCCCTTTTCCAACAGCCCTCGGATTGCCGCCGCGCATGCCGCGTGCGTCTGATCGTTCAATGCCGCGCCGACGCCGATGCTAACACTCGCGATGTCGTAGTGCTTGGCGATCTCCTCATGCCAGGTGATCGCGGGTGAATCCGCGGGGCAGGCATAGACGAACAGCATATCGGCCTGCGGATGGGCCCGGCGGACTTGGCGCACAATGCCTTCAAGGGCGGCCTGGCCTCGCACCGAATCCTCGGCCGCGTCATCCGCGGCCAGCTCGATCACGGCCAAGCAGAGCGGCATGTAGTGTTGCACGACGTCCGTCGGGGTCCGGAACGCGGCCAGCCACGATCCGCCTCCGGCAAGCGAATGATCGAAGTCGACGAGGCGCATCTTCGGGGCCATCTTCCGGACCGCGGCGGTCGTCAGCGCCCGGTAGCTGAGGGCGTCACGGCTGGCGCCCTGGCCCCAGGTGAACGCTCCGCCCAGGTAAACGATCCGTCCCGCCAGACCCGGCGGGGCCGTCTGGGCCTCAGCGAGGACGCTGAGACCATTGGCCAGCCCACCGCGAACTTGCACATCATCGCCGGCACGGGCCGCCAACGCCAGCACAAGGAAAACCGACACTGCGCCAATGGCTCTTGTGAATGCATGTTTCATGACATCGGTCCTTTCTTGTCAGACATCTGTCGGGGAGCATTTGGCTGTTGTTGGAGGAATTGGGCTAGAAAAGACCATTCAATCTGGGACAGGATCTGTGTGACGTCGGTCATGACCAACGATTGTACCAGGGGCACACACGCGTGTGGAGCTACGACGCCGTATCCGGCCGTCATCGGCGGCGGATTAAAGTCCAACTCGCTTCACCCAATCGGAAGCAAGTCTAGGAGCGGGGGGGCTACCCCGTGGCGCCGGTGACGATCCCCACCGACACAACTCCGCTGGATTCCGGCTTCGTGCTGGCGGCGTTGGCGAATCCACGCCTGGATTTCCCCGATGAACGTACAACCAGACGGTCCGTACGCGAATCCCCATAGGCTTGAGGCAACTTTGCCTGAAGGCTGTTGGGCACGACGAACTCGGCCTTGCATCGACACGTTGCGTGGGAGTAAACCCGCCCGGGCCGCTGGCTCCGGAGTGCCGAAAAGCGGCTCAGAAGGGAGCCAAGCTATGTGCGTCGTTGGGGCACCGAGTGGAAGACGTCACGGAACGATTTCAGAAAGACATCCCATGGGCGGAGTTATGGTCAGCCTGGGGCGTTTTGGACGAAGTTGCCAACATGGCCTGGGCTTCTGGGCGACTGGACGTCCTCAAACGGGATCTCAGGAACGATGATGTAGAGCCGGTGATGCGGGAGTGTCTTGAGCGGTCGCGCCGTCACACCGGACTCGATCTAGCCAAGGCGCGGGCCGCGATATTCCGAGCCAGCCGGATTGTGGCGGAGTTCCAACGAGACCATGATGTCATTCTGACTCCAACGCTGGGTAATCGACCGGGAGAACACCGGCGGATGCACGCGTCGGGATCCTATGAGAGCTTTGGTCAAGGGCATTACGCCTTCATTCCATTTACTCCACTGGCCAATTGGACCGGTCAGCCGGCCATGTCGGTCCCCTTGTATTGGATGGCAGACGGCCTGCCGATCGGTGTCCATTTTCTTGGGCGATTCGGAGACGAAGCTACGCTCTTCCGATTGGCGGCACAGTTGGAAAAAGCCCAGCCCTGGTGGGAGAAAAGGCCGCAGATCTGACGATATATGGGTCCGGTCTCATCCTGCCCGCTCCATCTCCCGGTTCGCACATCACGCCCGGCACGGAACCCCGGCATCTTCGGTCAACATACCCCGCACCGATTCTTTTTGGGTAGGTATCTGTCCCCGTCATTCAGACGAGCCCAACCAACATTGGTCGCCTCCCGTCTTCCGGCAGCGTCGTTAACCATGTTCGCACACAGGCCGAGTTGCCGGGAGATTTTACCACGGCCATGCGGCCGGATTGGGCTCTGGCCACAGTCCTTACCCCCCGCATGTTGCGTATGTTTGGCCCGTGCTACAATGCGTCCAAAGGTCGCAAATCTGTGGTGGCAGAAATACAGATTGAGAAAGGTGGTGCGAATATGACGAAATGTATACCTGCGATTCTCATGCTGGTGATGGCGTTCGCTTCTTCGGCTGCCGAAAGTCGCGATACAGCCGAAGACTCCGGAGGCAAGACCGTCGACGTCAACGGGATGAGTATGTACTACGAGACGTTTGGGAGGGGTGACCCGTTGTTGTTGCTGCATGGGTTCTCGTCATCTGGCCGAGAATCATGGCAGATCTTCAGGGAACAGCTTGCCGAGAAGTACATGTTGATTATTCCGGATTTGCGTGGTCATGGAAGATCGACAAATCCCTCGAAGATGTTTACTCATCGCCAGTGTGCAAAGGACATCTCCGCGCTCTTGGATCATTTAGGAATACGCGGCGTGCGTGCGGCAGGCATCAGCAGCGGTGGGATGACACTCCTCCACATGGCCACTCAGCAACCGGAAAGGATCCAGGCAATGATCCTCATTGGGGCAACACACCAGTTCACTGATGAAAATCGCCGGATTCAGGGTCAGGCAACCGTGGAGTCCCTTTCGCAGGATACGGATATGTGGGGAGGCTACAAGGAAATGCGGCGAATCCATCTGCACGGGGATGAGCAGATCCGAGAGCTACGTCGTCAGTTTAGAGCGTTCAAGGACAACTTTGATGACATGAATCTCTCTGGACAGGATCTCAAGAAGATACAGGCGAAGACACTGATCATTCACGGAGATCGTGACGAGTTCTTTCCGGTGGAGGTTCCCGTTGAAATCTATAAGGCAATCCCAAATTCGGCTCTGTGGATCGTTCCAAACGGAAGTCACGTCCCAATAACTACAAGCCGATTTCCGCCGGTTGCATCTGATAAAGTTCCGTTCGTTCGTACCGCACTCGGTTTCTTCGCTGATAAATGAGTCCCAAGGTTGGATGCACGCGAGGCGGTGGTCGCGTGGTTGCTGGGCCACGGGCGACGGAGCACCCGCGACTAGTGCAGAATGCCCGTTGTCCGGCGTAACCATGCATCAGCCGTTGTGTCGCCGCCCTGGCGTCGGGCTTCGACAACGACATCGCCGCCATGAGCAGGAGGTCGGCATACCGGAACTCCTTGATTCTCCGATTTCTTCGGGTTAGATTCAGTCCCGTGAAGGGAGGTCACGTTTTGACAGGGGCGGTCACTCAAGCTTGACTGGACAATCATGAACCGCTCTCCAACCATGGGAAGCCGGCTTTTGGTGCCAATCATCATTCTGCTTGCAGCAGGCCGGTTCGCACCACTCTCCTTCGCCGCCGTGCAGTCGGAGCCCGCCCGACTGGTTTTCTCCTGCGACGCGCAGAACGACTTCTACCGAGTTCTGACGCAATGCGGGATGAAATGCCCTCGCTACGACGATCCCGCGGCGGCCGTCCAGGCCGCGCCGAGCGGGGCCGGGGTGATCCTGTTGGCCGACGGCTATCCGCAGCGGGCGCAGAGCATCGAGGCGGCCGTGTTCGAGGCGGCGGCCAAGAAGGGACTGCGGGTCTACCTGGAGTATCCGGCATCGCTCCCGGGGATCGAGGTGGGCAAGCCGCGGGGCGTGAAGTGGGAACGGGGCGTGATCGCCTCCGACGTCTTCGGCCCGACGCTGGCCCCGATGCGGATCGTGGCGATCCACGACTGCCACTTCGTGCCGGTAAAGGCCGAAAAGCCGCACCTCGTGCTGACCAAGGTGGCCGGGTTCGACACGGCCGTCTACGGGCTGCCGGAGAAGGACGTCTGGCCGATCCTCTTCGAGCATCCTCAAGAAAAGCTGCTCGTCTCGACCACGAAACTCAGCCAGTTCGTCACCGCCCGCTACGCCCCGACCGACGCCTGGGAACCGATGATGCGGACGATCCTCAACTGGGTCCAGCCGGGGCTGGAGATTCCCAAGCTGACCTGGACACCGGCGGTCCGCCCGAGCTACACCCGCGACGAGCCCTTGCCGGCCGACGCCGAGCGGCAGGCGATCCGCCGTGGCAACGACTGGGTGCTCAACGCGAGGATGCTGATCCATCCCTCGTGGCACACGGCCGATTGGGGGAAAGGCTCCAACCTGGGAGGAATGAGTGCGGGATTCACCTTCGCCGAAAGGACGGCCCTGCGCTTCGACCTGCCGTCGGGCGACGGCAGTGCGGGCATCCTGGAAGGGTTCAATTCGCAGATCCGCTACGACGGGAGCCAAGAAGTCCGCTGGAGCCTACGGACCGATTGCACGGGCGAGCACGTGGCGCCGTTTGTCCTGGCCGGCAAGCTCCTCGATGAGCCGAGATATCTCGAGATCGGCAAGAACCTGGCCGATTTCGTGCTGTTCAAGTTCGATGCCACGGCGCCTTGGAACACGCCCTCGCATCCGGCGTACGGCCTGATCGGCTGGGCATGTCCTCCGACGATGGCCGAACCGATGGACCAGACGGGTTCGTTTTACGGAGTGATCAGCGCGCGGGTCTGTATGTCGACCCTGGCGGCGGCCGCTGTGCTCGACCTGGACCGTTGGGACGATCGGGTGTTGGAGGTCATGCTGGCCAACTTCCGCACCACCGGCCGGTTCGGCTTCCGGGAAACGGCTCTGAGGCGAAGCTTGCTGGAGAAGCACGGTTGGCAGTTTTACTATCAGCGTCCCACGTTGAACCTGGCGTCGCATCCGACGGCCCAACTGCTGGCCGCCAACCTCATGGCCTACCAGGCGAGCGGCTACCGACCGCTGCTGGATCGCACCAGGCAGGCGATCGGGCTGCTGATGGAAGCCTATCCCGACAAGTTGAAGTGGTGGAACGGGCTGCAGCAGGAGCGGGGGCGACTGCTGTTGCCGCTGGCCTGGCTGGTCCGCGCCGACGACACGCCCGAGCACCGCGCGTGGCTCAGCCGCGTGGCCGACGATTTCCTCAAGAGCCAGGTCTCTTGCGGCGCAATCCGCGAAGAGCTTGGCGAACCGGGCAAGGGTGTCTATCCGGCGCCGCCGTCGAACGAAGCCTACGGCACCGCGGAAGCGTCGCTCATCCAGAGCAACGGCGACCCGGTCTGCGACCTGCTTTACACGATCAACTCCGGCTTCCTCGGTCTGCACGAAGCGGCCGCGGCGACCGGCGATCCCAAGCTCCGCGAGGCAGAGAATCGGCTGGCCGCCTTTTTGTGCCGCATTCAAACCCGCAGCGACGAGCGGCCGGAGTTGGACGGCACGTGGTTTCGGGCCTTTGAGTTCGACCGCTGGGACTATTGGGCCTCCAACGCCGATCTCGGCTGGGGCGCCTGGTGCGTCGAGACCGGGTGGGTGCAGGGCTGGATCGTTACTGTTCTGTCGCTCCGCCAATTGGATACCACGCTCTGGGATCTGACCACCCGGCGCCCGCTCACCCGGCACCTGGAGAAGAACCTCCAGCAATTGATGCCGGAGGTGGAGATCCTGGTCAATCCCCAAGAACAGGCAGAACCGTGACGGAAGCAGATTTCCTCCAACGCGGCCGAGCCGCAACCGAAGTAGAGTGGAGTTCATTCCACCGGGGTCGAATGAATTCGACCCCACAAACGGCCCATGGCGTGCAAATGCAACGCGCAACGATCCGAAGGTTCCCCTCACTGGCGAGAAGATCCTGATGTTCTTCGCTTTCCTGACGCTCGGCTACGTCGTGCTGGCCGTCTATCTGCTGGGAATGCTCGGCGTCGGCGTCTATTTTGCCCGCGCGTAGAAGACGGAAGAAGAGTACCTGATGGGCGGGCGCAACCTGGATTGGTTTCTCGTGGCGCTCACTCGTTCCAACGCAACTTCATCCAGGACGAGACGCATCATTTCCTCCGCCGCCCCCGACGCGATCTTGGCAATGCGGTCGCGTTCGGTCTTGTCGCCCCATTCGTATGTGATGGCGGCGACTCCGAACGTCCGGTAGACCCACCGCATCGACGTGGGCTTCCCGCCGTGCGATGTACCTTCACGCCGCACGCGATAGTCGGGGAAACGTGCCTGGATGGCGTCCAGCCAGTTTCTCGCGAAGTCGCGGGGAAACGTCACCGCATCATCTGGCTGGGTGTAGAAGATGTCTTGGTTCGTGCTGTGGAAGTCGAGAAAGAGATAGAGTCTGCCCTGCTCCTGCGAAAGCCGCAGGATCTTGTCCCGAATCGCTTTCGTTTCCGGCTGGCGAAAGCCTTGCCAGTCGCGGTTGAGGTCGACGCCGCCGAGATTGTGCCGCCAGTGGCCCGCTTCCACGCCGTCAGGGTTCGCCAACGGAACGACGCAGACGAAGAATTCCCGTTGGAAACGGGCCGCCAATTCGCTGTCGCCTGCCAGCGTGTCAACGAACTGCATCAGTCCGAGCGAGCCGGTGACTTCCGGCGGGTGCTGCCTTCCAAGGATGAACACGAAACGCCGTGAGTCGCGATTGCCGAACTCAAGCAGATCGATCGGGCGATTCTGCAGCGATCTGCCAATTTCGCGTTTGACCGCGGAGGGAAGCTGCGTGTGAGAGTCCATCCATTGTGCCAGCGTCTCTCCAGCGACGAGTTCCTGCGCTGCCACCCAGAGGGATTGCGGGCCGACTTGCAGTCGCAAGACCGCCTCGCATCCCTTCCGGTCAACGCGGCAGGCATCTTCTGAAAGCAAAGTCCAGTCGCGGCCATTGGTGCTGGTCTTGGGCCGGTAGCGATGGGTTCCGCCTTCATAGGCCAGCCGCACGGTGATGGCACGCGGTTGCTCCGAGGTCACTTGAAAGGCGTACCAGGGGCTGTTGTTGATAGGTTCATTCTCCGGCCGGATCACGACCCGATATTCACTTGCTCCCAGGAAAGAGCAATCCGCGACGGCGGCTGCGGAGAAGTCGGCCCGGAAAACAACACCCTCGCTCTGGAAGTGGAAGACTCGCTGAGCCTGTCCGGACGTCTGCTTTGCTCCGGAGAACGTTCCGAGAAGCAGGAGCATCAGCACCGCCAACACGGCGGCGTTGACTTGCCTTCTGCGGTGCTTTTCGATGGGTTGTCCCGTACGCATAGCGTTGTTCCTTCGCAGCCAACAATGAGACTTGGGGATATCGAGCTACCAGGCCCATATTCCGACGATAGCGTACCGCCCGGCCGGGGACAATCCTGTTACACACCAGGCAGCCGCGAGTTCTCGCTTGATTCCTGCCACCCTTGTGGCACCCGGCGTCCGGCTCACCCAACCAAGAGAACTCGACCTCGGCGACCAGAATCCGCGACCCGCAGTACCGACGCTTGGTCGTCGACAAGTGGCGGGCCTCGCAGTACGCTGGGGGAATCTGATTCGTAAAGCATCGGGGGGCTCCATGGGCAGCCTCACCTTCAGCACCGTACCTTCCGCTTGACCCGACAGATCGTACCGGAGGAGTCGAACTGGGCTATTCGCCATCGCCTCCGTCGGCCCGGGCGTATCCACAGGCGGTTCACTCCCGTCGATCGTGTACCCGATCGCCCACTCGTCCGGCGAGTCATTTTCAACCGCCGCATAGAGCATTGCAGCGATCCGCTGCGAGGAAGTCGGCGAGCATCTCTACTTGGACAGGACCATACCTGGCGGGCGGATCCGCCGTACCCTAGCCACAGTAGGGACGGTTCGCATATAGCCCGTGCCTTATTGCCTTTCGCCGTTTATGCGTAACTGCGTGATGAGCAGCAACTGCTGCCTATGACGGGACTGGATTCAGCTCAATTGGTGCGCCCTGGTGATCGCCGCCCGGCACTTGGCGCGGGTCATCTGGCGGATGCTCACCGACGGTCACAAGTTCAGCAAGCCCCACCCCACCCATAAGCTCCGTGCAGAGTGTCGTTCTGGTCGTCGATGATTCCGAGTCCGAGTCCGAACTTCTGCCATCCATAATGGGCTGGAAGGATCTTCTTGCCGATCTGATTGCTCGACATCATCCGCACGGTGTCGGCTCGTAGTATGCGTACTCCGTCCCACTCACCATCATTCACAAGCATCTGACAAAATCGCATGTAGTCGTGTGCGGTGGAGCACAATCCTCCCACGGCAGAGAAGTGCATCCGCTCCTGTGTTGCCGCATAGAGCGCGTCGATGCGATAAGGGAGTTGAAACGTGAATCCGTCTGGGAACCTGACCTCGCCTTCCCGCTTGCCCCATCACCATCGAAGCCGCCAACAGAAATGGCCCACTGAACATGATCCGTGCTCCTTTGTTGCGAGAGAAGAAATGGCACCCGACGACAGCCATGATTCTGGAGGACGAAGCAGCGACTTTCAATCAGGCCTGACGCTAGTTCGCGGCGTTTTCATCGAAGCGGGGGGGCCGAAGCTATGTTCGAAGACGGCGAAGTCACCATCGATCGCGGCGAGGTAGACACGGGTTGGGTGTGCGTTGTGGCCGGCCAGCAGCCGCTGGGATCGGCATTGACAAAGCCGTCAATTTCAGCAGATCGGCCGCCCTCGGTGAACGGTAGGTGGTGACCGTTCTCCTTCGTGTTATTCCTCCCCGTCTTCCTTTCCCGTCCTTTCGCCGCAGCGGCCTTTCCTGCTCCACGACGCCCATGCCGCCTTCGTCAATCTGCTCCATCAGCCGGTACCGGCCGATGGTCGTGCCAGGCCGCTCGCTGATTGGCGGCTGGTCGATGGTGGGTGCCGGTTCCGGCGACGACTTCAGGAAATCCTGCTCCCGCTCGTGAACGTCCAACAATGCCTTTACCCGCTCGCGCAGGGAATGATCGCCGGCGCACGCTTGGTCGAGGTAAGTGGACCGAAGCTCGGCATCGGCCAGTCCCCGTGCCACATGGAAAATGGCCTCTTCGTCAAGCTGCCGGCTGGCCATGGCAACGCCTCCCGAAGTTTGCTGGAATCGTGTTCTCCGTCTTACTATGCGAAATCCAGCGGCGGAATCCCTAACGGATTTTGGAAAAAATTACGTCCGGATCTCGTCCTCCTGTCCGTCCGCCATCTCCAGCCGCAGCCATGCCCGAGCGTAAGTCCAATCATTTTCAGCAGTTGAGACGGAAACGTCGAGGCTCTGGGCCGCCTGGGCGGTCGTCAGGCCAGCGAAGAAACGCAGCTTGACTAGATCCGCTTTTCGGGGGTCTTTCTGTGCAAGCTTGTGGATGGCCTCGTCGAACCCGAGGATATCATCGCATTCCAGCGGCAGGACGGCGGGATCCAATTCGCCCAGTTCAACACGCTGATTCTGCCCGCCGCGCTTGAGGCTCTTCCGCTGCCTGGCTCGCTCGATCAGGATCCGTCGCATGGCCTCGGCGGCCGCCGCGAAGAAGTGCCGATGGTTGTCCCAACACGGAGGCACGGTCTGATCAACCAGCCGCAGATAGGCTTCGTGGACCAGGGCGGTTGCCTGGAGCGTCTGGCCCGGCTTCTCATGGGCGAGCTTGGCCGCGGCGAGCTTGCGGAGCTCGGCGTATACGAGAGGGAGGAGTTGCTCGGCGGCTTGGCCGTCGCCTCGCTGAATGGCAGAAAGGATATGGGTGATGTCGGGAATTGGCGTGCCTTTTCCGAAGAAGAATGCCGCTGATTATATCGTGGCGGCGGGCCATATGCTCTTATCTGTCGTGATAGCCGTCACCCCTTGGTTGGGAACTGCGAACGGATCGCGGCCTCGTCTGAGGGCAGCCCAGACCCTCGTCCGGTACAGCGACATTCGGTCGACGCGGAACGTCTACACCCACATCGAACTGCACGTCCAGACGGCGGCGATCGAGTCGCTGCGGGCGCCGCCAGCGGCCAAGAAGGAAGATGGTGCGGAAGGGCGGCGAAGATTGACGGGGTGAGTTGGATCTGCCGCGTCTGTCATCACTGCGTCGAAGCGGAATGGGATTGTCTTGGGCTGGGCAATGCAAACATTGAGTCGTTGTCTTTATCGAGCCACCGTAGCAGGAGGTGATCGAGAAGATCCTGCGTCACTGCGGCCTTTGGGATCCGTCGCCGCCACGAGGCCGGGGGGCGCGGACGTTTCGGTCCACGTCGCCGATGGCTCGTCAGACGACGAGTCGAAGGAAACTCATTTTCGTGGACATGGACAGCTTCTGGGCGACGTCCGCAGGAAGACGCAGACGGCAACCATGGCTGACAAGATGTCTTTCGTAGAACGGACACCGTTATGTGGAGCGCCAGCGCGCTGCGTGCCAACCTCGTGCGGCGGGCGGAGGATGGCGTTGGTGTAGTTTCTGGCGTCGTCGGTGCGGTGGACGGAAGACCGACGTGACGGAAAAGGTGTAGACGAAGTTCCGCAACCGCCTGGTGACGCCGCTGGGCGCTACGCCGAATTGTTCGGCGCGGAGGACACCTTGAAGGTCAATCTCCACTACTGGCGCGACGGTGTGGTGAAATACATCGAGTTCCCGCAGGACTCGGCTTTGGATCTCACCGGGCGATAGGCGAACGTCAGAACTGCTCGAAGAACATCAGTTCGGAGGCCCGTTCGCCTCGCAGGGTGACCTCGATCCCGGCCGCGAGTTCCGCGCCTGTCTTCAACACGGAAGGATTGGAGCCGTCCTCGAACGTCACCC
>JAAYEH010000424.1 GCA_012728855.1 Rhodopirellula sp. | reverse complement strand
GTCGCCGACCACCTCAGCGACACCCCCACGCTTGCTCGCTTCTGGCGAAATCGCCCGCAGCGTCTCACCGGCTCCCGTTGCTACCAATCCCATGCTGCCTAAAATCGCAGAGTGCATGGTGCGCCCAGCAGCTACTGTCTACTGCCAGCCTCCGCATATCCGTACTTCTCGATGAACCGGCCCCAGCGGCGGTCGATCGCCGCACGAGTTTCGGGTGCAATCTCGTATCGATTCCTCTTGTAGTCTTTCTGGCTGGACACGAACTCCTCCAGAGCCGGAAGAACGACCTCGAAATCACCCAGCTCCAATTCGCTGTAAATCCGGCGGACTTCGCCCACCGGGTCGGCGACGAGCGACTCGTAGCTCACCTCGGCAAGCTGATTCGGTCCGAGCAATTCGCGGTCGCGTTCGAATGCGGCATACATGCGGTTCAGCGCTTCGAGAACGACCTCTTCTAGCCCTTCATATTTGGGAGTCTGCAAGCCCTGGTCCCGATACAGCCGCTTCCAAAGATTGACCGTGGAAGGGAAGACGACATACGGATCGCGAAAGATATGGACGAATTTCGCGCGGGGGAAAATCTCCAACAGGGCACGAATCCTCGCCGTATGGGGCGGTGATTTCAACACAATTCGCTTGGGGTGCATGAAGGTCAAACACTTCAGGAACCAGACAAACGTGTCCTTCCAGCGTTGCAGATCTCTCACCGCAACCCCGTCGAAATCGAGGTACTCGGGGTATTGGGGGGGTTCATTCGGGAATGCCTGCGTCAAGTACGGCGACGGAAGTCCCATGTTGCACAGCGCGAATTCGTCTTCCTGTGGCCGGTCCCATCCGGCCGGCATGTTGTCCATCGGACGCCGCGTCGGAATCAACATGGTCAGCAAAGGGGGCAACACTCGACGGGAAATCGGAAAATGATTGGGCGCAAAGCAACTATATGTATCCGGATAGGAGTGGCGGGGATCGAGTACCATCAGTTCGTGGAGCAACGTGGTGCCGGACCGCCAGTGGCCGACGATAAAAATCGGGTCTTGTTCAATCTTCGTTGCACGGATCCGGCGACCCAAGAACACTTGCTGAATTGCCCAAAGCACCGAATTAAACAGACTCAACAACAGCAAGATCAACGCCATCGCCATCCGGATCGGACTGACTCGAAATCGGTTGTGCGCCATGAGCCGAAACCAGCCCACCGTGGTAATCCCCGACCAGAAGCGGGGGATCCAGAATCGGTCTTTGTAACCTCCGATATCGGCCTTCACGCTCGGAGCAGCGGCAGGATCCATGCGAATCTCATCTCCAAAGAGTCCATACTGCCCAGACAACCCAGGCAGATGCCATTTTACCACTTGTCTATACTCCAGCGCCGAATTGACCGCAAGACCGCAATGCAACGTCGCCGACGCCCCGCAGCTACTCAAGCAACCGGCAGAACGTCCATTACCATCCAACGACCCGCCGAGAGTTCAAGAAGCAGAGCAGCCCGGCTGCTGGCCATCCGATCCCCGCAGCGTCTGGCCGTTGCCCGATGGTAGCAGCCGGGCTGCTTGATGTTCTGGCGGGTGGTTGTCACCATCACCCGCATCGATTGCCCGACAGCCATCTTCCCGACCGTGAACTTCCTGACCCTCATCTTCTTGACTCCGGTTCAATCGCCGATCTCTACCAACTCCACCGCTTGCCCGCATCTCCAATCAGGCCACTCTAAAGTGCGGGACTGACTCCCATCACAGTGGCCGTGACCTTGCGGCGGGCTCAAACCGATCTGGACAGTTTCACACCTTTCTACTACGCTCCCGCCCTCATTTCCCGGATTCTTCGTCGTCCGACTGGTTCATCCTCTGCGGAGATTGGAATGGCTTCCGGCGCCTTGTCGCGTGCGGGTGCGGCGCTGCCGCTGGCACGGGCACAAGACCTGATTTTGCCTGTGGGGCTGATCGCCAGTGTGCTGGTGATTCTTGTCCCTCTGCCCCCGCAGCTCATGGACGTCCTCCTGGCGGCCAATATCACGGTCGCCGTGATCGTGCTGCTCACGACGATCTACGTTCGCACGCCGCTGGAGTTCAGCATTTTCCCGTCTCTCTTGCTGGCAACGACGCTATTCCGACTGGTTCTGAACGTCGCCACCACGCGACTTATCCTTACCGAGGCGGAATCCGACGGCCTCATGGCCGCCGGCGGTGTGGTGAAAGGCTTCGGCGAATTCGTGACCGGAGGACGGATCGTTGTCGGGCTGATCATCTTCGTGATCATCATCGTGATTCAGTTCGTCGTGATCACCAAGGGCGCAACGCGCATCAGCGAAGTGGCCGCCCGATTTGCGTTGGATGGAATGCCCGGCCGCCAGATGGCCATCGACGCCGATCTGAACGCCGGCATTATCGATGAGCACGAGGCCCAGCGCCGCCGCAAGGAAATCACCGAGCAGGCCGACTTCTTCGGTTCGATGGACGGTGCCAGCAAGTTCGTTCGCGGCGACGCCATCGCCGGCATCATTATCACGCTGATCAATATCGTCGGCGGCTTGTTCATCGGCGTGGTCGAATCGGGAATGGAACTCGGCGAAGCCGCCTCCGTCTTCACTACCCTGACCATCGGCGACGGACTGGTAAGCCAGGTGCCCGCCTTTCTCATCTCACTGGCAGCCGGCCTTCTGGTCACCCGCAGCAGCAACGAAAGCGATCTGCCGGCGGAGTTCATCAAGCAGCTCTTCACCCGTCCCCAGGTGCTGGTGGTGGCCAGCGGGTTTCTCGGAATCCTTATCTTCACCAAGCTGCCCGCGGCGCCGCTGTCTCTGGTGGCAATCGGCTGCGCCGGGCTCGCCATGACCATCACTCGGGCGACCGCCCGCACCAAGGCCACAGTCGATGCCGAGAAGAAAGCGGAACAGACTAGAAAGCCCGAAGAACGCGTGGAAGACTACCTGATGATCGATCCGATGGAAGTCGGAATCGGCCTTGGCCTCATCCGTCTGGCCGACCCTAAGCGAGGCGGTGACCTGCTCGAACGGATCCACCGCATCCGGCAGAACATCGCCGCCGACATCGGCATCATCCTCCCCAAGGTCCGCATTCGCGACAGTTTTCAACTGGAACAGCAGCAGTACCAGTTCAGTATCGCCGGCATGCCGGTCGCGATGGGCGCCGTCTACCCGAACATGCTGCTGGCGATCGACTCCGGCATGACAACCAGCAAGGTTCCGGGAATCGCCGCCAAGGAACCCGCCTTTGGTACACCTGCGGTTTGGATCGAACCCTCCTTGCAGGATCAGGCACAGATGTTCGGCTATACGGTTGTCGATCCCGGCGCCGTGATCGCTACGCACCTGACGGAAACGGTTCGCGAACACGCCGACGAAATTCTCACCCGCGATGCCGCCAAACACCTCATCGACGAGTTGAAGCAGAACTCGCCGGCAGTGGTCGACGAATTGATTCCCGGCCAGATGAAGCTTTCCGAGGTGCAGCAGATCCTGCAATTGCTGCTGCACGAGCAAGTGCCTATCCGCCAGTTGGCGACCGTCCTCGAAGCGTTGGGCGATTCGGCGTCGCGGACCAAGGATCCAATCACCTTAACCGAACTCGTCCGCGCCCGCCTGGCTCGCGTGATCTCGACGCGGTACCGCGATCGAGACGGAACACTGCACGTCATCACACTTGATCCGCCGATGGAAGACCGCATTCGGGCCGGCTTCGACCACACCGAGCGCGGGCTGATGGTGCGCATGTCGCCGCAAGCCATCGAGAAGACTTGCCGATCGATCGCCGTGGAAATCGAAAAACTCACGCGGGCCGGTCACCGGCCGATCCTCCTGGTCAGCCCACAAATCCGCGTCGGCCTGAAACGAATCACCGAGCCGCATCTGCCCAAGCTGATCGTGCTGAGCTACAACGAAATCACCCGCGACACCCGCATTGAATCCGTGGCCATGGTGGCCGACGCCAGGTAGGAGAAACGATGGACATAAAGACTTTTCGCGCAAGCACGATGCATGAGGCGCTCGGCCTCGTGCGGCGGGAACTGGGGCCCGACGCCGCCGTCTTGCACACGCGCGAAGTGTGTAGTACCCGCTTCTTCGGGCTTTTCGCCGGAGCACGGCATATCGAGGTGACCGCCTCGGTAAACGTCAATGTTCCCAGTCGCATGCCGAGGAAGACGTCCCACGCGTCGCTATCCGACTACCAGGCCGTCGGCGAATCGCGGCCTCTGCCGCCCCGTCCGATCGCGTCGCAGGCCGCTCCGCCTGCCGCTGCGGCGAGCAGCTCGGCGGAGATGCCAGCCGACGACGTGCGAGGCCAACTCACCGACTTGCAGTCGATGCTCCAGGAATTGTGCCGCCGCTCGCGCCCCGGTGCCCAGCAGGATCTGCCGGAATGCCTCTTCCGCCTCTTCACGCAACTGATCGATGCCGATTTGAGTGAAGAACTCGCCCGCGAACTCGTCGAACGCGTGCGCTGCGGAGCGCCCGGGACCGAGTTGAGCGATCCCGTCCTGATCCAGGCCAGGATCGCCAGGATGATCGAAGCGGAGATCCCCGTCACGGGACCGATCGCCGCGCAGCCGGGTCAGACCAGGATCGTCGCTCTCGTCGGCCCGACGGGCGTGGGCAAGACGACCACGATCGCCAAACTCGCGGCGAACTATCGGCTCAAAGAAAAGCGAAAGGTCGGCCTGATCACGGTCGACACCTATCGCATCGCCGCGGTCGAACAACTGCGCACCTACGCCGACATCATCGATCTTCCCATGCAGGTCGTTTCCACGCCGCGGGAAATGCGCGAGGCGATACGGCGGCTCGACGGGCTCGACCTGGTGTTGATGGATACGGCCGGCCGCAGTCCTCGTGACGAAATCAAGATCCGGGAATTGAAATCGTTCTTAAGCGAGGCCGGCGCCCACGAGGTGCATCTCGTCCTCAGCGGCGTCGCCAGCGCTCGAACGCTGGTGCAGACCGCGGAACGATTTGCCGACGTCGGCACGACGGCCCTCATTCTTACCAAGCTCGACGAGGCAACCGGCCTGGGAAGCGTCATTCCGCTGGTACGCGGCAGCAGGCTGCCGCTGAGCTATCTGACCAACGGTCAGAACGTGCCCGATGATATCGAAATCGCCACTCCCCGCCGCCTTGCGAGGCTCATTCTGGCCCTCGACAGCGCCTACCACGGTTGAGAACCAACAACGATGGACGATCAGGCAAACGGATTACGACGACTCGTCGGACAGAGACAACCGTCGCGGAAAGGCTCGCCGCAGAGCGGGCCGCGGCTTATTCTTCTCACCGGCGGCAAAGGGGGAACCGGCACGACGACCATCGCGGTTGGATTGGCGACGGCCGCCGCCCAGTGCGGATGCGAGATCCTGCTGGTCGATGCGAACCGACATGGCGGCGACGTCGCCACTCTCTGTCAGGTGGACGAACCCTGGACGATCGCCGACGTCCTCTCCTCGCGGGCAACCGCCGGCGATGCGATTCGGCAAGGCCCGAGGCGATTGCGTGTGCTCCCCGGCGCCTGGGGGCAGGAAAACCTCGACGAAACGTCGGATGCCGACCATCGGCGCTTGATCGAACAACTTCGCGTTCTCCGGCCCGCGGCCGACTACATCATTGTCGATGGCGGAGCCGGTTCCGGGCGCGCCCTCAGCCGCTTCTGGGAGGTGGCCGACTCCGTAGTCGCCGTGACGACGGCCGAGTCGAATGCCGTAATGGACACCTACGCGTCGATCAAGCTTCTGGCCCGTCGCGGCAACGCCCCATGCGTCTCGGCGCTCGTGAATCGTGCCCCCAGCCCGCGGGCGGCCGAGGAGGTGTACGACCGACTTGCTCGTTCTTGCCGGCGATTCCTGGAAGTGGACCTCGATTACGCGGGATACGTTTCGGAGCGTCCCAGATGGTTCGGCCGCCCGGTTGCGGGCAGTTCGCTGATGGTTACCGCCGGAAGAACCGGCCGCCAAATCCGCCGCATCGCCGAGGAGTTGATGTCGGTCGCCGGAGGGCATCCAGGTGAATCGCAGCCTAGCGGGCCGCCCGCTGCCGAGCGCATGATCGCTTGACCTCTGCTCGGCAAGCAGAACCTACGGGGCGCAACCTTGCTCTCCAACTCCATTGTTTTGACGTTCCGGCGGAGGGTTGCCAAAAAACAACGCAAAAAATGACTCAAGCGTCACCGGAAAGATACCGATAACAGGAAACACTCTCGACAGCCTTTTGGCTGTTAATTTGTAACGGCTGGATGAAGTCTAACGGCGGTATTGGGGTAGGCTCGTGGCTCGAACGTACGCCGGAATCCTTGGCCCACTCGCATTGTTGACCTCCCTGGCACTAGGCGCCCTCCGTGCGGAAGCGGCCGACTCGGCGCTGCTGTCCGCCTGGATCAGCTTCCTGGTGTTCTCGGCGGGCGGATGCGTAATCGGGTGGATTGCCGGGCGGACCATCGAGGAGTCGATCCATGCCCGCCTCTTGGCGGAACTCGATTCCGAGGAGGCGGCGGAAAGTCCCACAACGGCCTGAATGACTTGACATCCCCCTAGGGTATCCCGTACGGCATGGATGCCGGCGGCGGCGGGATACAGCGAGACGGATCAAGTGGCGCAATCAGACGCCTTCATGGAGGAATGCATGGCAATCGCTGTCGCTCCGGAAAACATGGAGCAACTCTGGGTCGAATTCAAGAAGGATATCTCCAACCAGGAACTCCGCAATCGGCTGGTGGAAATCTATCTCCCACTGGTAAAATACAACGGCGAGCGGATCTGGGCGCGATTGCCTGAAGGCGTCGAACTCGACGACCTCATCTCCGCCGGCGTCTTCGGCCTGATGGACGCGATCGATGCTTTCGACTTGTCTCGAGGCGTGAAATTCGAGACCTACTGTGTCCCTCGAATTCGCGGCGCGATGCTCGACGAGTTGCGAACCATGGACTGGGTGCCGCGGCTGGTGCGTTCCAAGGCGAGCCGGCTCAACGAGGCGATCAAGACGGTAGAGACTCGTCTTGGCCGTTCGCCGACCGAGATCGAACTCGCCACCGAGTTGAACATCACCGTGCCCGAACTCGAGAAGATGATGCTCGACGCCAACGCGGTGAATCTGATTAGCCTCAACAAGAAATGGTACGAGACCGACAGCTACAAGGACGTCCGCGAAATCGACATCCTCGAAGACAAGAAGGGCGAGGATCCGACCAAGCGAATCCAGAAGAATGATCTGATGCGGCTGGTCACCAAGGGGCTCAATCGCAACGAGCGTCTGATCATTATTCTCTACTACTACGAAGAACTGACCATGAAGGAGATCGGCGCCACTCTCGACCTTTCGGAGAGCCGCGTCAGCCAGATGCACAGCTCGATCGTGCAGCGCCTCCAGGGCCAGCTTGCCCGCCGGCGACCCGAATTCGGAAGTTGATCTCCAGCGGCACCGGTTCGAAAGGCTCGGTTCGATCTACTCTCCGGGTGGAGCGCCGGGCGAATACATGTCGTCCTTCCCCAGCCGGTATCGGTCGATCGCTTCGGCGCACCTCGCCATGTTGATCGGCCGATCGTCGAAGTTGTTCGAGCCGAACGTGAACTTGGCGCCCATCCGTTTGGCGAGCCGGATGAAGCGGTCGTGGGGAAGCCCGCTCCGCACATTGATCTCCAAAGCCACACCGCCGGCGACCGCCGCTGCGATGACCCGCCGCATGCGGGTGTCGGTCCACAGATCGTCGTACCTGTCCTCCAAGGCAGGCGGCAGATAGGTTGGATTGGCAAGGATATCGATCGGCTCCGAGAGCACCCGCAGGTTGTGCCGGACATAGCGCTCCATCCACGCCTCGGCATCGTCGATGGTATACCCCTCGGCAAGCCAGAGCTTGACCGGCTCACTGTCGTCGCGAGGCATCGGCATGATCATCGTGTCGGCCAGAACGAAGTCCAATCGTGCCAGCAGGTCCGATGCGTGTTTGTCCATCCAATCCCGGTCGTTGACTTGCAGCCCGACGAATACCGGCCGCCCCGCCACGCTGTCGAGAAACTCCCGCAATTGCCCGTCCGTCTCGATCGGCCAACCCTTGCCGAGGTTTCTCAGCACGCCGATCTTGATGCCGGTGACCGCCTGACGCGCCACCGCCTTCTCGACCGTCATGCCGCCGCGGAGATGAACGTGAAAATCGATAACCGGGACGCGCGCCTCGGCAAACCGCTTCACCTGGGCCTCGTCAAGCCCATAATCTTCGGCCTTTTCGGCAGCCAAGGGACTCGTCAGCAGAACCACGCAGATAGGGAGGACGCGGATCGAGATCATGGAAGAAGGATCCTGGAACCTGAGAAACGCGGTTGTTCTCAACCCATTCTAATTCCGCCTGATCGCCAATGCATCCCCGCGCGAGCCGTTTTCGCAGCCCGGCCGCTGGTCGCGCGGACCATTGCCGCCGCAGCCGCCGCCATCTACACTGATTCCTTCGTAACTCAAACTGTAAACGGAGTTGAAAAGGGGACTGGCTCCGAGCGTGGTTTTAGCCGGGAATTGCCGAGGAAACGCCTGCCGCTCGGTGCCTGTCCCCTTTCCCGGGCTGCCGCACTTACAGTTTGAGTTCGTGACCGTTCACGGGGCGGCCGGGGACTGGTCCATTTTTCGGCTAGTTGGTGCATTTTGGCGACAAGAACGTTGGCCGAAAACATGGACCTGTCCCCTCTCTTCCGCCCCGTGAGCGGTTACGATCCCATCCATCTCCACGGCAAGGATCGATCATGACCTGGGAGCAACGCTGGCAACCCTTGCGGGAAGAGTGGGTGATTGTCGCCGCCCATCGCCAGGACCGGCCGTGGAGCGGACTGACGGTCGAAGCGACTCCCCGTACCGTCCCGGACCACGACCCGCAATGCCCACTCTGTCCGGGCAACCCTCGGATTAGCGGCATCCACAATCCGGACTATCGCGACGTCTTCGTCTTCGATAACGACCACCCTTGCGTCGCCCCCTCCGCACCCAAGGGTTCGGAGGTAACCTCCGGCATTTTGCGAAACCGGCCGGCCCTGGGCGTATCGCGGGTCGTCTGCTACAGTCCGCTGCACAATACCACGCTGGCCCAATTGCCGGCCACTCAGATCGAGCGATTGCTGCGGGTCTGGCAGGAGCAGTACCGCGAACTCGGCGACCGCCCGGAGGTCAGCCATGTGCTGGTTTTCGAGAACAAGGGCGAAGTGGTCGGAGTCTCCAATCCGCATCCCCACTGCCAGATCTACGCGACGAATTTCGTCTTCAAGACGATCCAGGTCGAGGCCGACGCCTGCCGGCGGCACTGGAACGCGCGTGGCCGCGCTTTGTTCGAGGAGATTCTGCGGGCCGAGCAAGAGGACGGCCGTCGCATCCTCTGCGAACGCGATTCGGCGATTGGCTTCGTTCCCTATTTCGCTCGCTACGCCTACGAGACTTACGTCGCCCCCAAGCAATCGCACGCCAGCCTTGCCGATCTGGCCGCCGCCGAGCTGCGGGATCTGGCTGGTGTCCTCCGAGATGTGCTTGCCCGCCTGGACAATCTCTGGAAGCTCTCGATGCCCTATGTGATGGCACTACACCAGGCGCCGACCGATGGGGACGACTACAGCGGCTTTCATTTCCACATCGAATTGCACCCGCCCTTACGCAGGCCGAATCTGCTGAAATACCTGGCCGGCCCCGAGATCGGCGGCGGCAGCTTCTTGAGCGACACATCGCCCGAACAGAAAGCGGCGGAACTTCGCCAGGTCTCTTCGATCCATTTCACGCAGGGTGAGGAGGCCGTCGAAAATGACTGACGCGACCCCGATGCCGCCGGACGTTCGAAACCTGATCGATGCCTTGCGTACGCGGAGCGGGCCTGCGGCCGATGGGCTACGGCAGTGGTTTGAGCCCGGCAAGGAGATTGTCATCGCACGGGCTCCGGGACGCCTGGACGTCATGGGCGGAATTGCGGACTACTCCGGCGCGCTGGTGCTGCAACTACCGATCGCCGAGGCCACCTTGGCGGCCGTCCAGTCCGACAAGGATCGGGTGCTGCGAATTCTCAGTTGCACGGCGAATGCGGATGCAAGCCTACGGTCTTCCGCCATCCAATTGCAGGAAGTAGGTCCAGCCTGCCGGGCTGGACCTGAAAGAGACGCAACGCCGCGATCTTTTGCCATCCCGTTGCCGGGAGCAGGTCCAGCCTGCCGGGCTGGACCTGAAAGAGCCACAAGCCCGCGGTCTTTTGCCATCCCGTTGCAGGAACTGGAAAACAGTTCCTACCAGCAGTGCCATCAACATTTCCAGCGAGATCCGGCCCATGGTTGGGCCGCGTACGTCGCGGGAGCGGTCCTGGTCCTGATCCAAGAAAAGGGAGTGCAACTGAACGAAGGGCTGCGCGTTGCGGTATTATCCCGGGTGCCCGAAGGAAAAGGGGTCGCTTCGTCCGCGGCCCTCGAGGTGGCGGCAATGGCTGCCATTGCCGGACGGTTGCGCGTCGCGCTCGAACCGGTGGAAATGGCGATCCTCTGCCAAAAAGTCGAAAACCTGGTTGTCGGCGCCCCCTGTGGCGTGATGGACCAGATGGCCGCGGCCTGCGGACGCGAGAACCGGCTGCTGGCGTTGGTTTGTCAGCCCACCGAATTGCGCGGCCACGTCGAGATCCCCGCCGACGTCGCGTTTTGGGGGATCGATTCGGGGATTCGCCACGCGGTCTCCGGTTCCGACTACACCTCCGTCCGCGTCGGGGCGTTCATGGGATATCGGATCATCGCGGAAATAGCCGGCTTCCGTACGCGTCCGACGGGCAGACCGGATACGGTTGTCGTGGAAGACTCGCGATGGAACGGATATCTTGCCAATCTCGCGCCGCGGGCCTTCGAGCAAGAGTTTGCACCGCGCCTGCCGGCGACCCTCGATGGGCGCAGTTTTCTCGATCGGTATTCGGGAACCACCGACCCGGTTACCCGTGTGGACCCCGAGCGCGTTTACGCCGTGCTCCAACCTGCCGCTCATGCCGTGTATGAGAACGCGCGCGTGGTGCAATACCGTGACTTGCTTGGCGATCTTACCGGCGATGAGTCGCTCGACCGGCTCGGCCGCTTGATGTACCAATCCCACGAGAGCTACAGCGCGTGCGGACTCGGCTCGGACGGCACAGACCTCCTCGTCGATCTCGTCCGCAACAGCGGACCTTCCTCCGGGCTGTTCGGCGCGAAGATCACCGGCGGCGGCAGTGGCGGGACGGTGGCCATACTCGGCCGGTCGGATGCCGACACCGCGGTTCGCCGCATCGCACGGCAATATGCGGAACAGTCGGGCCGAGAGCCGTACGTCTTTTCCGGCTCATCCAACGGCGCTGCGTATACCGGCTGCTTTCGCTTATAAGCGGTCGCGTGGGGTTCTTAAGAGCCCTATGGTTCCCCAAACCAGGGACGAAACATCAACAAGATGAGCCCACCAAAGTGAAACCGAAAACCGCCCCGAAAGCAGGCCAGCGGAACTCCCGGAGGCGTTCAATCTGTTGACGTTCCTTTTTCAACGACCCGCCACAATGGCAGAAGCGCGTCGTGGGGCAGGTTTGTAACCTGCCGTCTTTACACGCAGATTCAAGGCAGGTTGCAGCCCTACATTTTCTGATATTCTGGCGGGTGGTTGTCTTTTTTGGCTCCTCCGCAAAATTCGTGGGCGGAATCAGGTTTGTCGGAAGTTCCAACATGCGTTTTTTTAGGCATGGCAGGGCAACTGAATGAGTCAGGATTCGGCTCCCCAATCACGTCTGGAAAGAAGTAAGCGGAGTTGGCGCAGACGATGCACCGCCGTTGAGAGGGACTACGGTGGTCGCCACGAGAAACCCGCAAAGATGAAGCCCTTTCGAGTCATTCATTTGCCCTGCCATGCCTTGCAAAACGCACGTCGGAAGCACCACTGGCCTGGAATTCACCCACGAATTCTGCTGAGGATCCTGATTTCATGACGGAGCCTGCCCGGGCGGTTTCCGGTCGGCTGCCCTTCGTGCGCCGGTTGGCGTAGAATGGACGGTAGCTCCGCCGTCGCAGGTTCCGCCCACGCGGGGCATCCGTGTAACCGGTTCGCCGCCTCGAAACCATTTCAGAAACCGAAACTACGGCCGGCCCGGGCCGAGAGACCGCCAACCGCCGAGAGATTTGAAACCGGCTCTCATAGGATCGTCACGATGCTTGCCACGTTGGTTCTTTGTCTCGTGGCTGCGTCCGCAGCCGACCCGCCTCCGCAGCCGGTGAACCTCGCGCTGTTCCCATGGGGCGGCATTCCCACGGCGGTCAGTTCCGCACCCGATATGGACTATTCGGCTCAGAAAG
>JAAYEH010000423.1 GCA_012728855.1 Rhodopirellula sp. | reverse complement strand
GCCACAATCCTTTGGGGTTGGGTGCGGGTGGAACTCTCAGGCCCTGGGGATCGTGGGGGCTTGTTGCCTCTTGTTAGCTATTCGCAGTGGAACTGGTCTTTAGCAATGAAAAATGAAGGCGAAAAGAAAGTGGATGCCTCGGCCGGATTCGCCCGGCCGACGCGATTCGCCTCCGTCCGATGGCCACTTCCTCTCAAGTTGTTCGGCACGTAACGACAGCGATGCGTCATCGACGCCTGGATGTGGGTGGAGACCAACTAACGTGGGCTTGTGCTCGCCGCCATTCAGTCGGGCAGTAGCCAGTCTTCGCCTTGAAGAGCTTCGAGAAGTGGTAGGGATCGTGGAAGTGCAACGCCGAGGCGATTTCCTTTACGTTCATGGTGGTCTGCGCCAGCAGCGTCTGGGCACGCTCGAGCCGCTGGGCAAGGTGGTATTGGTATGGAGCGACCCCCGTCTCCCGCTTGAACAACTGACGGAAGTAGTGATAGCTGACACCCAGCGAACCGGCCAACTCATGCAGGTCGATTACGTCCTCAACGCGCTGCTGGAACATCCGCCTGGCTTGCTCGACAAGCGGATGGTCCCCTCGGCTTTCGGCCGGGTTGGATGCGAGGGCCAGGGCGATTCCTGTGAGCTCCATCGCGCTTGCGGCCAACGACTGGCGATAGCCCGGCGGCCGGGTGCCGGCGTGCTAAACCAGCCGCCGGAATGGCACCAGCATGGTGTCCCGAATCCCGGTCTGCAGCACTGGACGGCGGTGCGTGACGATTCCTGCTCGCAGCAGGTGCTTCGTGTAGCCTCCGTTGAAATGCACCCAGTGGTAACTCCAGTGTTTCCCGGGCAGAGCCCGATACCGGTGCCACATGCCGGGAAAGGTCAGGAAGACGCAGCCCCCGGCGATTTCATGCCGCCCGGTCTCCTCCGACTCTAACTCTCCTTGGCCCGCGGTCACGTTTGCCAGCGTAAGACCGTCCAACGCGCGCCCTGACGTCCATTGGTAGTAGAACGGCTGCGGATGCCAGACGGGGTCGAGTTCAGATGGCCACGTTCCGTATCCGGTTCCCTCGACGTACAGATCCCACTGCCGCTCCAGGCGGCTGACGGGTGGATAGAAGAAATGGTCTTCCATGGGCGGTTGAGCAACTGGCAGGGCGCTCGACATCATGTTCGCCTCCCGTAGCATCCGCCGCCGATGGCCGAATGCGGCGTTCTTGGCGCAAGCCGAATAGGCCGGCACATCGACGGACCTCAAAAAACACATCCTGCAGCCTCATTTCGTCCATTGTAAGGTGGCCGGCGCGCTGGCAAAACTAGTAATGAGACGAATTTGGGACGGCGGAACACCTGCGATTTAGCAAATGGGAATGCTTGCTCGCACCTTGGAAACGCGGAGAGGGCAGCCTTCAGCCTACGGGCAAATGCTCTCCGTCGTCTTTGAATCTACACAGGAAAGGCAAAATCATGGTATCGGGTGGAAGGCAATTGAACGGCGTTGGGGTGCTCGGGGCCATCGCGCTTTGTGTGGCAGGGAGAGCCACCGCAGAAGAGCCCATGTTGGCCAAAGGCGGCCGAGCCGAGGCGGTGGTTGTTGTGGGACGCGAGGCCGGGGATTTTCACCGCTGGGTGGCTGGCGAGTTGCAACGTTACGTGAAGCAGCTTTCGGGCGCCGAATTGCCGATCGTCACCAGCGACAAATTGCCGGCCCAGAGGCTGCTGATCGTGCTGGGAGGCCCGCAATCGAACCCGTTGGCTGCGGCAGCAGAAGAGAAGCAATTGGTCAAGTTCGCCGGGCTGAGGCCGGACGGCTTCGTGCTCAAGCGGATCGACCTGGACGGCGTGCCGGTACTTCTGGCCGGCGGCAACGATGAGGCCGCGACGATGTATGCTGCCTACGAGCTGCTCGAACAGCTGGGAATCGTGTTTCAATTGACCAACGACATCATCCCCCAGCGGAAGCCGGACCTCGCCCTGCCGGCGCTGGACGCGCGCATCGAGCCGGCACTCAAACATCGCGGGATGCACTACTGTCATGGGATCCGGTTCTATATGGGGCTGGATGACTTCCGCAGAGAGATCGACCAGTTGGCCAAGCTGAAGATGAACGTCCTTCAATTTTACTGGGGCATGGGCGGACCGTGGGCCGAGTTTTCTTACGGCGGCAAGAAGGCGGATATCCTCTATCCCAAGGAGTCCGGATATTGTTGTTGGACCTGGCCCAGCAGTGGCTGGACCGCGACGAATGTGACGGTCGGCCGCGAGTGTTTTCCGCAAGACGGCTATCTTGGTCCTCCGGAGTTTGCCGAAGTCCAGACGCAGGAGGAAGCCTACCGCACGGCCCGCGAGTTCCTCCGCGAGATCATCCGTTACGCCCACTCGCGCAAGGTCCAGGTCTGGCTGACAATGGGCGAAGTCCCTTACGTGCCGCCGAACTTGGTGCCGCCGGCTTCGAAGCGCGGGCACAACTTCTACTGCGGCGTGGCGCTGTCGCCCGGCGATCCGGCCGTGTTGGACATTTGGGAGGCCGCGGTATGCCGCATGATCGAAAACTATCCGGAGGCAGACCGATATTGGGTCGTCAGCGGGTCGGAACTTCTGGGAGGCACTCGGCCCGTCCACGGCATGGCGGCCACCGATCCGCAGATCCAGGCGTTGATCCGAGATTACCAGCGCCTGCGCCCGTTGCTGCCGCAGAAGCCCCAGGCCGCCGTCGACCTGGGGCTGCCGGACCTCGATCTGGCCGATATTGCCACGGCCGACAAGCTCGTGCGCAGAATTCGAGCCCGGTCTTCGAACGTTGATCTCGGCGTCGCATTGATCTTCCGCGGCGGCCAACTCCGTGCGTTGGACGCTGCGTTGCCCAAAGACGTCGCGTTGATGAATATGGTGAACTTCACGGGCGAGACGGCGATGGATTACTTTGACGGGCTCCCGGGACGCGAACTGATCGTGTGGCCTCGGATAACCGATGACGGCTGCGAACTGAACATCCAACTCAACGCCATGATGTATGACCAGGAGGAAACCATCGCCGGCAGTGTGCGCTATGGCCTGACGGGCGTCCTCGGACAATTGAACAAGGCGCGTGGCGCGGAGCAGAGCGCCCAGTTTATCGCCGAGGGGGCCTGGACCCCGAGCATCCGCTGCCAATCGTTCTATGCACGCTATTTGCGCCGTCTTTATGGCCAGGACGCTCAGGAGGTGCTCTTGAAAGCGTTTCTGCTCTTGGAGGAGAACGAAAAAGCCTTGGGCTGGCATGGAAGAAGAGGGATCTTCTCTACGTACGCGCGCTCATGCAAGATGAACGTCAGCCTGCGCGACATTGATTACAAACAGGAAAAGCCGAGTCTCGACCGCGCGGAATTGGACAAGGCGATCTCGACCGCCGACGCACAGCGGAAGTTTTGGGACGGGCGCGCTGCCCACTGCGGCCAGGCCCTAGAACTCTTGCGGCAGGCCCGCTCCAAGGTTCCTGCGGGTTCGCGCGACGAGCTGGATTATGTGCTCTACAAGACCGAGAATTTCGTCACCGTCTTCCAAGAACTCGCGGCGGCACAAGAGGCCAAGGCCGCCTTCGAACGGGCTCTGTTGCACAGCAGCGATGGAAACCCAGGCGAGGCGGGCAAACAGCTCGAACTGTGCCGCACGGCCCTTGATCGGGCGGGCCAGCTTGTCCGCCAGGCTGCTGAGCAGATTGTCCCCTACGCCCGCATCGACCCGACCGAACGTCACATCCTTTGGATCCTCAACAAGTCCATCCCCTCCCACGACGCGGCGCGCGATTACGTGGCAAAGGTGGTTGCGATGCACGATGAGAAGTGTAGGAGGAACAAGCCATGATCGTAAGTCGACGGTCGTTTGGGTTTGGACTTGTCTTGGCGTTCGTTTGCTTCTGGCCGCAGCAAGTCCAGGGAGACCACGCGTGCCGCGTCGTGCAGCAGCAAGAACACATTGAACTCCAGTCACCGT
>JAAYEH010000422.1 GCA_012728855.1 Rhodopirellula sp. | reverse complement strand
GATTAAGAGCCTATCCCAAAACCGCCGGGGACTGGCTCATTTTGCGGAGTCTTCGGAGCAAAATGTGCCTGTCCCCCTCTCCGCCAAGGTTTTGGGATGGGCTCTTAGAACGGATCGGATAGAGTTGCCAGGGTGATTCGTTGCGATCCTATTTTCCTCCTGGGGCATGTGGTTGAGACTGCGCTTGACATTGTCCACCCGAGAAGAAGAGAGACCCTCATGAAAAGAAACAGGATTGTCGCCTTGGTCAGCCTTCTATCGATCGCCGCCTGCTCAACCGGTTGGTCGCAAATGCTCGACCGCACGGATTCTCGCGTTCAAACGACGCTGAGAACCGGCTGGAAATGCCTAGGGACGATTCATCCCCGCAGCGCCGCAGAAATCGACGCCGGGCAGAATTGGGCCTTGGGCTGCGAGACGCTCTGCCGCGATTACATCTATTGGGATACCTACAAGGATTACGTGGCGCCGCTGGGAATCAAGACGATCCGGCTCCAGGGCGGCTGGGCGAAAACGGAAAAGGTCCAAGGCGTTTACGATTTCGCCTGGCTGGATGCCGTCATCGACGATGCGCTGGCCAAGGGGCTGGAAGTGTGGTTGGAAACCGACTACGGCAATCCCATCTATGAAGGCGCCGGAACGGCGGACCTCGGCGCCGGTTTCCCGACGTCCGAGGTCGGCCTGGCGGCCTGGGATCGCTGGGTGGAAGCGATGGCCACTCGCTACAAGGACCGAGTGAAGAAGTGGGCCATGTGGAACGAGCCGGACATCGGAGTCAAAAAGACGCCGCAGATGATTGCCGAGTTCAATATCCGCACCGCGGAAATCATCAAGCGGATCAGTCCCGATGCGAAGATCGGGGCCTTGTCGCTGGCTCGCATCGATCCTCGATTTCTGGACGAGTGCCTCAAAGTGATTGCCGATCAGGGCAAGCTCAGCCTGTTTCATTGGCTGATCTATCACGGATACACTAAAAACCCGGACGATGCGTACAAGAACGTCGAAGCCATGAAAGAGGTCGTCGCCAAGTACGAGCCGCGGCTCATCATGTGGCAGGGTGAAAACGGCTGTCCCTCGGAACGGGCGTCGAAATTCGCGCTCTCCGGGCACGATTGGTCGGAACTGACTCAAGCCAAGTGGAACACCCGCCGGATGCTGGGGGATCTGGGGCACGATTGCATCTCGTCGGTCTTCACCATCTGCGACTTCGACCACACCGGACGGGAGATCAACCGAAAGGGGCTGCTGAAGATCAACGACAAGCGGAATCTCGCCAAAGTCAAAATGGCCTACTATGCGGTTCAGAACGTTGTTTCCGTCTTCGACGGCAATCTGGTGCGGCAGACGGATTACGATTGCACGATCGACTGCGAAGCGCCGATCACCTGGTTCGCCTATCGCCACGAGAAGGCCGGCAGCGATGTCCTGGTCTTCTGGAACGGAACGAGTTTTCCGGTGGACACGAACGACTCGTTGCCGGCGACGATTTCCGTGGAAGGGGGCAAATTCGCCGACCCGGTTTGGGCGGATTTGATCTCAGGCCGGATTGAGGAGATCCCGGAGCAATGCAAGAGTCTTGCCGAAGGAAAGATGGTTTTGCGAGAGATTCCAACTTACGACGGCCCGCTGATCATTACCGACCGAAAGACCGTTTTGAAGTGACGGAAAAAGAGGGAAACCGACGACAAGTCGTGCGCACTCCTGTCTTGGTTCAGCGTAAACCGGAGTTTCGAGGCCGTTGAGTTAGCGGGGTAACGTTGGTTGCGGTGAAATCAGACCCGACCCCGTTTCTCCGTTCGAGCCTGGCAACTTCCGGTCCAGCTCTTCCAACCGGAATCGGACGCTCACGATATACGGCATCTCGCCTTCGGTCCAATGCCCGTAAGTCGTGGTGACCAACGTGCCGTCGGGCAGCAGTTCGACGCCGGGATAGGTGCAATCGGCGCCCTTGGTGTTGTCCATGATCCGAACGCGATACTGGCCTTCGTTTCCTTGAACGATGTCTTCATAGGTTCCAACCCAGCCGACCCAATCGCCTTTAGTGGGGCTTACGTGCGTGGTGTCGCGAAAGCTGATGAAAAGGCGGCCGTCGGGAGCGTACTTCGCCACGTGCCGATCGCCGGTCACCGCGGCGGGCAACTCGCGGGGCTCGCTCCAGCTCAAGCCCTCGTCGTTGCTGAAGAGGACGAAGGAGTTGTGCTTTCGCGAGTTTTCGCGCAACAGCACGGCGATCTGCTTTCCATCCGGCGAGCGGAGCACTCCCGGTTCGCAGAGACTCGCGTCGGGCAGCATGGCGATCGGCACGGGCACGCTCCAGGTCAGACCGCCATCCTTGGAAAGCGTGGTGTAAACCCAGAACCTCCAGGGCTTGGCCGCCGGGGAGGTGTGGTCGCCAAGCGGGCCTTTGATCGCGAAGCGGGCCTCGTCGCCTCCGCGGATGAAGCGGCCGTCGTCGTGGAAGAAGGCCAGGTAGTGGCCGGGGCCGCTCTTGAGATCGATTACGGTGGCCATCGTCACCACGCCGCCGAAGTCGCCGATCGGCTTCAGTTCACTCCAAGTCGCTCCATCGTCTTCCGTAACCGCCATGCGGATCGGATAAAGCCCGCTGAACAGGATGATCCGCTTCTTGCCCGCCGCGTCGACGACGCGATGCAGGGTGGGGACTTCCAGCGAAGTCGTCCAGTTGGGCGGGGTCGGCAGGCGGTCGCTCCAAGTCAGGCCGCCGTCGCTGCTGCGCTTGTACACAATGGCGCCGCGGCCGTGCCCCTTCGGATAGACAACGAGCATCGTTCGGCCGTCTTCCAGCAAAACAGTCGTGGGATGACCGAGATACTGGCCCGGTTCGCGGTCAACAACGACCTGGCGGTCCGTTTCCCCGCTGATGTCCACGATGGGAATTGTGTAACCGGGGGCCATTTCGGACTTGAAACTCTTGGGGGGAGCAGGCACGGCCTCGCGATTCTGCGAACGCTTCTCTTCCGCAGAGCAAACGGTGGCAAAAACGACGGCCGTTGTCGCGGTGGCAAAAAGGATGTGGGTTCTCATGGCAGGGCTCGCTTCGGATTGGAGTTGACTGTGGTGATCCAGGCTCTGTCTCCCATGATAACCTTCCGACCCCCTCGATGCACAGTCGTGCCGGCGGGCCAACTGCTTGACAGGGAATCGGGGCCGGGTTACTGATAGAGGCAGAATCTCCGCCACGCACCCTCGAACACGAAAGGCATTCGGCCATGAGTCAACAACGACAGATCGATCGCCGCGGCTTCTTGAGCGTAACCGCGGCAACGGCGGGCGGGATTTGGTTGTCGGGCGGTCATCAACTCCAGGCCAGTGCTTCCGAATTCCCTTCCACGGACCATTTCTGGTATCGCCTCCAGCCGGCCGGTCCCTACATCGATTCGCAACGCGACCATAAGGCATTTGGTTTTTCCGAGGGAACCGTCTTCCTCTCCGAAGACAACGGCCGCACCTGGCCGCACCGCCTTGCCTTTCCCGAGGCCGAGCAGATCACCTTCAGCCATATCTTGAGAAACGGAAATGTCGTCTTCGCCACGCGGCAGCAGATCTTTGTCAGCGCCGACAACCTGAAAACCCACCAGCCGGTTGCGGTCAAGGACGCCGGCGGCGCCGAATACCGCCCGCACAAGCCGCAGAACCCCGAGTGCCCGGGTTGGTATTTTCACCCGCTCTCGGGCGTCAACTCGTGGGAAGTCAACGGGGTCGAGATGCTCGTCTGGGGCAATTACTGCAACGTGCGGGGCGGCGCGGCCCCGATCAACATCTATTATTCCACTGACGGCGGTCAGACGGTGAAGATCGCCTATGCCTTCGGACAAAATCCGCACTACCGAGACAACGGAGGACCGGGTGGAGGCGCGACCGGCACATTGCTCGGCGATGCCGATAACCCGGTGATTTGCCGCCACATTCACTGCGTGATGTACAACCCCACCGAAGACGCCTTCTACGCCTGCACGGGCGACCGCGATCAACCCGAAGGCCGCGAGTGCCACTGGCTGAGAGGAACCTACGACGCCAAGAAAGACAAGTGGGGGTGGAAAGTCGTCGTCTCCGGGCCTTCCAACTCGCGGTACAAGTCCGGCGGCATCAACTTCGCCGACGGGAAGCTCTATTGGGTTGCCGACGCCAACGGCCCCCTACCGCACGATCGCGGAATCTTCCGCTGCGACCCGGCCGACTTGGCCGATCCCGCCGCCCACACGCTTCTGTTCAACCCCGAATATGAATCGGCGAACATGATCATCCAGGATGGCGTGATCCTGGCGTCGCACTATGCCACGGCATCGCCGTATTCGACCGGTTACATCATTTCGCCGGACATGGGCAAGACCTGGGCGCAGTACGATCTGGAAGGCTTCGGCAAGCGTTCGCCCGTCCGCTTCAACGAAAAGAACAGCGAGGGCTGGTTCCGGGCCGATTTGAGATCGGGGTGGATCGATCGCGCCGAAGTGATGTTTATCAAGCCGAAGAAGGGCTAGACCGTCGGCGGACAATCCATGAAGCCGAGTCTATTCGGCCCGAGTGGAATGAATTCCACCCTACTTGGTTGCGGCCGAGAGGCCGCGTTAGGAGACAGCCATGAATAGTCACTTACGAAGCCTCTGCCGACCACGCTCGACGGCCGTCCTGGCGATTCTCGCGGCGGAATCGGTCCTGCTGACGCTGTTCACGCCGGTGCAAACCGTCCATGGAGAGACGGTCGCCGATCGGCTTTGGATTTGGGGCCACCCGGCCGGTGTCTATAACGACAGCTATCTGGCTCCGCTGGCCAAGACGTCGAGCATCGAACCGGTCGCTGCCGCCCAGTCGATGGGGCTGCGGAATATGATCTTCGTCCAGTACAACGGTTTGCCCAAGCCGCCTCTGGACGACTACTATCGGCCCTTCCAGAAGCTCGACCGGGTCTACTGGTCGCTGGTGGCAGCCGGCGGAACGACTTCCGAAGCCCAACGCGAGGCCGTTTATCGGCTCGCCGAGCAACAGCCGAACGTCGCCGGGTTCATTCTCGACGACTTCTTTCACGGACACGTCAGCGATCCGTTGGAGCGTGGCGAGAGTCCGGCTGTCTCCGCCCCGTTCGATGCCTCACTCACTCCCGAACAGCTCCGCGCCATCCGCCAAAGGACCGTCGGCGACCGGCAACTCCCGCTCATGGCCGTGGTCTACACGGGACAAATCTCGCCAAGGGCCAGGCGGCATCTCGACGAGGTGGACCAGGTTTGCCTCTGGACCTGGCGGCCGGATGATCTCGAAAACCTGGAAGCCCACCTGGCGGCCTTGGAGAAGTTGATCCCCAAGAAGCCGATCTTCCTGGGCTGCTACATGTACGATTTCCATGGACGGCGTCCCCTGCCGCTGTCGCGGATGCGGCAGCAGGCGGAACTCGGCTACCGCTGGATCCGTGAAGGACGCATCGAGGGGATGATTTTCCTGGCGACTCCCAACGTGGATGTGGGGCTGGAAGCGGTAGAGTGGACGCGGGATTGGATTGCCAAAATCGGCCAAGAGCATCTCAAGCCGCAATAGACTTGCGGCATCAAGATTCACCACGGTTCATCGTTCGGCGGCGACCTCGATCACCGCCCGATAGACCAATTCCACGAATTTCCCGATCCCTTCGACCGAGGCGCGCTCGTCGTTTCCGTGGACTCGCCCCATGTCCTCAATCGTCTTCAGGTTTCCCAGGCCATACGCCTGCACGCCTTTGGCCCGCAAGGGCGCCATGTCCGTCGCGCCTGTCAATAGCACGGGCACAGTGACCGCAGCGGGAAAAACATGTGCCTGGGCATGCTCCAATGCTTGAAACATTGTTGAAGTCGTGCTCGACGGCGGCGCTGGCGAGCGGCCGGCCGAAGGGCCAATCACCTCCACCGCTGGGTCGTCGATCAGTTTGCGGAGCGTTGCGACCAGGGCGGGAATGTCTTCGTCGGGCACCGCCCGGACGTCAAGCGTTGCTTCGGCTTGCGCGGGAATCACGTTGCTGCGGTATCCCACCTGAATGATCGTGGGAGAGATGGACGTCCGCATCATCGAGTCAAACACCAGATTCCATATTCTTTGAAGCATAACCGTTTCGCATGGCAATCTCCCAAGAAGTCGATCCATTTTTGTTTCGGCTTGATGATACGGTGTGAATTCTAGCTACGACCACGCGTGGCAACAAGGATGCGAGCGCCGGGATTCCATGCGCCCGAACTCTGGCCGCCGAAAAGCCGACAGAGTAAACTGAATCCTGTATTGTGTTCGGCTACAATCCCGGGTGAATGAGGGAGACCGTCCATGCCCGTTAACCGCCACCGTTTCTTGGCAACTTCCGAGACGGCCAGCGCTCGGCCGCTGCTCGATTCGGCACCATTCACTTCGCGGGTCGTCGGCGGTCTTGCTCTACTGGTCGCCATGTACGGCGTTGGCGGACGGGCGGTCGCTCAGGCAAACGTGACGCCGAATCCCGGCTTCGAAACGGCCGACGCAGACGTGCCCGCGTTCTGGTCCCAGCGAACTCCGAGCGATGCCGATCGCGCGTTGAGCTGGGATGCCGACGTTTCCCATCAGGGTAAGCGGAGCCTGAAGATCGGGAACATCGCGGCGGTGATCAGTCGATGGCGATGGGGGCACCTCCGCGACGCCACGCTCGAGATCGGCAGTCAGGGCATGCTGCGCTGCTGGATCAAGACAAAGGACGTCCAGGGCGAGGCGTTTGTGCGACTCTATTTCATGGACGCCGCCGATCAAATCGTTCGTCAACCCGACTCCAACAGACTTTCGGGTACCAACGAATGGACGGAGGTCGAACTCTCGTTCACCGTGCCGGATTCGACGGCCTATGTGATGATCTACCTCGAACTCACCGGCACGGGGACCGCGTGGTTCGACGACGTGAACTTGACGGGAACGCCGAGCCAGGTTCTGCCTGCGGCGGCTTCGCAGGAGTTGGTCTATGGGCTGGGCGATTTCGACGGCCTCGACGGCTGCGTTGTACAGCCGCGTGGAAAGGAGATCATCCTCCAACTCGCTCCGAAGACAACTCGCGCTTCGGCGAAGCTGGTGTTCTGGGGCGAGTCGGCGCGATATGACATCGGACTGACCTACGTGCCGTCGCGCAGCAAACAGTCGGCCGCAGAAATGCTGGTCAACGGAAATCCGATCGCTCAAGGGCCGTTGGTCCGCGGGGCGGACGACTCGTCGCCCGAGAAAGGCTTGGCGGAGAAGTGGATTCGCGGTATCGACGTGCAGCAGCGGAGCCGAATCGAGCTGCGGTGGCAAGGCGATCCAGGCGAAGGCTGCGGATGGGTGAAAATCGCCTTCCGCAGCGCGGGCCGATTTGCCGGCGGTTTCCTTCCCTCGGACAAACTCCGCCTCGAGCCGACGCTTCGGATCTACCCGGAGACGGATCGGCGCCGGGAAGCCAAAGAAATGCTTCCGGACTATGTGGCGAGGAAAGTGGCCCAAGTAGCGGAGCGCCGCGAGGCGGAGTTGGCTGCGTTAACCACGCCCGAGCAATGGCAACAACGTCAGCAGCGGACCCGCGAGCGTCTGATCGAGATGTTCGGCGACTTCGGACCCAAGTGCCCGTTGAATGCCCGCATCGTTGGCAAGCTCGACCGGCCGCAATATACGATCGAGAAACTGGTCTTCGAGAGCCAGCCTCGCTACTACTGCACCGCCAATGTCTACGTGCCCAAGAACCGTCCGTTTCCGGCGCCGGCAGTGTTGTTTACCTGTGGCCACGCGGCGGAAGGCAAAGCCTACCACCTTTACCACGAGGCTTGTCTGGGGTTTGTCCTCAAAGGATACGTCGTCCTGGCGCTGGATCCGACCGGTCAAGGCGAGCGGTCGGAGTACTTCGATCCAACCACCGGCGAACCGCTGGTGCCACTGACGGTGATGCAGCATGTCTACCTCGGCCGCCCGTCGTTCTTGGTGGGGCGAACGCTGGCCGGCTATCGAACCTGGGACTGCGTGCGGGCGTTGGACTATCTTCAGTCGCGGCCCGAGGTGGATCGCGAGCAATTGGTTGCCGTGGGCAATTCAGGCGGCGGGATCATGGCCCTGCTGATCACGGCCTACGACCAGCGGATCAAAGTGTGTGCCGCGGCGCATCCCGGTGGTCCCTACGAACAACTCTTCCTCACCGGTCGCAGCATTCCCCAGGCCGATATTCTTAGTCTTATCCCACCTCGGCCCTGTGCGATGATCGTCGGCCGCGACTCCGGCGAACTGGCCGGCCACCAGAGCAAACTCGATGGGATGATTCCCTTTTACAAGGGACTCGCGGCCGGCAGCGAGCGAGGAGAGATGATCCTCGTCGACGGCGTTCACAACATGGAGAAGCCGAAACGCGAGGCGGCCTACGCCTGGGTCAACCGCTGGCTGAATCGGACTGAGGAAGGGGACGACGAGCCGCCGCTGTCGCCCGAGACGGTTGCAGATTTGAATTGTACGGAATCTGGCTTTGTGCTTCGAGATCTCGGCGGCGAGACGGGCCAAACGCTTAATGCCAAACTGGCCGCCTCCTGGCGGACGGATCGGCCGGCGCCGACGGACGGCCCATCGCTTGAAGCGACCCGGACCGCCTTGCGCGATCGCATCCGTCGCCGTCTCGGACTCGACGTGCCGGCATCGCGGGCCGCGCCACGCTGCACCGAAGCGGGCGCTTTCGAAACGGAAGCGTTTACCGTCGAACGGATGCTCGTCGAGAGCGAAGAAGGGATCGTACTGCCGTCGGCATTGCTGCGGCCCAAGCGCGGCGGCGAAGGGCCGGTCGTCCTGCACGTAGCCGAGATTGGCAAGCCGACCAGCGCGAAGCAAGCGTCGCTGGCCATCGAACTGGCCCGGGCCGGCCACGTCGTCTTCTCCATTGACGTTCGAGGCGCGGGCGAGACCGATCCACGCACGCGCGCGACGCTGCTGCCCTTCACGCACCCCGACCGTCAGCAATGGGCTTTCGACTTCTTGGCAGCCGATAGCGCTCAGGCGGGAACGACGATGCTGGCCATGCGGATTGTCGACGTGATCCGGGCGACCGACTACCTGACCGGACGGGCCGACCTGCGAGGCCGACCAATCATCCTGCTTGGCGAGGGCCTGGGCGGCGCGTGGGCGTTGGGGGCGGCCGCTTTTGACGATCGGCCCACGGGAGTTGTTTGCGTGCGGACGGTCCCCTCCTACGTGCTCATCGTCGCCGCGCAATACTACCAGATTCGCGACTATTTCTGGGTTCCCGGAGCGCTTCGCGATTTCGACTTGCCGGACCTGGCCGCTGTGATCGCTCCACGACCGACGGTGTTGATCAACCCGATCGACGCCATGCTCGAGCCGCTGGAGGTGGACCGCTGCTGGGCGATGTACGGCTGGCCGCGAGATGTCTATCGGGCGCTCGGGTCGCCCGATGCGCTCGCTATCCGACAGACAAGCGACCTAACCATCGAAGCGATCGCGGGCCAAGTCACCGAAGCGATCCGCGGGATTCGCTAAGAACCGGCCTAAGAATCGCTGTCGCATCTGTTGGAATCACAATTCCGTCTCTGCTCCACCAACCCCGGATCAAACAACGGCCGAGCGGGGGTAAACCGGTCATTGGAACCGAAAGGTACAGAGCAGCCCGGCTTTCGACCTTCGGATTTCCACCCCAGCAAGTTGTCGTGCGATCGTTACACATGCTCGATGCCGGTATGATTCGACACCTCCGAGTTGGTCGTACACAGATCCGCGATCGTCAGGTCGTGGACGTCGCTCTTGCCGGTGAGCCGCGCGAACACTTTCAGTTCTTCCGTGGAGGTCCGCAGGAAATTCTCCAGCCGCCGCGCCGATTGTTCGACGGAAAGACGCTCTCGCAGCCGCGGATCCTGCGAGGTGACTCCGATCGGGCAGCGCCCCGTATGGCAGATGCGGTATTGCTGGCATCCGATGGCCATCAGCGCCGCGGATCCCAAGGCGACGGCGTCGGCCCCCAAGGCCAGCGCTTTGGCAAAATCGGGGGAGATTCTCAATCCGCCCGTGATCAGCAACGAGACCTGATCCGCGCCGCGATCGTCGAGGAATGTTCGCGCGCGACGGAGCGCGAAGAGGGTCGGAACCGAGGTGGCGTCTTTAACGAACTTCGGCGAGGCGCCCGTCGCTCCCGCACGGCCGTCCAGCGTGATGAAATCGGGCCGGGCGTAGAGGGCGAATTCCAGATCGGCCTCGATGTGTCCGGCGGCGATCTTGATCCCCACCGGTCGGCCCAGCGACCGCTCGCGGAGCCAATCGACTTTGCCCCGCAAATCGTCGCGGGTGAACACGTCGGGGAAGCGGGCCGGGCTGATGATATCCTCCCCTTGCCGGCGGCCACGCACCGCCGCGATTTCAGCCGTGACTTTGCTGCCCGGCAAGTGGCCTCCCATGCCCGGTTTGGCCGACTGGCCGATCTTGATCTCGATCGCATCGACGCGCCGCAGGTTCTCGTCGCTGGTGCTGTAGAGGTTCGGAACGTACTCGAAGATGTACTTGAAAGCGCCGGCAAACTCATCCTCCAGGATCCCGCCCTCGCCCGAACACATCGCCGTCCGCGCCGCCGCGCTTCCGCGGGCCAAGGCGATCTTGGCCTCGCGGGAGAGGGCGCCGAACGACATATGGCTGACGTAGATCGGGGTGTCGATCACCAGAGGGCGGTCCGCCGCCGGACCGATGATCGTCTCGGTACGCACCGGCTCATGCTCGTTGAGCGGGAACGTCGCCAATTGTGCCCCTTTGACGAGAAGATCGTCCCACGAAAAGATCCTCTTGCGAGTTCGCATCGGTTCGAGGATTGATTTGCCGGTCGTCGCCATCTCGTGGATGTCGGCCATATGGACCTCGAGATCGTCCGAGGTTCTCCGCCATGACGCCAGGTACTCCTCTTCCGGCTCTGGCGGGGCTTTGTCATCCGGACGGCCGGCTGGCAGCGGCCGTGCGCCGGCCATGGCGCCGCGGGTGTAGTACATCACGATGGTGGCGACCACCCCGATGGCGAGGAAGCAGATGCCGAGAACAGCATTGGCAAGCGGAGTCATGATCGATTGTCCTTGCGAGTGGCGAGCGGTCTACACGGACTCCGCGTCGGAAAGGACTTCCACCAGGGCCGGTCCCTCGTAGGCGAGGGCCTCGGCAATAGCCGAATCCAACTGATCGGATCGCGTTACGCGGATACCACATCCGCCGCAGAGCTTGGCATATTCGGCGAAGCTGGGGTTGTGCAACGCCGTTTGCCAGACCGGCCACTGCCCAGCGCGCTGCTCCTTGGAGATCTTCCCCAGCTCATTGTTGTTCAGCAAGATGTGGGTGATATTCATGCCGTACTTGACCGCCGTCGTGAATTCGGCCATGTACTGCGCAAAACCTCCGTCGCCACTGACCGAGAGAATTGGCCGCTTCGGGGCGGCGGCCCAGGCGCCCAGGGCGGCCGGGAAGCTAAACCCGATGGAACCGAGGTAGCCGGACATCAGGATTGACTGCTCTCTGCACTCGAAATAGCGGCCGAAGGAGTAAGCGTTGTTGCCGACGTCGACCGCGATCACGGCATTGGCCGGCGTTTGACGCGTGAGAGCGGCAAAGATGGCTGCCGAACTGATGCCCTGGCCGCGGTCCTGGGCAGCCCGCCGGCCCTTTTCCGCCCGCCAGGCACGCCACTGCTGGGAGATCTCTTCGCGGATTGCCGCGGCGGCCTGACGGGCCGGCAAGTTCTTGGGCAGATTCTCGCAGAATATTTCGGCGGTGGTGGCGATCTCGCCCCAGACTGGCACGGCGACCGGGTGGAACTTGGCCAGCGCCAGACGGTCGAAGTCGACTTGAATGATTGGCTTGCTGCGATCGATTCCCGTATGGTCGGCAAAACTCGCGCCAAAGACAATCAGCAGGTCGGCGCCGTTCATGAGGGAACTGGCAATGGGGGTTCCACTTCGCCCCAACACCCCGCCGGCCAACGGGTGATCGTCGCCGATCTGCCCTTTGCCCTTGAATGTGGTGAGTATCGGTGCTTCGATCCGCTCGGCCAATGTCACGACTTCGCCTATCGCCTCGCGAGCCCCATGACCCACGATGATGACCGGGCGATGTGCCGCGGCGATCAACTCCATGGCGCCGGCAATCGACTCCGCTGCCGGCGTGATGGCCAGTTCCGCCAGTCGCCCCGCGGGGCCGGATGGTGCAGCCTCCGCCACGGGCAGAACCTGCACCTCATCGGGGAGGATCAGATGCGCCACGCCGCGCTGCACCACGGCGTGCTTCAGCGCCAGGCTCATCAGTTCCGAGTGATTGCTGTTGGAAAGGACCGTCTGGCTCCATACCACGACGGCTTGAAATGCCGAAGCTTGGTCAATTTCCTGAAACGCGCCGGGCCCAAGAAACTGCGTCTTTACCTGCCCAGTTAACGCAAGAACCGGCGCGCGGTCCACGGCCGCGTCCCAGAGGCCGGTGAGCAAATTGGTCGCTCCCGGGCCGGCGATCGTCAAACACGCCGCCGGCCTGCCGGTGAGCTTTGCATAAGCCGAGCAGGCGAACGAGGCGGCTCCTTCATGGCGAATGCCAAAGAACGTGATATTGCCCTGGGTCTCTTGCTTGCGGATCGCCTCCGCCATTCCGAGGTTGGAATGGCCGACCATGCCAAACACATGGCGCACTCCCCAATGGACCATGGTTTCGACCATGACGTCGCTCACCGTCGGCGAGGTCTCGACCGCCTCTGCGACAGCCACGTAGACCCCGTCCGGCCGGGTTTCGACATCATACGCGCCGACCGACTCATGGTGCGGGCTGGCCGACTCGCCCGTCCGTGGATCGAAACCCCAACCGTGCCAGGGACAGCGGAGAAGCCCGTCTTCGAGAACACCTTCCGCCAAAGGGCCGCCCTGATGGGGACATCGACCGTCGATTGCACCGAACTGGCCGTTCAAGAGCGTCAATGCAATCGTCCGAGCGCCCGCCTGCACGGCCAGAGTGCTGCCATCCGCAATCTCGTCGATGCGCGCGACCCGGTACCAATGAGTCTCGGTCTTGCCGGGCAAGGCCGTGGACGTTTGTTCTGATGTTGTTCTCCGCTGTGGAGCGGTCGCCGGTGGGGCCGGCAAGTGCGGCAGGCGGACCTGCGAGGGCGCTGCTGTCGGACTTGCCGGTCGCGGCTGAATGGTCTTGAGAGGTCCGAGGCGATTTCCGTAGGCCCCCGCCGAATTGCCGGAGGTTGGACCGGACTGCCCGCGAAGGCGATACATCACCGCGGTCGCCACCGCTCCGACGCCAAGGAAGAGGACGCCCAAGACAGCATTCGTGAGAGGGTCCATCGGCGTCTACTCCGATTTCTTCGCGTAGGTCTTGGTGAGGTGCTGCACGAGAATGGAGAGTTCTTGCTCCGTCGCTTCCAGCCCCTCCTCAACCATACGGGCAACCAATGCCTTCGCCTCGTCTAGTGACGCGGGAGGCGTCATGCCGACCAAGGCCGTCTTGTGACACTGCGAGCATTTCGTCTCGAAAAGCTGCTGTGCCAGGCCGGCTTCGTAGGAGGCGGCCGCTACGGTTTCTGTCGCAACCGCCGAGGCGTTTTCTTGGACTTGCTGGCGGCGATCCTGCTGATTTCGCAATTGCTGGGTCGACCGCTGGAGTTGTGGCGAGAGGGCCACCAGGTAGGCAGTCACCTGCCACTGGCCTTTTTCGTCGAGCGGGCTGAGCATCGTCGTGCGGTCCGCCATCCGGCTGACGGTCTGTCGCCAGTTCTGAGGCGTTCGCGGCTTGGCCAGCACCAGCCGCAGATCGTGACATTCGATGCATTGCTGCCGCAGGATCTGCTGGCCGGCCCGCAACGAATCGAGGGAAGCGAATCTCGCACAGTCAGCATCGTCCAACCCTGTCCGCGCGAGAAGCGTTTGGACCCGCTGGCGGTTTTCCTCGGTAAACAGCCGCCGGGTCGCGGCCGCTTCCCGAAAGGCCGGTGGGACGGAGATCCCGATCAGCACGACGCTGCCCACCACCAGCGACGTCCCCAGTGCCGGCACCAGCGATTGCTCCAGCCGGCGGAAGTAACGGACGATGGAGATCTTTAGGATCAGCGCCGCGCCGATCGCCATTCCCAGCGCGAGATGGACGACCGTCCGAGCCGGAAACTCGACTTGGTACGTCCACAGCCGTGGGATCATCTGCACGAGCAGCACGACGTACAATGCCAGAAACGCATAACCGAACACCCGATGAGCGAAAACGGCCCGATTGCCGAACCGTGGTGAGCGAGCATCCGCGGTTGTTGCTTCGGAAGGCTCAGCCCCGACGACGGTGAATTGAGACCTTTCTGCCCCGCAGAATGGGCATTTCCATCCATCGGCCAGACTGTCCCACTTCCGGCCTTCTTTGGATTCATCGTAAACGTAGCCGCAAACCGTACATTCATAGCGCGCCATGACGGCACCTTTCGCTGTTCCTTGCCGATATGCCCCACTAAGCGCTCAACTGCCATGATATCGCCGCGCAAAAACTGCAGGTTGCATACCTGCCCCGCGGTCCGCAATATCCTGACAGGTGGTCACTATCCCTGCACCGATCCTAACCAGTTTGAATCAATGGGGGAATCGCCGGCGGATGATCTCTTGCACCTCGGCGAGCCAGTCTTGCCTCTGCTGGGGGGCGCTAAGAACGATGGATTCGAAGTTACGCCGCTCGAAATCCTTCAGACCGCAGAAATCGAAAACACACGTTTTCCACAGGTTCTCCAGTGGATCTCCGAACCACTGCAACTCCACGTCGCGCGGCGTGTTCGAGGTGGTGAAGACCTGCGCCGTCTTGCCTTGCAGAAAACCGTTGATCTTGCCCCCGGCTGCGAATTCGTAAGTCACCCCCTGCCGGAAGACACGATCGATCCATCCTTTGAGCATCGCGGGCGGCTGGCCCCACCAGTTCGGATGAACGACGACGTAACCGTCCGCCGCCGCGACCTCGTCGCAATGCTGCCGTATCAACGCCGGCAGTTCCGCCTGCTTGGGAATCTCCGGGTGAGGCAGAATGGGATCGAACTGCTCGTCATAGAGATCGTGAAAGGTCAAGTCGTGTCCCGCCGCCGACAACGCATCCATCGCCGTATCGGCGATGGCATGGCAAAAGCTGCCCTTGGATTGATGGCCGAGAACGACAAGCACTTTCATGGCAGTTTCCTTCGATCTTCCCGGGTGGCATGGATCAGTAGATGTTCATGTCGACGCTCAAGCCGCCGGCGGCGGGCAAGTAGCTGTGCAGCACGTAGTCGGCGACCATCCGGTGAGAACTGAACCGCCATGCCAGCGAGCTAATCGAGTTCATCATCCGTTTGATCCAATGGCGCGGCAGGCCGTCGATGTCCCGATCGTAGTAGAGGGGAACGACCTCCTCTTCCAGTGCCTTGAAGAGATACTCCGCGTCGCGCGCGTCGGTCTCCGCGTCGCGGACGTGGCTCCGCCCACGCCCGATGGCAAAACCGTTGCCGCCGTCGTAGGCTTCCGCCCACCAGCCGTCGAGGATCGACAGATTCAACGCCCCGTTGAGCACTGCTTTCTCCCCACTGGTTCCGGAAGCCTCCAAGGGACGGCGGGGATTGTTCAGCCACACATCCACGCCCTGGACCAGATGACGGCAGACGTTGATGTCGTAGTCCTCGACGAAGGCGATTCGGTTGGCGTAACGCGGATCGAATCGCAAATTGGCGATCTTCTGAATCAATTCCTTGCCGCCCTGGTCGGCCGGATGTGCCTTGCCGGCGAAGATGATCTGGATCGGGCGATCGGCATCGTTGACCAGGGCGTCGAGTCGATCCAAATCGCGAAGAACGAGATCGGCACGCTTGTAGGTCGCGAATCGCCGCGCGAACCCGATGGTCAGCACGTTCGGGTCGAGCATGCCGCGAGCCGCTTCCACGGCATCGTCGCTCTCGCCGCGGCGGCGGCACTGCCGGCTTACGCGCCGCCGAACAAACGCCAGCAAGAGGTTCTTCAGCGCGTGGTGCGTCTCCCACAATTCGCCCGGGTCAACGTTGTGAATTCCCTGCCAGATCTGCGGTTCACCGAGGCGGTTGTGCCAGTCGGGTGGGAATTGGCGGTCGTACAGTTGCTGCATCTGCCAGGCAAGCCAACTCGGAATGTGAACACCGTTGGTGATGTGGCCGATGGGAATCTCCTCCTCGACCCGCCACGGCCAGAGATGGGCCCACATGCGACGTGAGACGTGGCCGTGAATGGCGCTGACGGCGTTGGCTCGCCGCGACAGCTTCAACCCCAGCACGGTCATACAGAACGTCTCATGCTCGTTTTTCGGTTCGACGCGCCCGAGGCTCATCAATTGCTCGGGGGAAATCCCCAGTTCGTCGCGAAGCGGACCGAGGTGCTCTTCGATCAACGCGGCATTAAAGCGGTCGTGCCCGGCGGGGACGGGCGTGTGCGTCGTGAAAACGGTGCATTGCGCTACCTCGCGGAGGGATTCGTCGAAGCTTCGTCCATCTTCTTTCATGCGTTCGCGGATCGCCTCCAAGGTGGCGAACGCGCTGTGCCCCTCGTTGAGATGATAGACACCCGGAGAAATCCCCAAAGCACGCAACGCACGCACACCACCGACTCCGGCCACCAGTTCCTGCCGAATCCGGGTGCGGGTGTCGCCGCCATAAAGGCGGCTGGTCAATTCCCGATCCTCGGGACTGTTGCCATCGACATCGCAGTCCAACAGATAAAGCCGCACCCGGCCGACTCGCATCAACCATACCTTGGCCAGCAGGCGGCCTGTGCGGGTTTGTATCTCGACCGTTATCGGCTCTCCGTCGGCGCCGCGGGCGGGCTCCATGGGAAGATTCTCTACCTTGGTGTCGAGATACTCCTCCTGCTGCCAGCCAGTCATGTCGAGGTGTTGTTTGAAGTACCCCTGATCGTAGAACAGGCCGATCGCCACCAGCGGTACTCCCAGGCCACTGGCGCTCTTGATATGGTCGCCGGAAAGAACCCCCAGGCCGCCGGAATAGATCGGCACCGCTTCGTGAACGCCGAATTCGAGCGAAAAATAGGCCACCGGCTTGGAGCCTAGGACTCCGGCATTAGTCCGCCCCCAAAGAGGTATTTCACTAACGTATTCTTTCAGTCGGCGATAGGCATGGTTGATCCGGCTGTACAGAACCAACTCGGCTGCCCGCATCTCTAGGCGCTCCGGAGTAAACTCCTTCAGCAGCGCTATGGGATTATGATCCAGTTGCCGCCAACGGATCGGATCCAGATCGCGGAACAGATTGATCACCTCGGGGTGCCAACTCCACCAGAGATTACCAGCCAGCGCCATGCACTTATCGTACATCGTCTCCGCCGAGAGACCGACGATGGTGGAGGCGCTGACGTGGGGGGAAGCAGGAGCGTCGGTTTGACTCATAGTGTTAGCCCAAATCCGGAACTGCGCGAATGATCCAAAGTACGCCATTATAGCGGGGGTTGAAAAAGAGGGCGACCCCATTGTGGATCACCCCGATCACAAGGTAAGATACATAACCTCGATTTTTGACAGCCATCCCTACTGTTAAACAGCAGGAGCCATCCCCCCGATGTCCCAAGATCCCCATGTTCAGGTCCACTGGCACGAGCACGCCGTCGCACGCGAAGAGCGGGAAAAATTGAACGGTCACGGGGGATGCGTGGTTTGGTTCACCGGTTTGAGCGCCTGCGGCAAGAGCACCATCGCCAATCTAGTCGATCATAAGCTCCACTCGATGGGAGTTCACAGCTATGTGCTCGATGGCGACAACGTTCGTCACGGATTAAATGCCGGCCCAGGGATGCTGCGGGAACGCCATGGGGAAGAGTTCGCCAAGCGTTTCGGCCTGGGGTTCTCCGCCCAGGATCGCGAAGAGAACATTCGACGGATCGGCGCAGTGGCCAAACTGTTTGCCGAGGCGGGGGTGGTTGCCATCACCGCCTTCATCAGCCCCTACCGAGTCGACCGCAACCGTGTGCGGGAATCACTTGGGGCGGGTGATTTCGTCGAGATCTTTGTTGATGCACCCCTGAACGTGTGTGAATCGCGTGACCCGAAAGGGTTGTATAAAAAGGCGAGGGCAGGGGAACTGAAGGGCTTCACTGGCATTGATGACCCCTACGAAGCACCGTCGGCGCCGGAATTGGTTCTCGACGCAGCGACGAAGTCGGCGGAGCAGTTGGCCGACGAAGTCATCGCGCACCTTCGATCCGCGGGCAAGATTCCCGGGTGACGTAGTTGCGACGGCTCGGCAGGGACACGTCGAGCCGAGTAGGTAGGATTTTTTCTTGCCACCATTCCGCCCAAGGGGTTGACTTCCCCTATGTACAGGCGTTAAGCTAAGGCGATATTGCGACGCTTGCATCGCGCGTTACCTTTTCTGACGGGCAGGAAATCCGGTTCGCGAAAGCGTGCCGGTTGTATGCAGGATCGTGAAGGAGATCATGGAGGCTCTTCATTTCGGCCTTTTGCCGGGCTGCTGTGGCAGGGATGCCTCCAGGAACCGGCTTAGGAGTGAGCCATCATGGACGTAACCTCTAGTTCCGACTCCTTGTCTTCCGCGCGGATCCACGAGCATCCCTTGCCGGAGACATTGGAAGAAGCCGAGCGAATTGCGGCGTCGATCGAACAGGCGGTGTGGCGAGAGACGAGCGGGCGTGTCCGCGATCTCCGTGTCGAGGTGAACGGCCACGGGGTTCTCCTCACCGGTCGCTGCACAACGTATTACGCCAAGCAGATCGCCCAGCAGGCAGCGATGGCCTTCCAAGGCGCCAACCACCTCACCAATGCCATCGAGGTAACCTGATCGAATTGATCTGAGCTTGCGTAGGGCGGCGGCGGAAATCAGAATAGCAGGGTGTTCTCCTAACACCTAACCGTGCGAGCGCCGGTAGGTTCAGACGCAACTGCCACCTCGGAGCAAGCATTGATGACCAGCGTCGACCGTCGGAGTTTCCTGAAGTGGTCCCTTTCCCTTGGGGCCGCGGCCATGACGCCCGCAACGTTCGGACAAACGGCAGCTTCCGCGAGTCTTTCACGCGGCGGCGACATGGCGTTCGGCCTGGTTACCTATCAATGGGGCCAGAGTTGGGATCTGCCTACGCTGATTCGCAACTGTGCGGCGGCGGAGGTGCTCGGTGTCGAGTTACGGACCACGCACGCACACGGCGTCGAGCCCGGCCTCTCCGCTGAGCAGCGACGGCAGGTAAAAGCCCATTTCGCGGATAGCCCGGTCCAACTGGTCGGATTGGGGAGCAATGAGCGATTCGATCACCCGCGTCCCGAAGCGCTGGCCGAAGCGATCGAGACGACCAAGGAATTCATTCGCCTCAGCCATGACGTGGGTGGCACGGGGGTGAAGGTCAAGCCGAATGATCTGCCCAAGGGGGTCGAGCCCGCCAAGACGATCGCGCAGATTGGGAAGTCGCTCAATACGGTGGGGGCTTTCGGCGCCGACTATGGACAACAAATCCGGCTGGAAGTTCACGGCCAGTGTGCCAGGCTCCCCATCATAAAACAGATCCTCGACGTGGCCGACCACCCCAACGTCTTCGTTTGCTGGAACTCCAACCAACAAGATCTGCTCGACGAGGGATTAACACACAACTTCAACCTGGTCAAGGATCGCTTTGGGGCGACGGCCCACGTTCGCCCGTTGGACACGCCCGGCTATCCGTGGCAGGATCTCATGGCTCTGTTCGTGAAAATGGACTACGCCGGTTGGCTCCTGCTCGAGGCGGGCGGAAGCCCTCCGGGTGATCCCGTCGAGGCAATGGCCCGGCAGCGGAAGATGTTCGAAGACCTGGTATCCGCCGCTCGGAAAGAAATCGACCACCGGCCAAAACGCTAACCCTGGCCCGCTGCCACAACCCAGGTCGTTTGACCGCAACTGCCAACGGAGCCTGTTGAGAAGGTCGCATCCACAAGGTAGGCAGGGCGCATGGAAGCTGCCAACACAAACTCTACGGGCCTGCCGGCGCCGGCGGCGGTCCGCTCCCGGTTGCCGTCTCAGAGCCGCTCGCCGGTCCGGCAGGCTGGCCGGTGGCAGGGGTGGCCGGCAGCGCGGCAGCGCCCGGCGCGGCGGTCTGTGACTGCTCGGATACGGCGGTCGGCGGCAGCACTTTGGGAACGGAGGCTTTGGGGCTGAATAGCCACATGGCGAGCACGTTGGCCATGATTACCCCCAGCATGGCGCCGACGAACACCAGGATCGGAATACGGTATTCGTGAAAGTAGCTCTTGATCGAGCGCGATGAGCGCGGGTAGGGAACCGAAGTCGGGCCGGCCGACGGCTGCGGATAGACGTAGCTGGGTTGGGCTTCCGAACCTGGTGGCAAGTGTTCCATTGCCTCCGCACGCGCAAACAGCGCCGAAAGATTGGCGCCCATGGCAAAGGGCGCCAACGCCGTAACGACGTCCGCGGGGGTTGCGTAGCGCTTCTTCGGTGACTTCGCCATCATGCGGTCGATCACCGCGATCAGACCCGGATGCACATCTTTGCGGATCAGACCTACCGGTCGCGGCGTCTTGTCCGAGTGCGCCATAAGCTTCTGGACGGCAGTGCGGTATTCCGGTCCGGTGAACGGCGCAAAGCCGGTCAACAACTTGTAAAACGTGCAGCCGAGACTGTATATATCCGCGCGAATGTCGACCCGCCGGCTGTCCGTGACTTGTTCGGGTGCCATGTAGTCGGGCGTGCCCATCGCCTGCCCCGTGCCCGTCACCTCCTCGTCGCCCATATCCATCGCGAACCTTGCCAATCCCAGGTCGCAAAGCTTGATGCAGCCCTGCCGCGAGAGCATCAGGTTCGATGGCTTGATGTCGCGATGGACCAAGCCGTGCTCGTAAGCCGCCTGCAGGCCCGCCGCCGCCTGGCGGATGATCTCGGCCGCGTCGGGAACGGCCAACGGACCGACATGCCGCCCGATGTCGCTTAATTCCATCCCGTCCACGAATTCCATCACCAGAAATCGCGTGCCGGCGATCTCCCTGGCGTCCATCGCCCGCACCACATTCGGATGGTCGACAGAGCCAACTGCCCGCATTTCGCGGTCAAAGCGGGCAATCGCCTTCTGATCCCGCAAGTGTACGGGAGAAAGCGCCTTCAAGGCGACTTCGCGCCCCAATCGCAGATGCTTTGCGCGATAGACGGCTCCCATCCCCCCCTCACCGAGTTTCTCCATCAACTCGTACTCACCGAGTTGAGTATTGGCGGCCGGATAAGCAGGCTGGGACAAGAAGCTGACGCCGGTGGGCACCGTCGACCCGCCCGGATTTCCGGCCGAGTTCGGTGTTGCCATTCCCATCGGCCCCATCGGCCCCGAACCGAAGGCTCCCGAGCCGTGTGATCCCGATCCAAAAGAAGCGGGATCCTGGATCTGCGCTGGAGCGAAAGGATTCGGTGGATAGCTGCCCAAACCGTACTGTGGGCCAGCCGGGTAGGAACCGGAGCCGAATTGGGGTGGCTGTTGGGGTCCGGGAGGATACGGCCCCGAACCAAACTGCTGAGGTTGTTGGGGCCCGAGAGGATAGTTGCCGGAACCGTACTGCTGAGGTTGTTGGGGCCCGGGAGGATAGTTGCCGGAACCGTACTGCTGAGGTTGTTGGGGCCCGGGAGGATAGTTGCCGGAACCGTACTGCGGTGGCTGCTGGGGCTGAGGCCCGGGAGGACCGTATTGCTGGGGTTGCTGAGTACTGGGTGGATAGGGACCGGAACCGTACTGTTGCGGTTGCTGAGGTCCGGGCATCTGCTGGGGGCCCGCGCCGTAGGTGCCGGACTGATATACGCCGGTCCGATAGGGATCCGGCGGTTGTGCTTGGTTATTGGGCATAATGGGGCTGCCCGACCCCAACGGCGGCGTTCCGTATCCGCCCGACTGGTAAGTGCCGGACGGGAAGATGCCGGAGGGTGGCGGAGGAGGAGCAACGCCTGCGAGCTTCGCCTGCATTACCAAACGCAAATGATGGTCATAAGAGGACTTACGGTGCTTGCTCAGCAGGCAGACCCTCGCCCGCGACATCTCGTTCAGCAGTCTCTGAGAGATTTCTCCGTTGGGCCCCGTCTGAAAGCTCCGCACATGCGCCATTTGCCGGTCTGCGGCATTTTGAATCACATCCAGATTGTCTTCGAAGGGGCGCAGCCCCATCAGCCGGTAGTGATCCGGTGGTTGCTCCTCTGGAGGGATCGCCAGCCATGTGTAATAGGGATCAAAATCGCCGGGCATAATAGTCCCCGGGTGTTTCTGGGAGTTGCCAGCGGCGTGTATCGCTTTTGCCTCTTCTTGGTAGCCAGATGAGACTCAGCCGAGCGATGCGAATAATGACACAAGAGTAATCGCGATTAGATCCTCGTGCTGATTCTCCGCTCCGTTCGGGTCGAGCATCCAAGCCCGGCTCAGCACCACTGCGTACCTATCTCAGTCTAGATAAGGACTACAACTGCTGCAAGCCCCCGAGTAGATCGGCCGCCTACAAAACCAATCGATCGAGGGGGTCTGCAACGATTGTTACGACGTTAGTGGCTGGTCTGGCCAAGGACATTGCACGAGGGGGCTCATGCTCGGTCGCGTTATTTGGTCATGGCCGCGAATCAGGAACACTCTTCTGCTGCTCGGGCGTCAGCAGACGCGTTGCCGTTGCTTCGGGCGGTTTCAGGTGCGTATCCAGCCAGGCGTACATCAGGGCGCGGGATTCGTGCGCGACGGAGTGTCCGCGCCCGTGGACATAGAAGGCGAAGTTCTCGGGTGTTTTCTCCAGTTCGTAGACGTCCATTACTTTCATCAGCATCAAGACTCGTTGTCGCTGCGTGAGCGGCGCCCCGTCGTTCAGCCCGGAAAGATCCAGGAAGGCCCGCGGAGCAATCAGGGCGATGATTTCGTGAAAATCGATGGGCGGCAGCTTGCCTTCCAGCAATCCGGGCCGAAGGTGCTTGAGGTAGACATACCAGTGGTCCCTAGCCCACGCTTCGACGCTGCGGTTGTGGCGGAGAAACGATCCGCCGCAATTCGAAACGGACGCCTTGACGCGGTCGTCGTAGGCGGCCAGAAAGATCGTCCCATGACCGCCCAGAGAGTGCCCCAAGGTTCCGATCCGCTCCGCATCGACCTCGGCGAGCGACTCGAGCACGTCGATGGCAATGGAATGCTCGTACGTGAACTTGCCGACCGCAGTCCACTCCGGGTGCTTTTGATAGAATCGCGAGGTGTCGTAGGGGCCTTCCGGCGGAATACGATGGCCGGCGACAAAATGGTCCGGCGCGATCACCACGTAGCCCTGGCGACACAAATGATCCAAGTACGCCTTATCCGGATTATCGGCCAGCCCTGCCGCCCGCTGTTTTCCCTCGGGAAACGTCCCGTGCAATGCAACAACGGCGGGAGCTTTGCCTTTGAGTCCCAGTGGAATGCCCAGGTAGGCGTGTGCGCGCTCGTCGGCCTCGACTTGATAACTTATCAGCCGCCGGACATAGATGCCGTCGACCACGACCGCTTCGTGGTCTTTCAGATCCAAAGGCGGCTTGACGGGTTTCGAATCGTCGCGGATCAAATCCAAATATCGCCGTTTCAGCACCTCACGGCGCGGTCGCCAATCGTCGAGCGATGCAATCCCATCGAGAAGATCGTCCCACGACGAGGAAATTACCGGCGGATCGCTTCGCAGTCGCTCGGGTGGTTCTGCGCGGCTGAGGGCGGCAATCCATAGGACGGTAACGATCCCCAGTAGCTTTGCTCGTGTCATGTTGTGCTCCTTTGCACGATAGACTTAGGCCACCCGCGATGGGTTGTCAACCGGCGGCGGCAATTCTCTCATCTTCTGGGAGGCTAGCCAACAGTGAGACGGAGGGGATGCGAGCCGCGAGCCGCCTTATTCATTCCCCAGTCCTTAGGCGGTACAATGTCGGCCGCGTGCTCAACCGACACCATGTTTTGGCAGGGGACGCACAATGCGTCAAAGGCCGCTCGATCGGCCCGATGGAAAGCCTGGCCACGATCCAAGGAGAATACCCCCATGTCCGCAGAGAATCGTTCTTTCCCGGTTGCCACCTCCCGTCGCGACTTTCTCAAGCGGTCCGTCGCTGGCGTCGCGGCATTAGCGTCGATCTCCGTCGCGCGCGGCGCCCACGCCGCCGGAGAGGAAACGATCCGCATCGGCATGATCGGGTGTGGGGGGCGTTGTTCGGGAGCCGCCGCCCAGAGCATGAAGGCCGGGCCGTACGTCAAACTCGTCGCCATGAACGACATCTTCGAGAGCCGCTTGCAGGCTGCTCGCAACAATCTCAAGAAGCAGTCGCCTGAACAGGTGGCCGTCGACGACGACCATTGCTTTGTCGGCTTCGACGGCTACAAGAAGGTGATCGACAGCGTCGATATCGTGTTGATCGCCTGTGCCTCGAAGTTCCACCCGATGTACTCGGAAGCGGCCATCGAGGCGGGCAAGCACGTCTTCGTCGAAAAACCGCACGCGATCGATCCGGTCGGGGTCCGCCGCGTGGAAAAGATCGCCAAGGTGGCCGAGCAGAAGGGGTTGAGTCTCCTCTCCGGTCTTCAAAGTCGTTACCATCGCGGATGGCAGGAAACGGTCCAGCGGATTCACGACGGCGCCATCGGCAATGTGGTGGCGATGCAGTCGATGTTCCTCCGCGGCCCGTACCAGATCGTCGGCCGCAATCCGGATTACAGCGAAACCGAATATCAATTCTCCAATTGGTATCACTTCCGCTGGCTGTCCGGCGACGACGTCCCGCAGTCGCTCGTACACAACGTCGACCGGATGAGTTGGATCATGAAGGGCGAGATGCCCCAGCGGGCCTTCGGACTGGCCGGCCGCTCGTCGTCCTTCGGCGAAGTCTACGGCGACATGTTCGACCATCATACCGTGGTCTATGATTACCCCAGCGGCGCGCGGTTGTACGCCCTCTGCCGCACCCAGGCAGGTTGCTACAACAACTCCGCCGACATCATCATGGGCACGAAAGGGACTTGTTACCTGGGCCAGTCTCGCATCGAGGGCGAGACCAATTGGCGCTACGAGGGGCCGCAGAACAACCCCTACGACGACGAGCAGAAAGCGCTGATCGAGGCCGTCCGCGACAACAAGCCGATCAACAGTGGCTCCTATATGGCCACCAGCACGATGATCGGCGTCCTGGGACAGATCACCTGCTATACGGGAAAGGAAACAACCTGGGACGAAGCCCACCAGGCGGATCTCCAGTACGGCCCGGCTCCCGAGGAGTCGAGTTTTCAAACCCCGCCCCCCGTGCTGCCGGACGCCACGGGCAACTACCCGCTGCCGCTGCCGGGCATCACCAAGCTTTTCTGACCGGCCTTCCGGTCGGCAAACCACTGGATCACGTAGTAGAACACCGGCGTGAGGAAGATGCCAAACAGGGTAACGCCGAGCATGCCGCTGAATACCGCCGTGCCCAAGGTTCGGCGCATCTCGGCGCCGGCCCCGCTGGAGATCACCAGCGGCACGACGCCCAAAATGAAGGCAAACGATGTCATGATGATCGGCCGCAGACGCAGTTTGCAGGCCGCCAGAGTCGCCTCGTAGCGGGGCATTCCCGACTCCCGTTTCGCCTTGGCGAATTCCACGATCAGAATTGCGTTTTTGCTGGCCAGCCCGATCAGAACGACAAAGCCGATCTGGGTAAAGATGTTGATGGGCATACCGGCCAGGTAGAGTCCGATCAGGGAACTTAGGATGCACATGGGCACCACGAGGATCACCGCCAGGGGAAGCGACCAGCTCTCGTACTGTCCGGCCAGGACCAGGAAGACCAGCACGACCGCCGCGCCGAAGACAAACAGCGTGGTGCTCCCCGCGATGATCTCGAGGTAGGTGAGGTCCGTCCACTCGATGGCCATCGAGGCCGGAAGGTGCTGCCGCGCGATTGCTTCCACGGCCGCGATCATCTGGCCGCTGCTTGTGCCCGGCAGCACGGAGCCGTTGACGGCGGCCGCCGGGTAGAGATTGTAGCGGTTGATCACGAAGGGCCCGCTACTGTCTTCGATCGCCGCCAGCGAGCCCAGCGGCACCATGTCGCCGCGCGAGTTGCGGACCTGGAATCGCCGCACCTGCTCGCGGTGCATGCGGTAAGGGACATCGGCCTGCAGATTCACCTGCCAGGTCCGCCCGAACTGATTGAAATCGTTCACGTAGAGCCCGCCCAGGTTGACCTGGAGGGCGTCGAAGACCTCGGTCAATGGCACTCCCATCGCCTTGCACCTGGTGCGGTCCACGTTGACGTAGAGCTGCGGCGCGTTGGCCCGGAATACCGTGAACAGGCCGCTGAGCCCGGCCGATTGATTGCCCACCTGGATCAACTGATCGCTGATTTCCTGCAGGGCGTTGTAGCCGTCGCCGCCGCGGTCCTCAACCATGACTTTGAAGCCGCCAGTGCTCCCCAATCCGCGGACGGGGGGCGCGCCGAGGACGGCCGTCGTGCCGTCTTCCACGCCCGCGGCAAGCCGCTGGCGGATCGCCGCCGCCACGGCGTCGGCGCGGAGATCGGGCGTCCGCCGCTTTTCAAAAGGATCAAGGATCACGAACATGTTGCCGAGGTGCGACCCGTTCGCGCCCATGACGAATGACATCCCCGAGGTTCGCAGGGTGTGGGCCACGCCCTTGGTGCTCCGCACGATTTGGTCGATCTTGGCCATCGCCTCCTCGGTCCTCGCCAGCGACGCGGAATCGGGCAACTGCGCCACGACGTAGAGGTATCCCTGGTCCTGGTTGGGAATGAATCCGGTCGGCATCCGCTCAAGGCTCCAGGAGGTCAGGTAGAGCAGCCCGCCGTAGACCACCAGCACCAATGCGCTCACTCGCAAGAACCTGCCCACTATCCAGGTATATCCGGTCACCGAGGCGGAGAAGACGGCATTGAAGAGCTTGAAGAACCACCCCAGCACGAGATCGACCAGCCGCGCGAGTAGATCGCGCTGCTCGTGGCGGGGCTTCAGCAAAATGGCGCAGAGCGCCGGACTGAGCGTGAGGGAATTCATCGCCGAAAGGATCGTGGAAACCGCAATCGTCAGTGCGAACTGGCGGAAGAACTGCCCGGTGATCCCTGTGAGGAAGACGCAGGGGAGAAAGACACAAGAGAGCACCAGGCCGATGGCGATCAACGCGCCGGAGACCTCCTCCATGGCCTGATGAGCGGCGGCTCTCGGCGAGAGTCCCTGCTCGATATGGTGCTCGGCGGCTTCGACAACCACAATCGCATCGTCGACGACGATGCCGATCGCCAGCACCAGCCCGAAAAGCGAGAGGTTGTTGAGACTGAACCCGAAGACGGCCATGGCGGCGAACGTGCCGATGATCGCCACTGGCACCGCGATCAGAGGGATCAGCGAGCTGCGCCAGTTCTGGAGAAACACCAGCACCACGACGGCCACCAGGATCACAGCATCGCGGAGCGTATTGAATACCTCGTGAATCGACTCTTCGATGTAAGGCGTGGTGTCGTAATAGATCCCGTACTCCAGCCCCTCCGGAAAGCTCTGCCCCAGCTCGGCCATCTTGGCCTTGACACGCGCGGCGGTGTCCAGGGCATTGGAGCCGGGCAACTGGAATACGCCAACCATGCCGGAGGGCCTGCCGTCGACGTAGTTGCAGACGTCCTGGCTCTTGGCGCCCAGCTCGATACGGGCGACGTCGCGCAGCCGCGTGATCTCTCCGCGCCCGCCGGTCTTGACGACAATCTCGCCGAACTGCTCGGGATCGCGCAGCCGCCCCAGCGTGGTCATGGTGTACTGGAAGTCGATGTGGTCGGCGGCGGGCTGCTGGCCGAGCTGGCCGGCGGCCACCTGCACGTTCTGCTCCCGCAGCGCCCGGGCGACGTCGCCCACCGTCATCCTCCGCGACGCGAGCTGGTCCGGGTTGAGCCAGACTCGCATGCTATACTCCCGCTGGCCGAAGACCATCGCATCGCCCACTCCGTCCAGGCGGGCGAGTTCGTCGCGAACGCGCGTCAGGGCGTAGTTGCTCAAGTAGAGCTGGTCGTATCGGCCGCTGGGCGAGAACAGATTCACAATGAGCATCAGGTCGGGAGAACGCTTCATCGTGGTCACGCCGATCTGCTTGACCACGTCGGGCAGGGTGGGCAGAGCCAGGGCGACGCGATTCTGCACCAGCACCTGGGCCATGTTCAGGTCGGATCCCACCTTGAAGGTCACGGTGAGCTGATACGTGCCGTCGTTGCTGCACTGCGACGACATGTAGAGCATGTTCTCCACCCCGTTCACCTGCTGCTCGATCGGCGAGGCCACCGTATCGGCCAGAACCTCGGCGCTGGCGCCGGGATAAACGCACGATACGCGAACGGTCGGAGGCGTGATCTCCGGATATTGCGAGATCGGCAGCGAGAATACCGCGGCAAGCCCTAACAGCGTGATAATGATCGATGGCACCGAGGCGAGGATGGGGCGCTCGACGAAGAAATGGGAAAACATCGCACTGGCTCCCTACTTCGTCGCTACTCGTGTATCGCCGGCGGGCCTCGCTTGCCCGGCCTCGCCCTGCGAGGCGCCTCGCGACGACTCCGCAATCGCCGCATGTTCTTCCAGGTGCGGCGCCACCGGTTTGCCGGCACGGGCACGCTGGATCCCGTTGACGATCACCGTATCCTCGGGACCGATCCCGGACTCGACGACGCGCAAGCCGTCCTGGAGAGAGCCCAGTTCGACCGGCCGCTGCTGAACCATGTTGTTCTCGTCCACCGTGAACACGAATTTTTCTTTCAGATTCCTGCCGATGGCCCGCTCGCTGATTAGCAGAGCCTCGTGCGGCTTGCCGATGGGTATGCGGACGCGGACGTAAAGCCCGGGCGTGAGGTACTTCCGCGAGTTTTCAAACAGGCCGCGGGCGCAAAGCGTGCCGGTCTGGCATTGGACCGCGTTATCGAGAAAATCGAGAACTCCCTGGTGCGGAAATCCCTCCTCATGGGCAAGGCCGATCTCGACCGGAACCTTCAACTCGTGGATCCGGCTCAGCATCACCTCCTTGCCCGATCGCCAGTCCTGATCCATGTACCGCAACAAGGCGGGTTCCTCGATTCGGAAATAGACATGGATCGGATCGGTGGTCACCACCTTGGTCAGGACCGTGGAGTTGCTCTGCCCGGATTGCACCAGGTTGCCTTCGGTGATCAGCCGTCGGCTCACGCGGCCGTCGATCGGCGAGATCACTCGGGTAAACTCCAGGTTCAATTCGGCATCCCTCACGGCGGCCTCGGCCGACTGAATCGACGCTTCGTAAACGGCCAGTTGCGACACGGCCAGTTCGTAGTCATCCTGGCTGATTGCTCCCGAGGGCCGCAGCCGCTCCGCCCTCGCCACATCGGCCTGCGCCTTGGAACGTAAGGCGTGCGCCCGGGCCAGCTCGCCTTTTGCCCGGTCCAGGGCCGCCTGATACGGGCGAGGATCGATTTCGAACAGCAGGTCGCCCTTCTTCACCTCTTGCCCGTCCTGAAAGTTCACCTTCACAATGTGCCCGGTCACTCGCGCCCGGATTTCCACTTCCCCGATCGGCGCCGTCTCACCGGGAAATTCGAGATAGTCGGTCACTTCGCGTAGAATCGGCTTGCTCACCGTCACCTCGGGCGGTGCCGGCGGCGTCTGCCCCGCGGCCGGCGCGCCTTCGCTGCATCCGGAAAGGGCGATCATTCCAAGACACAGTGCGGTGATCAACGAGATCGAAAGGAAGTAGCGCATTGGCCATACCACGAGGTTCGAAAGGTGCAACGACTCAGTAAACGATCTTAACCAATCCCCCGGTCTGTCTGCAACTCCGCTTGGTGTTGCACCTCTTTCAGGCGGGGATTCGCGGGCCTGATGGATGGCATCGTTGCCGGCGTCTTCGCCGTGGCCCTCGCACAATTCCGACCTCCACGGCATCGCCGCGGGGCTTGCACGGTAAACGGTATAGAAGATCGATTGCCTACCAGGTTCCCGTGGCCGGAGGCCCCTTCACGCGGCAAAACCCAGCGCCAATCTGGTCGACGTATGTGCCGAGGCTTTCGGCGGACGCGACAAGGCTGCGTTTGATCGCGCGAAGAGTCGGGGCGGGAATGGCCGCGAACCGCCTGGCCGTATCCAGCGACAGCCGTTCAAATTCGCCGGCTTGGGCAATCTTGTTCACCAGCTTGAGTTCGTACGCCTCACTGGCAGTCAGGGACCGGCCTTCCAGTAGAATGTCGGCAGCCTCGGCGTGGCCCAGGTATCGCGATAAGAACCACGTTAGGACGCCGGCCGTCGCCTCGGATTGGAAAAGGCGATTGACGAATAAGGTGTCCTCGGCAGCAATTCGATAATCACAGGCAAGCGCCGCCCCCAGGAAACTGAAATCGCACTCCCCCTGAAGCGCCATGATGACCAACCTGTCGGTCGCGCGCACGATCTCGATGAACTGTCTGAATGCGTTCTCCTGCCTCGAGAGTCCAAGACCGGCGAGAGCCTCTGGCAACAGCAATTCCGTTTTACCTTGCTCGCGGTAAACCTGGTCCCAGAATGCGTCCATGCTGGCCGGCGAGAAGCTATCCGATGCACTCGAAATGAGCAGAACCTGATCCGGAACACCGCAACCGACTGTCAAGGCTTCCCACAAGCGTTCGGTCTTGCCAAGGTCGGTCACATGTTCCGAGGCGCGAGAACCAAACTTCAGAACGGTGAATTGGCCGTGATTCTCCAAGGCGAAGAACCGCGCGCCGGCCGATCCGCGAGAAAGAGGCTCTTCAGGCATCGTAGGCCCTCCAGCAGTCTATTTCGACTTTACCCGGGCCATCGGGGCAGGTCAAGCGGGAGAGTCCGAGGTATTTTGATTAACCTTAACCGCAAGCCGGAGGAGGCGTGTGCGCCGCATGCGGAAGAGGCGGAATCCCGCGCGCCGTCGAATCAAGCGTCTGGTGAGTTTCTTCGCGATCAGGGCTTCGTGCGAGTAACGGCGGGGGCGGGAGCCGCGCAATCGGATGGAGGACAGTGGTAGAACTCTCGGTTGACTGGCCAGCAGAACTGTGGGAATGGTTTGGGGCAATAGGTGTCCGGACACCACGACATCGGCCAACAGGAAATACAGGGCGACGGTTTGGGACTGTAGCAGTCGGGCCTTACGCCGATCGGCGGGCACGGGATGCAGGGAACCGGCTTGCGGCAGTAATGGTCGGGACAACAGCAAGCCGTGGCCGCACAGCGAGTGCATTGCAGCGTACCGCCCACGGGATCAAGGCACGACTCGGCGCCAACTTCGCGTTGGACGACACACATCAACAAGATTGTTCCCAGCCCGCAGATCCATCGACTCATGGCAACAACTCCCGACATGGTTCAAAAAACGGGGACTGGCTCGGAGCCAAATAGCTTCTGCTGTTGAAAAACATGGTTCGGCGACGTGCCTGTCCCCGTTTTTTGAACCATGCCGAACTCCCGACTGCCGGACCAATCTAATTGGGTAAAAGATGCCGACTCCATCAAGGCTGACCGATCGCGGGCGGCAACGTCGGCGCGATGGCTTCCGGTGGCGAGGGAGGAGCGTCGGCGGGCGGTGGCTCCGAGGAGGCGAGCATCGGCCCTGCCACGCCGTCCAAGCGGATTTGCCAGCCCCCGCCCAACGCCCGGTAGAGTTCAATGAGATTCTGGGCGACCGCGCCCTGAGCGACTGCCAACCGATCCTGTTCCTGGGTCAGGAGTTGCTGGATGTTGAACACGCGATTGAAGTCAACGGCTCCCTCGCGGTACTGCGCGGAGACCAACTCCACCGACTCTCGCGCCGCATTGGTGCTTTCGGAAAGCGACCGGACTTGCTGCTGGGCCTTAAGAAAGCCGACGATGGCGTTCTCGGCTTCCGCATTGGCCTGGAGAACAACGTTCTGATACTGCACCGCCAATTGCTGGAATCGTGATTCCTGTACCCGGATGTTGTTGGTGAGCCGCCCGTAATTGAGGATGTTCCATTGGAACGAAGGGCCGACGTTGCCGGCGAAGGAGTCGGCGTCGAACAGATCCTCGAAGCTGGTGGCATCGAGGTACATCGTGCCGTTGATGGAGAAATGAGGATACAGTTCAGAAGTTGCGATGCCGATCAGCGCGCTCTGAGCGGCAACCTCCCGCTCCGCGCGGCGGACATCCGGACGGCGGCGGAGCAGTTCGGCGGGAATACCCACGGCCACCTGGGGCGGTGCGCTGGGAATCCCCTCATGGCCGGCCAGGATCGGGTCGAGGCTTTGTGGCGGCATTCCCATCAGAATGCATAGCCGGTTGACGGCTTGCCGGCGGGCCGACTCCACCGGGCGGATGGCGGCCTCGAGTTGTGCAACGCTCGACAGGCCCTGGGTGACGTCGAGCCGCGTCGTGACGCCTTCGCGGAACCGCTCTTCCGCAAGCCGCAGGCTGCCCTTCTGGATCTCCACGTTCTGCCGGGCATAGGCCAGCCGCTGCTCGGCGATTCGCACGTCCGTGTAGCTTTGGGCCACGTCGGAGAGGAGAATCACCAGGACATCGTCGTAGTTCTCCACAGTAGCGTCGAGATTGGCGTCGGCCGCCTCGATCGCTCGCCGGAACCGGCCCCAAAAATCGAGTTCCCAGGCGAGTGTGGCCCCCAGGTTCCAATTGCTGAGGAAGTGGTCGGGCGTCATGGCGGCAACGCCGTTCTTGCTGATGGCGGTGCGGCGGTAGTCGCCGAAAGCCTGCTGTGCCTGCGGGAACAGGTCGCCCGCGGCGATGGCCCGCTGGGCGCGGGCCTCCAGGATCCGCAGTCCGGCGACTCGCAAGGTAAGGTTCTGCCGGTAAGCCGACGATACCAGCGAATCGAGAACCGGATCGTTGAAGGTACGCCACCAGGCCGGGTGGTGGACTCTGGCGGTGTCGAGTTCGGGGGTTTGCGCGTCGATCCATTGGTCGGCCAGCGGGGCTGCGGGAGGACAATAATTGGGACCGACCTTAAAGCCGTTGGCGACGTACTCGCGCCAACTCGTACACCCGGTAGTCAGCGCCAGGAGGAGAACCAGCAGAAGCGACACCGATCGGAAGTCGCTCGTTCGCGCGATCCGAGGGCCCGAGGACCATGCAACGGACGCGGCGGCCCGGCTCCCGGCCGGAAGCGACGATGTTCTTCGGGCCGTTCTACGACGCACTTCCATGATATCACCTCCGGATCAATCGCCAAAGAATGCTCTATTGCTATCATCGTCGTTTCAGTTCCAGAGCGAACAAGATAAAGGGCATTGCCCGTAAAGCTTGCGCAATCGGAAGGCAATTCTGCAGAAAAGGAGCCGTGCCAAGCTGACACGACTGCGCTGCGAGTGCGTTCCCGTAGAAGGCAGTAGAATACCCGAGCGATGCGCAAGAGCACGATGGGGCGCTGACCCGGGGGCAGATTAGGATCGGCAGAGTAACAACTGCTGTGAAATTGACGCGGGTCTCCGCGGCCAGGCTCTCATCTGCCGCTCGCCTAACGGCGGGCTAGACGAACCGGTCGCGGTCCCAATCCGCCTCTGCCGTCGACGGCAGCGGCTCGACGGCCGCTTCCTGTTTCCGCTCTTGGCCAAACAGCCGGTAGATCAGCACGTAGAACAGCGGAGCGAACAGCGTGACCAGGAACGTGGCGGTGGCCACGCCGCCCAGCACGCCGATGCCGATGGCATTTTGCGCTCCGGCCCCGGCCCCATTGGCCAGCGCCAGCGGCAACACGCCGAACCCAAACGCTAGCGAGGTCATCACGATCGGGCGAAGCCGGAGCTTGGCGCCCTCCAGCGTCGCCGGGATCAGTT
>JAAYEH010000421.1 GCA_012728855.1 Rhodopirellula sp. | reverse complement strand
ACTTCTCCACATCCTACGTCGAACTCCACCGCTTTGTCCGCCGCCCGGGGCTGGAGAGCGACTATCACATGCTGACCCCGATGGAGTTTCACGCCGATACGACCGAGCTTGTGCAACTGCTTAGCAAAGGGCACCACGGCGTCGAACTCGACGGCGAGGCATGGGACCGGCTGATCACCTGGATCGATCTGAACACACCGTTTCACGCCACTTGGAAAGAAATCGCCGGGGAAGAGCGGGTGAATCCTCTGGCCCAGCGCCGCCGCGACCTCCGCAAGCTCTACGCCGATATGCACGACGATCCGGAATGGATCCCCGACCAGCCGCGGGCCGCGGTCGCGCCGATCGTGCCCCCGCCAGCGCCGCCTGTGGCAAGCGAGCCGGTTACCTGTCCCGACTGGCCGCTGGAGGCCGACGAGGCGAAGCGGCGTCAAACGGCATCCGGCCGCATCGAGCAGACCGTCGAGTTGGCCGAGGGTGTAAGCCTGAAACTGTTGCGGATTCCCGCGGGCGAATTTGTCATGGGCGATTCCGAAGGGCATCCCGACGAACGTCCGCTCAACCGCGTCCGGATTGACGCACCGTTCTGGATGGGCGCGCTGGAAGTGACGAACGGGCAGTTCGCTGCTTTCGATCCCGCGCACGACAGCGGGGTTGAGGCCCGCTTCGCGATGCAGTTCGGTGTCCGCGGCTTTTACGTCAATGCTCCGGATCAGCCGGTGGTGCGGGTTTCCTGGTCGCAGGCGATCGATTTTTGTCGATGGCTTTCGCGGAAGACGGGGCGGGGCTTTACGTTGCCGACCGAAGCGCAATGGGAATACGCGTGCCGCGCCGGCACGTCCACCCAGCTATTCTACGGCGATAGGAACACCGATTTCAGCCCATTTGCCAACCTGGCCGATGCGACCCTATCGGAGTACGTCTGCCATCCGTACATGAAAGAACGTTCGCCGCTGGCCAACGCCAGCAAGTACGATGACTGGATCCCCAAGGACTCGCGATTCAACGACCGCGGCTTTCTCTCCGACGGCGTGGGCCGCTACACCTGCAACGCCTGGGGGCTTTACGACATGCATGGCAATGTGGCCGAGTGGACGCGAAGCGATTTCCTGCCCTATCCCTATCGCCACGACGATGGCCGCAACGGTCTGTCGCTCGACAAGAAGAAGGTCGTCCGCGGCGGCTCGTGGCGCGACCGGCCGGATCGTGCCCGTTCGGCCTATCGCCTTGCCTATCGGCCGTACCAGCGGGTGTATAATGTCGGCTTCCGCGTCGTCTGTACGAACGCCGCGCCGGCGGTGGCGTCGGCGATCAGTCGCCTAGATCGGCCAACGTTTTCTGAATGACCGGCCACGCCAACTCAGGATAGACCTGATGGCCGCCATCGGCTGCCAGCAGGATGATCCGCTCGGCGTGGCCCGCCGCCGAGAAGCACCGCCGCGCGATCTCAACCCCCTGCTCGACCCCGTCGAAGCGGGCCAGATAATCATGCTTGCCCGCGACGACAATCAAACGCCGCGGCGCGATGAGTCCGGCCAGACCGGGCATGTCGGCCACCTGCAGCAGGCCCGGCAGATATCCACAGTCGCAATGCGGCTTGTACAACCAAGTGGATTCGAAGGTTCCGAAGGAACAGGAGACATGCGATGGAACCTCTCGAACTTCCGGCTTGCCCGGCTTCTGCGCTGCGGCGGGCAGGAAACCGCGGACGGTGATCGCGAGGAACCAAGGCCCCCCGAATCTGCTCCGTATCATGTCAACCTCTCGTTCGCCTTGCCTGCAACGAGCCGGCTTTCACTCGGCGTCCGATACCAATGCTCGGCCGGCTGACTGCGGTCTGGTCTTGACATTCAACTTTGCTCCACAAGGTTGAATGTCAAGACCAGCCTCCTTATTCTCCTCGCGACGGGATTGGATGTCGTCGATATGGCTGCGTACATCGCCATGGATAACGCAGTCTCACAACACGGGGCGCAAGAGCGCAGGCAGGAAAGGCTCTCGCGCCACGATTACCCCGGCAAGGACGATTCGCAGTAGGGCGGGTCTCCGGACCCGTCGCGAACGGCTCTGGAGAGCCATTCTACGTGATCTGCTTTCTTGCCGGGGTAATATTTCCCGGTGATGCGCCGACTGCTATGCTAACGGATCGAGGCTTTTGACCGTTTCCCCCGAGTTTTTTCAAATGGGAGTCTATGATGAGAGCATGGTTGTCTGTTGGTCTATTGACCGCCAGCGTCGTGATCGCGTATTTCGCCACGTCGAACACGGCTTTCGCCGAGGAGAAACATCCCGTGGGCAAGGTCTACGAGTTGCGAACCTATACCGCCAATCCGGGAAAACTGGATGCGCTGAACGCGCGATTCCGCGACCACACGTGCCGGCTGTTTGAGAAGCACGGGATCGAGGTGGTCGGCTTCTGGACGCCGACGGCCCCAGAGCAGTCGCAAAACACGCTGATCTATCTGGTCGTTTTCCCCAGCGTGGAGGCTCAGAAGCAGGCGTGGCAAGCGTTCCGCGACGATCCTCAATGGAAGAAGGCCAAAGCGGATTCGGAACGAGAGGGGGTGCTTGCCAAAGAGGTCACGAGCGTGAATCTGACGCCTACGGACTACTCGCCCATGCGTTAGACAATCTCGCACGATACTGGGAGCAGAACAACAAATCGTGTGGCACTGCTTGGCGTTCAATGAATCGTCCATCTAGAGCGACGTATCCACAACGCCAAGCAGTGCGGCGGAGAAGGGCCGGGCGATTGCTCACGGCCGTGTCTCTTGGAATAATATGCGTTATGAAACTGTCCGGGTGAAACCCTGCGCCCCGGCAGCCTGGATCATGCAGTGGCCGAACTGCTCATAGCAATTCGGTTCACGAGGGGAGTATGCCAGCGGCATGACACCGGATTCTTGGGCCTTGTCGTATGACTGACTTCAAACACGAATGGGCTGAACGACAGCCGAAAACCAAGAAGCAGCAGAGCTAGTCAATCAAGACATTGAAAACCAATAAAAGAAGGCCATCCGCCATGTCCGCCACGATGAGTGCGGTGACTGAAAGAAGTATTGCTCAAACTGGAATCGCGGGGCTGGACGAACTCCGCGAGGAGATGACCGCCCAGAGTGTGGTGTATGGCATCATTGAGATGCATAGGCACGCGCCGGAGTTTGGCCCGGCGAGGAGGCGAATCCAGGTCGCCAAGCTCCGCGGCGTCAAGTTTTGGGAGGGCTACCACGACTACGTGATTGAACGTGGCGGACTTCACGTATTCCCTCGTCTTGTGGCGGCGGAACATCGGGAGAAGAGTGACCGGCGGGTTATGAGTAGCGGCCTACCCGGATTCGACGCTCTACTCGGCGGAGGATTGCCGTCCGGGTCTACGACTCTGCTGGTGGGGCCGGCCGGGTCGGGGAAGTCCTCCACGGCTTCGCAGTTTGCTCTTCACGCCCTGAGGCAGGGCGAACATGTCGCCATCTTTACTTTTGATGAGACGATGGAGAGTTACCTCATCCGCGCTGCCGGTCTGGGAATGGATCTCGAACCTTTTCTCCACGACGGGCGTCTGACGGTCCAGCAAATCGACCCGGGAGAACTTTCCCCCGGACAGTTCGTGCAGATCGTGCGGCGCGCGGTGGAGGTGCAGCAGGTTCGTTTGCTGGTGATCGACAGTCTCAACGGCTATTTGAACGCCATGCCCAACGAGCAGTTTCTGATCGTGCAGCTTCACGTGCTGGCCACATACCTCAACCAGAAGGGAGTGCTTACTCTACTGATAATGAGCCAGACAGGGCTGGTTGGCGTGACGGAAAGCCCGATCGACACGAGTTATCTCACCGATAACGTGATACTTTTCCGGCTCTTTGAAGCAGTTGGCGAGGTGCGACATGCCGTCTCGGTAGTCAAGAAACGCGCCGGCTGCCACGAGCGGACGATTCGCGAACTTGAAATTACCTCGAGCGGACTTCGGATCGGCGAGCCGCTGCGCGAGTTTCAGGGCGTGCTGACCGGCGTTCCTCAATTTGTCGGCGAGCGGGCAAGTCTCAGCAGCCAGGGGAAATAGCAATGGATGGTGTTAAGCAACGCGAGCATCAGGTTCTTGCGATTGCGCCGACCGGCAAGGATGCCCGGGCGACGCGCGAAGTCCTGGCGAGCGCCGGAATTAAAGCAACTATTTGCGCAGACATGGCGGGCCTTTGCCGCCAACTCGATTCCGGGGCGGGAGCGGTTCTTCTGACCGACGAGTCGCTCAAGCCCGAAGGGTCTCTCGCGGCCCTCGCTGCAGCGCTCCAGCGCCAGCCGAAATGGTCCGATGTGCCGATTGTGCTGCTTGCCAGCGGAGGGGCCGACTCGCCGATCGCCATGCAGGCCCTCCGGGGCCTCCAGAACGTGCTTGTCCTGGATCGCCCCGTTCACCTGCCCACGCTTGTCAGTGCAGTGAGGACAGTCCTTCGCAGCCGGCAGCGTCAGTATGAGATTCGCGACTACCTGACCGAACGCAAGCGGACGGAAGAGGAACTGGAGAAGGCCCGCGCCGAGGCAATCAACGAGAAGAAACGCCTGGAGGCGGTGATGGAAGCCTTGCCGGTGGGCGTGGCCATTACGGACTCGCGCGGCGGGACCACGCGATCCAATAGCATGTTCGATCGGTTGTGGGGCGGCACACGTCCCGCAACCGATTCCATCAACGATTATGCCGCATATCAAGCTTACTGGGTTGAGACGGGCCAGCCCGTGTTGCCGGACGAGTGGGCATCGGCCCAGGCGGTGCAGAAAGGGGCGGCCGTTCTTGGACAGTTGATGGAGATTCAAGGGTTTGACGGCGTGCGCAGGTTCGTCGTCAACAGCGGCGCTCCGGTTCTGGATGCCGAGGGCAGGATTGTCGGCAGCGCAGTGGCAATGCAGGACATCACGGAACTCAGGCGGGCGGAGAAATCGCAGGCGCGGCTGGCGGCAATCGTTGAGTCCTCCGACGATGCAATCGTGTCGAAGGATCTCAACGGCGTCATCCAGACCTGGAACGCGGGGGCCGAACGCCTCTTCGGCTATCGGGCGGAGGAAATTGTTGGCCAACCGATCACCCTGCTGCTGCCTCCGGAGCGGATTCACGAGGAAGGGCAGATTCTGGAGCGCGTGCGGAGCGGGCAGCGCGTGGAGCATTTGGAGACAGTGCGCGTGACCAAGGACGGGAGACGAATCGACGTGTCGGTGACCGCCTCCCCCATAAAGGACAAAGACGGCCGAATCATCGCAGCGTCAAAGCTCGCCCACGACATCACCGACCGCAAGCGGGCGGAAGCCGCGCTGCTTGAAGCCAAGGCCGCTGCCGAGGCTGCCAGCGTGGCGAAGAGCCGGTTCTTGGCCAACATGAGCCACGAACTGCGCACGCCCATGAACGCCATCCTGGGCCTGATCGACGTGGCCCTGCCGAACACGATCCATCCGACTGTCAGAGACTGCCTGCAAACCGCGAAGGGATCGGCCGGCCTGCTTTTGACACTGTTGAACGACCTGCTGGACTCCGCCAAAATCGAATCGGGAAGATTTGAACTCGAATCGGCGCCCTTCAGCCTGCGGCAGATGTTGGATCAGATTACGCGAGTGCTTGCAGCCCGGGCAAGCGGAAAGGGATTGTCGTTTTGCTGCCGTGTGCCGGACCAAACCCCGGATGCGGTGACGGGCGACCGGATGCGATTGCAGCAAGTCCTGCTGAACTTGGCAGGGAACGCCGTCAAGTTCACGGAGCGTGGCGAAGTTGCGATCAGTGTGGAGCAATCTCAGATTTCAGATGCCGAATCTGAAATCTGTAATCTGACATTTGCCGTGCGAGACACAGGAATCGGTATCCCGCCCGCCGTCCAAGAGCATCTCTTCCGGCCCTTCACCCAAGCCGACACATCCACGGCGCGGCGTTTCGGAGGCACCGGCCTCGGGCTTTCCATCTCGAAGAGCTTCGTGGAAATGATGGACGGGCGCATCTGGGTCGAAAGTGAACCGGGCAAGGGGAGCACGTTCTACTTCACCGTCCGGTTGCCATTGGCGAAAGAACTACCTTCCGACTTCGAGGCCCCTGTCGCAGTCACCACGGTGGCCTCCGCCCAACTGCGTATCCTGCTGGCGGAAGACAACCCCGCCAATCAGAAGTTGGCTGCTTACATCTTGCAGGATCGAGGCCATCTTTTGGACATCGCAGAGGACGGCCAACAGGCAATCGACTTGAGCGAGCAGAACCACTACGACGTAATCCTGATGGACGTGGAAATGCCGGGAATGAACGGCTTGGAAGCCGCGGCCGCGATCCGCAAGCGGGAAGCCGGCGGCCCCCGCGTGCCGATCATCGCCATGACGGCCCATGCAATGGCCGGCGACCGGGATCGCTGCCTGGCCCATGGCATGGACGGCTACCTGTCGAAGCCGATTGACGCCCAGGAGATGATTGCCCTGATCGAAGGGCTGGCTGCCCGAGGGGCGCCGGCGGTGCGCGCGTCGGTCGCGCCAACGGAGCCGGCGAGTCCCACGTCGCCGGCCGTCTTCGATCCCAAGACGGCGTTGAAACGCTGCACGGGCAGTCGGGACGTGCTTGCGCGGATGGCGCAGTGCTTCGTGGCGGAAGTCCGCAACCTGATTCCTCAAATGCGTGCAGCATCGGAGAAGGGGGACTTCGCGGAAGCGGGCCGCTTGGCACACCGGCTCAAAGGAACGATCGTCTACCTGGGATCCGAGTCTGCCGAGAAAGCCGCGATCGCCCTAGAGAAGTTCCACGAAGGCGGCGAAAAGGCAGAAGCGGAGGAAGCCGTACGGGCCTTGGAGCATGAGTGCGCATTGCTGGAATCGGCATTGGCCCTGCACGAGGGCCTGAGCGCCATCGCCCCAACACCGCCGGGAGATTCGTCGACCACTGTCGATGCGAGCATATTCAACTTGGAAGAGGCAATTAAGCGCTGCTTCAACCGACGGGCGATGTTTCACGCAATGGTCGAGTCGTTCTTCGAGGACATGGACAAGCTGTTTCCGCAAATGCGCGCGGCGATGGAGAGAAGCGATTATGCGGAAGTCGGCCACTTGGGGCACCGCCTGAAGGGGACCGTAAACTATCTTGGCGCAGAAAGGGCGATGGAAGCGGCCCTGCGCGTAGAGCGGTTTGCGAGGGCCGGTGCGCAGTTGACCGACGCCGCGGCGGCCGTCAACGTCCTGGAGCAGGAGTGCGTGGTACTTGGAAGAGTCTTGGCCGCACATCGGTCCACAGCCTGCCTGCCGCAAGACAAATAACAAAGTGTTGGCCATCGGGCGGTAGACCAAGACGCGCCTACTTGCGTCCGGTTGGCAACTCCTCGCCATCGTCGGTGTACGCGGCTGGGACGTAGAAATTCAGTGTGCGCAACGGCCGCCGGCCCGTATTCCGCATCTCATGCATGTCGCCGCGTTCGATGGGTAACCGAGGAAATCATGCGGTTTCTCCGGGAACAGAAACGCGACAAAGGCGTTCTCTCGGCGGCGAAAGAGGTCGAGCGTGGCCTTCGCGACCAATACGATACCACGATTGCCGCCACCGAAAACGCTGAGGCGCAAGCGCTGTTGACGAAGCAGAAAGAGGAGGTGGAGTTTGGCGAGAAAGTCCTCCGCCATATTGCCAAGGAAGAAGGAGGGGAAACGACACCTCCGGCGAAGTAGATCAAAAATCGTCAAGGGAAGCAGCGTCGCCCCGGAAACGGCTGTGTCATCGGCTCGGTGCCACGCCGCAACCCATACCGCTTCCCAGAATCTCCCGCTTTCGGCCATCCAGGCGATCCAGCATCGAGGCCACGAGCGTCTTCCTTTCGAGGTAGGCCGCCTACGCCGTGGCCGGATCTGCACGCTTGCTGCCCGTGACCCGGGCAAATCCCGCTCTGCCTTTCGGCACAGCCCAGCACGGCCGAACTCGTCGTTAGGGATGTAGTCCGGCGGCAGGCGAATCCAGTGGAGGCTTTCATCGGCCAGGAAGTGCAAAGGGGGACAAAATCGCTCTATGCTGATACCATCGCCTACGTCGAACGCATCCTGTTGACCCATGTGCTCCGTGACACCAGCGGGAACCAATCCCAAGCGGCCCAGATTCTTGGCATAACCCGGGGCTGGTTGCGCAAGAAAATCCGCGAGCACGGTATCTCCATCACCGATTCGGTCGATCTCGAGAATGATCGCAACGAGGCCGAGGACGAGGCGTTCCCGGTCGCTCCCTAGCCTGGATTATTAATCTCGGCTCGGCGCCGATGGATTCGATCGGTTCTTCCGACGCATCGCCGGACAACGACCGTGTGCCAAAGGCGCGGACGAGTCTAGTACTTCGCCCCTTCCGTATATTCGTAGGGCCCCAATCCGACGTCTTTCGGACCGTAGTTCAGCGGCCAGCCGGATTCCGGTTTTTCGCAGAGGTTGTCGCGAACGGCTTCGTACATTCCAAATCCGAATTCCCGGCAGGGCTCGGCGTACGAACCTTCGCCCCATTCATTGACGGGGGCAAGCACTGCCCGTTTGATACCGGTCTCTTTCGAGAACTGTTTGAACCGGCGGCAGATTTCGGCGAATTTCTCCGAAGTCCGATCCGCGATCCAACAATGGTCGTTCCAGGGGCGGTCATCCCAGCCGGTCGACAGGTTCGGCAGGAACGGAAGAATCCCCGTCTCGTTCCGTTTTTGCCAGAATGGTTGGGACGCCTCGACCACCAGGTCGAAGCTGAACTTGCGACGGGTGACCGCCTTTCCTCCGTCGTCCATGAAATGGTAGATGGAAGTCATTTCAAATCCCGCGTCGGCCAGCCATTGAATGTCGGCGGCGCTGGTCGACGCCTCGGGCCATTTCATGGCCACGAAATAAATGCCCTTCAGTCCGGCTTGTTTCGCCATTTCCCGTGACAGGTCGAGAAGTTGTTTGACCCCTTCCCCTTTCTTGAGTTCGTTGCCCTTCTTCTTTTCGATGGCAATGACGTCCCTGTCCATACCCTCCGGAGACCAGATCATCACCACGGGCCTGCCGTCGATACAGTAGTATTCAGGCGTATTGAAGTAGTTGTCGATCCAGTACTGCGTAACCTTTGCCTGATCTTCGAGGCTGTGGCTTCCGGGGCCGTTGTGATTGGCCCACATCATGGCCCACTTGAGGTACGATTTGTATTTCGCCTGCTGAAATCCCTTGATCCAATGCTCCAGATGTTGGCTTCCCTTGTTCCAGTACCAGTCGACCAGATAGTACTGGATGCCGTTTTCGACCGACCATTTGATCTGCCAGTCGATGACTTCCGGGCTCGACTCGTTGTACCAACCCAGCAAGGGCCGTCGAACGGGGCAACGGTTCCAGATGCGCGACCAGGAATGTCCCTGATACCAGCCGGGGAAATACAACGCACCGATTTCGTATTCGGATTTCACCGGTTTCGGTTCCGGCACGTAGTCCGCCTTGGGCAGATTGAGGGACGGCAGGACGGAAATTGGTATTTCAACCGGAACGGCCTGGAATTTCGCTTCCCCCGCAGCGGTCAGATTCAACGAGATCGCGGCCTCGACCGGTTTGGCAACCTTGACGGGGAACAGCAGCCGACGCCGCTGGCCGACTTTGAGAGGTTCAATCGTTGTCCGGTTATCCATGCACGTCAGCGAAACGCCCTCGGGCAGTTTCATGTCGCCGAACGTCAACGCCGGGGAGTCCTCGCCTCCGCAGTTGACCAGGTCCAGGAAGAAGGAGGTTTCGTATCCGGCGCGGACAATGGCGTCTTCCATTCCACAGAACATGACGTTGACATTCGCCGGCCCCTGCGGCCGGAGATGAACTGCCACCGCTTGGAACGTCAAAGCGGATTTGGATTCCGAGTCGGGCAGAACTCGCAGTTTGAATTGATGAACGCGTCCTTTCCAGTACTTGCTGTTGGCCAGATCGACATTATACAGCCCCGTCGAACTCTTCTTGAGTTCGACGGTGGTCGAGTAGAAAACTCCCCGGTCGTTCATCCAGGAGAATTCCACCGATTGCGGAGCATCGACCGAGGCGTGGATTGTCAGCCAGTTTCCGATTTGCTCGGCATCGAGGGAGAACATCGGCGACTGCCAGGAATCCGTCTCGCCGTTTTCGACAATCCAGGACGGCTGGATCGCCGGCTGACTCTCCAGCTTCAAGTCAACGATTTCGATCCAGTCAATTTCCACGACCGCTTTGTCGATCTGGTTTTCCGCGGGCGCAGGAAAATCCAACCGCAATTTGGTGATTTTTCCCTCTTTGCTCCAGAACGGATAGATGCTGATCGTCTGCCATGTATTGGCGTCCGGAGCGGTCCATCGGCCCGTCTTGGCCTGGGAGAATCCGCCATACGGTCCTTCGTCGGAATTGGCGTAAAACAGTTCTCCCCCTCGTTGGAGCAACGGTTCATCTTGAACGATGCGTAGCCGCGCCTGGAAGACATTCCAAGGCCGTGCCGGAAACTCCAGGCTGGAGACGACAATAAACGGATCGCGTCCGCTTACGATTCCGCGAAGAACGCCGTCTTCAACGGTCACGTCTTTCAGGCAATTCACACTGGTCCAGCCCTCGCGGTCGCCGTCTGTATTGAACGCCCACTGCTTGACCGTTTCCGCCTGTTGGGCGACTACGGCTCGGTCGGCTCCAAGGCTAATCAGCGAGTTCATTACCAAGAAACACACAGGTAAAGAAAACCTCATAACAACTCCCTTTGCTTGGCTGACCACTTCTTTGTTCTTTACCCCCTTCTTCGGGGCGTCACCAATTCGTCGGTGTATCTCTCCGCAGATCCTACCGTTTGATCGCGGAGCAATCAACGAGGGCTTTCGAGTCGGCGGTGCGTGGGGTATGATCCGGTGGACGCGTAGGAACTTCCGAACCGGTCGAATGATCGCTCCATGTAGCTGCCAAACCTATGGATCCTCCCCCCCGCTTGCTCGATGAACTCGATCGCGAGGCGATCCTCCGCGCCGGCCAGATGTCGCCGGAGGATAAGTTCTTCGGAGGGCCGCGGCTTTTCGACCAGGTATGTCGCGTCATGAGGGACGGTATCCGCGACGAGTGCCCGGGGGCCGACGAGGAAGCCGTCGAGAGAATTCTCCGCGAGCGGCTCGCATTGGCACGCCGACTGGAAAACCGCATATGACGAGCGAAGACGCAGTCCGGGCCACGTGGTTGTTACCAAGCTGCGCTGGTCGCAACACGGCGGTCGGCCCAAGGATCTGGACGACGCACGAGGTGTGGTGGCCATCCAGAAAGACCGGCTCCAGTGGGAATACGTTCGGCGCTGGTGCGACGAACACGGAACCCGCGAACTGCTCGAGCGGATCCGACAATCGCCACATCTTGATTGACCTTCTGCCGCGCGCCTAAGGTTTGAACGCGGGAGCTTCTCCGGGTTGCGATGGCCCTTCGGATCCGCCCGTGGCTGCCTTGAAAAGGGCACGTTGAACCGCCCCGAGCACCTTGCGGGTGCTGGAATCCTCGGGAGCTTCTTCATCGGCCGGCTGCTTCGCATCCGGTTCGGCGGTCATCGACTCCTCCGCCGGCGGTTGAGCGTTGGCCTCGGGCTGGTTCTGACGAGTAGCCTCATCGGTTGCCGGCGCCGGCGATTCGGGGACGGCCGCACCGCCGGTCTCCGCCGGTTGTTCCGGCAGACCCACATCGGGCGGCATGATGACAGCCGGCGCTCCGGCCGGTATTTCCTGGGAAGATTCGCCGCAGCCGATGAGGACTGCCATGAGGCCGAACAGAACCATCGTCGAGACAAGAGCTTTCATGAGCTTTCTCCATTCCTGTCGGCGCCGACCGGATCGGCGGGCGCCGCATGGGTTGTTTCTTGTGTACCGGATAGATCGCCCGCGGGCATGGGACGGCGCATCAGGCACGACCAGCCCAGATAACCCTCCGGCCGCCGCGGGCTTTCAAACCGGAAAGGGCGCAATTGAACGAGTTCGAAAAGCCGGCCCAATTCCCGGCGAACCTCTTCCTGAGACACTTGAGGGGGGCCGCCCTCGGCTTCTTCGCCGGTGGCGCCGGTCAACGTCAAGTAATACGACCCGGGCTGCGTCACGCGCCAGAGCACATCGAGAAATCGCTCCAGGTCACTACGGCGGATGAAATGATAGAATCCCGCGTCGTAGACGAAATCGAACGGGCCGCTAGTGCGAGCGAACTTGAAGATGTCGTCGAGCACGAATCGAATCAAAGCGCCCGACAACTCGGCGCGTGTGCGCGCCCGATCCAACGCCATCGGCGAAGCGTCGATCGCGGTCATTTCAAAACCTTGCCCGGCCAGGTAGACCGCGTCGGCACCGGTGCCGCAGCCGATCTCCAAGGCCGTGCCTCGCGGTAGCTCGATCTCGCTCACCACACGCACTAATTCACCCGCCGCGAAGCCGGTTTCCCAGGGGGGCGTGCCTTCGCGATACAACGCATCCCAGTCGGGCTGATCAGACCGCTTCGAATTCGACAACGGACTCTTCCTCAGTTTCATCGACGGATGGCCCTCCCGCCTCCGTACACGGCGTTGAGACGACAAGAGGTTTCCCGCAACCTCATAGTGTCGGGTTCCCGATGAGGAATTGCAAGCAGCGCGCCGACGCCACGGCGCGACAACGCATCCGGGCCCGCGCCTGGGTGGCTCGTCGCCTTGTCTCCGCAAACGGCGCGGTGTGGGGTAATGGACCACGGGGAACTGCCCTACTCCGCCAATTTCTCCAGTTCCATGTCGAATCGCACCACAACCAAACGCCAGGGCAGATCGACCGGCGCCGGGAGATTGTCGCGGGCCGGTGTCCGGTAGAAGACGAAATGCCAGACAAGGGGGAAGGACTCGCACTGGAACAGATAGCGGAGCACAACCAGGTTCTCGCCTACCCGCTTCGCAGCAACCCGCTCGATCTTCCGACATTCGCCGTACCGGGCCAGCAGTCCGCCGGTCTTCTCCACGAGTTCCTTCAAGGTTTCCGATTGTTCGAACTGCCGCATCAGTGGGCTGTCGCGGAGCAAATCCTGGTAGGCGGTCTCCACCTGCCCCTGGGAGACTTTCTCCAGGAATTTCAGGGCCCGCGCGTGCAGACCGTCGACAACCGGGTCGGGCATTTCCTGGCAGAAGGCCGTCGCCCCGCAGGTCAACGCAACGAGGATGGCGCAGAGAGCGGCGGGATTGCCGGCGGGAAGCGACATGGTGGCACTCCTAAGGGGCAGGAATCACGCGCGGGCGGGTGTGCCATCCATTCTAAAGCGGCCGGCTGGCGATCTGCAAGCGCATTTCCGCCGCGATGAAGAACGAGCCGGCGACACAAATCAGGTCGTCCTCGCTTGCCATCGCGCGGACCGAATCCCACGCCTCGGCCGGGCGCGAACAGATCTGACAGCGGCGGCCGGTCAATTGCTCGGCCAAGTCATTCAGTTCTTCCGGATCGACAGCGCGAGGATTGTTGAGGTAACGCGTGAAGATCACGTGGTCGAATCGATTCAGGATGCAGGCCAGCATTCCGCGGAGATCTTTTTCCTGCGTTGTCGCAAAAACCAGCAACCGCCGGCGAGCCGAGAAGCTCTCGTCGAGCAATCGGACGAGGGCGGCGACCGAGGCGAGGTTATGCGCGGCGTCGATGACGACCACCGGCCGCCTGGCAACGACCTCGGCACGCGCCGGCCAAAGCACGCCGGCCAGCCCCTGGCGAATGGCGGCCGCTGGGATATTCCAACCGATCCGCGTCAATTCCACCAGGGCGGCGACGGCCACGGCGGCATTGGCCGCCTGGTGCCGTCCGGCCAAAGCGATCGCCAGGTCGTGCAGATCGAACTCTCCATCCAGCGCCGGATAGATGAAGTCGAGCCGGCTCGGCGAAGGAGCGTTTTCCAAGCCGAGCGGCGGGCGATAGCGGTAATGGAAGTCAACGCCCAATTCGGCCAGAGTGCAACCGAGTCGGCGACACGTTTGGCGAATCACTTCGCGAGGCTCTTCCTCTTCGACACCGCTGACGACTGGCACTCCCGGCTTGATGATGCCGGCTTTCTCTCTCGCGATCGCGCCCAGGGTGTTGCCGAGTTGTCTCATGTGGTCGAAGCTGATGCTGGTGATGACCGCGACCTGGGGTTGGCAGACGTTGGTCGAGTCGAGCCGTCCTCCCATTCCGACCTCGAGTACCGCGGCGCCCGCGCGATGTCGGGCAAACCGGAGCAAGGCCAGCGCCGTCGTGATCTCGAAATACGTCGGACCGCTCTCGGCCGCCGGTCCGCCGGCGGCGAGGCGGTCCATTTCTCTTACGATCGGCGCCACATACTCGACCAACTCGATCAATTCTTCGGCCGAACACGGCTGACCGTCGATGGCCAGACGCTCCTCCACGCAGTCCAAATGCGGGGACGTGAATGCGCCGGTTCGATAGCCGGCCGCGGTGAGCGCGGCGGCGATCATCACCGTCGTCGAACCTTTGCCCTTGGTGCCGGCCACGTGAACAATCGGCAGGTTCTGCTGGGGATTGCCGACTCGGTCCAGCAACTCACGCATTCGGTCCAGCTTGAAGTCCCGGATGCCGTAGGGCGCCGCCAACGCGCGTTCGTAGTCGATTCTCTCGTAAAGAAACCGCAAGGCAGCCTCTCGGCGTGCTGGGAGCGATTCACAGGCAACGGTAGATGGCATGGCACGGGGCGAGGGAGTGGCGTTGGAACCAGCGTGGCACTAGTATTCTACTCGGATCAGGCGGGAGCGCCTTGAGGGGCCCTCCCGCCATCCATACGGGTGAGTCACTTGACCAGCGACCGGACTGTGGCGCTGCCACGAGGGTTGCCGGCGCGAAAACGTACGGTGACGAGTATTTCATGAAGCGAAGCGCGGCCATTCAAACGGTTCGCGTTTTTCACAGATGGGTGGTCAGAAATCCGACATGGTTCAAAAACGGGGACAGGCACCTCGCCGAACCGTGTTTTTCACCGGCAGAAGCAATTCGGTTCGGAGCCAGTCCCCGTTTTTGAACCATGCCAGAAATCCGGGGGCGTGAACCGTGGCGTAGGTCTCGGCAATACGCTACGATGGCGGCCGCTGTACGAAGCGCCCGCCCCAATTCGAGGTGCAATCATGCCGGAGAAGAATCGTCTGTCGAGACGGTCCAGCTTGAAGGGCTTTGGCCTGCTTGGAGCAACGGCGCTGTTGGGTTGCCCCGCCGAGACCGTTGCCTCCGCGGCATCCCTCGCGCCGGAACCGCCCACCGATGCGAGGAAACAGATCTTTTCCCGAGTCCGGGAAACGACTTTCATCGACACCCACGAACACCTCTGCGAGGAAAGAGACCGGCTCGGCGGCGACGGTCCCGATGACTGGTCGCTGGTCTTGGCCGGTTACCTGGGCTCCGATCTTGTCGCCGCCGGGATGCCCAGGGACTCGTTCGGCAAGTTCTACTCCAAAGGGCCCTCACCATCCGAGAAATGGAAGCTCCTCGAGCCTTACTGGCCGGCCGTAAAAAACACCGGCTACGGGCAGGCCGCCCGCATCTCCATCCGGGAACTTTATGGCGTCGACGATTTGTCGGCGGCGACGGTCGAGCAGGTGCAGGCCGGCTACGAAGGGCTCCGCCGCCCGGGGTTCTACCGGCATGTTCTCTGCGAAATCGGCAAGATCGAATCCTGCCAGGTGAACTCGTCGAACCCGCCCTTCATCGAGTCGGCACAGCCAACCCTCTTAATGCAGGACATCAGCATCGTCGGCATGTTTGCCGGGCCGAATCTGAAAGCGTTCGGCGATCCGACCGGACGGAACGTGTCGAGCCTGGCCGACTGGCATGGGGTGATCGACTGGTGGTTCGCGAAGTACGGACAGTACGCAGTCGCCGCCAAGTCTCAAGACGCCTACCGGCGGAACATCGACTACGAACCGACCCCGGCCGAAACCGCCGAGCCGGTGTTCAAGAAGAAGCTCGAGCAACAGTCGGTATCGGCCGACGAGCAGAAGGCCCTGGAGGATCATCTCTTCTGGTACGCCGTCTCGAAAGCAACGGAGAACCGACTGCCGGTAAAGCTGCACACCGGCTACTACGCGGGCGACAATCGCATGCCGCTCGCCCGACTGCTCCACAACGCCGGATCCGCCTGCGACCTGTGCCGCGCGGCGCCCGAGACCCCCTTCCTGTTCATGCACATCTGCTATCCCTATTACGAGGAATTGATCTCGGTCGCCAAGCAGTACACCAACGCCTGCGTGGACATGTGCTGGGCGTGGATCATCAATCCCTTGGCCGCGAAGGACTTTCTCAAGAAGTACCTCGTCACGGCCCCAGCGAACAAGATCGTCACTTTCGGCGGCGATTATCGCAATGTCGAACAGGTCGTGGGGCACGCTCTCATCGCCCGGCAAGGAATCGCGCTTGCCCTCAGCGAACTCGTCGAGGAAGGCTGGCTGAGCATCGACGACGCCCTGGCGCTCGTCGACCCGATCATGCACGGCAACGCGCGGCGGATCTTCCGCCTGAAGGAAAAGGAGAAGGCGATTGAGGGCGCGCCGTGGGCATGAAGTCGATCTGTGTCTTTCTTGGCTCCAGTCCCGGTCTCCGGCCGGAGTACCGCGAGGCGGCGGTGCGGCTCGCGGAGGAACTCGTGCGACGGGGACTGCGACTCATCTACGGCGGCGGTGGCGTGGGGCTGATGACGGTGATTGCCGACAAAGTCCTCGCCGAGGGGGGCGAAGTGATCGGCGTGATTCCCCAATCGCTGGTGGATAAGGAGGTGGCCCACACCGGCCTTTCCGATCTGCGAATCGTCGGCTCGATGCATGAGCGGAAAGCACTGATGGCCGACCTGGCAGACGGCTTCATCGCCCTGCCTGGCGGCATTGGAACCCTGGAGGAGTTTTGTGAAATCCTCACCTGGGCACAGCTCGGACTGCACCAGAAGCCGTGCGGGCTGTTGGACGTGGCGGACTACTACCAGGATTTGAGGCGGTTTTTCGATCGCATGGTGGCGGAGCGGTTTTTCAAGCAGTCCCATCGACAGTTGCTCCTCTTGGCCGACGACGCCGGTGCGTTGTTGGACCAGTTCGAGAGGTATCAGCCGGTCCGCTTGCCCAAGTGGATCGACAGCGATGAGGCTTGACTTGATAACGAAAAAATAGGAGCCCACCGATTCGGCATCGGCGGGCTCGCTGAATCTTGTTTCCGCCAGCGTCTCTATCGCTCCGTCGCCGTCGCCGGCCGCGTGGTGATGCGCGACTTCGAGGGAGACTGAGAGGTGCCGGCAAGATAGTTGTCGATCGTTGCGTTTCGCTGCAACTCCTGGAAATACGTGGCCATAGCGATCCGCAGCTTCTTCTCGCGAATGTCTTCGAGGATGAGGTTGCGGACCGAGGCCATGTCGACTTGCACGGGCTCCGTGCGGCCGAGGCAGAAGAGAATGACGAACCGCGAACCGTCCACCTGCACGATCCCCGACAACTCGCCCGGTTGCAGCGTAAACGCCTCCTTCTCCAGCATCGGCTGACCGCCGTGCCGTTGGATCGGCGGCACTTCTCCCCGCAAGGCGCGGCTCGACGCTTCGATCGAATACTGCGTCGCCAGCTCTCCGAAATTCTCCTCGCTGGGATTCTTGCGAGCCATCTCCCATACCTGCTGGGCACGGCGGAGATTGTCCATCACGATCGCCAGGCACCGCACCCGCGGACCGTAGTTGGCCTCGAATCCCTTCCGGATGTCCTCTTCGCTGATGTCCACCTTCTCGCCGACCAGCTTCTTCAAGGCTACGCTGGGCCACACCGAGTCGCGGCGATAGATCTCCTCGGAGATCCCCTGTTCCTCGGTTACCAGCTTCAGCCAGGCCGCCACGTCCGGTGAACCGTCCGGCCTCACCGGGCAGGAAATGGCCGCGGCGCGGGCGATTTCCTTGTCGAGGTCGGCGGCGGTAATCGAGAGGTTGCGCTTCTTGCACGCTTGCTCCAAAAGCCGGCGATTGATCATCCCTTCTAGCACTTCCTGGGCGTGCCGGTCCATGCAAGCTTCGGCCAACTCGCCCGTGGAAACCGGCTTTCCGTCGATCAGCGCCGCCACGTTCGGCATCTGGGCGCGCTGGGCTTTGTCGCTGAAAACGACCTGAACGCGGGCGTTCTTCTGCAGCGTCTGGAAGACGTTGCCGGCCACGTCGCGGGTCTTCCGGTCGCGGATAATCTCTTCCAACCCTGAGCGAAGCTGGTCGGTCATCGGAACGTTGCGCGCCGGCAGCAGCTCCTCCCGCTTGAGGATCACGTACTGATTAGCCACCGCAATGACCCCGGAAACGTCGCCGTCCTTCATGGTGAAGGCGGCCTGCTCGATCGTCTTGTCGCCGACATGCTTCTGAATCGGCTGAATCAGACCTTTGAGGCTGGCGCTGACGTCTTCGGAATGATGCATGGCCAACGCGCCGAACTGGTCCGGCTTGGCCGCGGCCTCGGCCTGGATCTTCTTGGCCTTCTCGATCTCCGAACAGACAATCAGGCGCGCTTTGACCGAAGGACCGTAGAGAGTTTCGTATTCCTGCTGGATTTCGGCGTCGGAAATCCTCAGTTGCGCGCCGGCGAGCTTTCTCAGTGCCAACGTCGGCCATACGATGTCGTTGCCGTATTGCGTTTGGCTGATCCCGCGTTCCTGGTGCAACATCTTCAGCCACTGATCGGTGGGCAGCCCAAATCGACTCGCCATCCGCTCGATTTCCTGGTTGACCTCCGCCTGACTGACCGTGATTCCCCTGGCCTTGCACTCCTGGACGATCAAATGCTTGTTTACCAGGCGATCGAGCACCTCCTCTCCGTAGTGGACCAGACACTCCCCGGCAAGCTGCTCGCGTGTGATGTCCTCGCCGTTGACGGTAGCGGTGATTTTCAACGGTGTGGCGGGCGTCTCCGGCTTGGCCGCCGACTTGCCCGCCGAGGCAGGTTGTGGCTCCGGGGCGACGATCCGAGAGGCGGCGGCACCGATCGGCCCGAGTTTTGGCGGGCCGGCAGTCGCCGAATCAGGGTCCAGAGAAGCGAGAAGGGCGAAGCAGGCGATGGCGATGCTTGCGCCACACAGCGTCCGACGCAGTCCCAACTCCCGGCGATTTGCGCGCGGTTGATCCGATAGCACACATCCTTGAGTCATTGCGGTTCCTCCTTAAACCGTTGTCTCCGATCCCCTTGCGCGTCGTGGGTCGTCCGCGCAATCCGATGGGGTGGGTAGTATAGAACGAACTTTTCGGACGGGTCAAGAGCGATTCTCAGGCGTCGCCCTTGTACTTCCGGTAGTACTCAGGCATCAGTTCTTGCACCTTCTGCTCGAGTTCTTCGTCGCTGATCGTGGTCATGCGGCCTTCCTTTTCGTACTGGTCCATGACCCAGCGGGCGACCTTGTGGCACTTGATTTTGCTGATCCGTTCACTCCCTTTGAGCCCGAAGTACTCGTTGACCCAGAGAGCCACGCCGTCGCTTCCCGTCTTGTCGGTCAGCGCGACGCGCGGCGGACGGTTCAGCAACGCCGCTGTGTCGAAGATGTTGTAGATCCGCTCGTCTTGGCGCAGGCCGCCCGCGTGGATTCCGGCGCGGGTGGTGTTGAAGGCTTTGCCGACGAAGGGGTAGTTGTCGGGAATCGGCAGTCCGATCGAACGCATGTAATCGGCCAACTCGCTGATCACTTCCGTGCGGATCCCGCAGAGATCACCTTTCAGGGCGATGTACTCGAAAACCGCGCTTTCCAGAGGCGGATTGCCGGTCCGTTCGCCGATGCCGAAAAGGGTGGCGTTCACGGCATCGCAGCCGTAGAGCCAGGCGGTGGCGCCGTTGATGTGGACCTTGTGGAAATCGTTGTGGCCGTGCCACTCCAGCCGGCTGCTGGGCACACCGACCTCCTGGTTGAGCTTGTAGACGAGTTTCGGCACACTGCGGGGCAGCTCCGCGCCCGGGAAGCTGACGCCGAAGCCCATCGTATCGCACAAGCGGATCTTCACCGACTTCTCATCGGGCACCTGCTCGCTCATCCGCATGAGACGTTCGACGAACGGCAGGACGAATCCTTCGATGTCGGCGCGGGTGATGTCTTCCAGGTGGCAGCGCGGGCGGACGCCGGCCTCGAAGGCGGCGTCGACCACTTCGCAGTACGCGTCCATGCACTGCTGGCGGCTCTTGAACTTGAGCTTCTCGAAGATGTGGTAGTCGGAGCAGCTCGTCAACATGCCGCTTTCCGCCAGACCGGCCTCTTTGACCAGGCGGAAATCGCCCGGCACGGCGCGAATCCAGCCGGTGCATTCGGGATAACTGTGGCCCAACTCGCGACAGCGGTCGAGCGTTTCGCGGTCGTTGTGCGTGTAGAGGAAGAACTCGGTCTGGCGGATCACGCCGTTGGGACCGCCCAACTGGCCGAGCAGGTCGTAGATCCGCACCATCTGGTCGATCGTGTACGGCGGCCGCGCCTGCTGGCCGTCGCGGAAGGTGGTGTCGGTGATGAAGATGTCGCGGGTTTTCAGCGCCTGCGGATCAAACTCGATCGGCCGGCCGTCGACGTACTCGACCACCGGTCCGTCGAAGCGGATCAACGGCGGCATGCCGTAGTCGAAGGTTTCTTCCAGGAGGTTCGGTTCGGTCGTATCGACCAAAGGATAGGATTTGCGGTTACCGGACATGGGGGTTCCTTTCTGGGGGAGTCAGCAGTCGACGCCCTGCTGTTTGCAGACCTTGGCGATGTAGTCGGCCGCATCGCCGACCGTCTCGACCGACAGAGCCTCGTCTTCGTCCATCTCGATGCCGAACTCCTCTTCAAACATCGCCACCAGTTCGACGGACTGCACGCTCTCGGCGCCCAGGTCGGTGGTGAAGACGTTTTCCGGCTTGATGTCGGCGGCGTCCACTCGCAGCACGCGGGCGGTGACGGCGACAACCCGATCCATTACACTTGGCATAACTCTCGCTCCTAAGATCGTTGGCTGGCCAGGACGCGGCGGCCTTTCTTGACCGCTTCCATACGCGCTGGCGCTGTCATGGTGAAAACTTCATCCCACATCGATTCCTGGGCGGCCGTAAACTCCCGTTTCCGGCGGCCCATCGCCGTCCTGGCCGTCTGGTAGAGGCTCTTCTTGCCGAATCCCTTGGTCACCACGCCTTCGAGGAACCAGGCGAACGAAGGGATGAACTTCGGCAGCGGCTTGCCGGTGGCGGCAATCAGGGCCATCGCGCCGACGTAGGATCCGGTATTGAAGAGGGTGCCGATCGACGTCTTCGTATGGTCGCCGATCACCGAGCCGACCTTGATCGAGCCGGTGTCGATCGGGTTCTTCCCGTCCAGCGTGACGGTGACGCTGGAATAGTCGTTCTTGAGGTCGCTATTGGTCGTCAGCGCTCCCAAGTTAACCCACTCGCCCACGTAAGCGTGGCCCAGAAAACCATCGTGGTACTTGCTGGAGTAGCCCTGGATGATCGACTCCTCCACTTCCCCGCCGACGCGGCAGACCGGCCCGATCGTCATCCCCTCGCGGCACTTCGTGCCGAGCATGATCGACTTCTTACCGATGTAACAGGGCCCCTCGATCCGCGTGAAGGGGTGAACTTCGGCCCCTTCGTCGATATAGACGGGACCGTGTTCGGCATCGATGACGACCATCGGATGGACGACTGTGCCGCGGCCGATGAACACGTCGGCCCGGCTGCCGCGGATGGCGTTAGGCTCTTCCACCTGGCCCTCGATCCCGCTGCGACCGAGGAACTTGAAATCTTCGATGAGCTGCTGGGGGTTGGAGAGGACGAGATCCCAGGTGTAGTTCCAGGTGGGCAACTCGCCGTCGGCCGCCGGCAGCGCGGCCCGTGCCGATTCCAACAGCGCCTCGATCGACTCGGTTTTCAACTTGCCCAGATCGGCGCGGGCGATGCGGGCGAAAAGGCACTCCCCGTCGGCCTCGCAAGCGATCTGGCTGGGCCCTGCCGGCTCGCCGCTCAGCGCCGATGCCTTCAAGCGAGCGCTGACGATCAGCAAGTCATCGCCGGTCAACTGGGCCGGATCGTTCACCGGCCAGGAGGTCTGCTCGCGGTAGGCGCCGGCCATGTACGGCGGGACGAAGCAGGCCACTTGACTCGTGCCTGCCTTGGCGACGAGCTTCTCGGCGAGCGTCGTCATGCCGCAACGAAGCTCCCAAATCGGGCGGCTGAGGCCAAGAGGGTCGAAATTCCGCCGCTTCTCGGAAGGGAGATCCACCAGGATCAAACGCATAGGTCAATTCCTCGCTTGGTGTACGGAGCGGTTGGACGCAGGTCCGATCAGTTGCCTCGGGGGAAACCGGGGGCCTTCTGCTGGATCCACTGGTAATACTCGATCATGGTCAGCTCGCTGGCGGCGTCGCCGTCGAGGAAGTAGATCGTGTCGGGGTGCAGTTGCAGGACGCTGGCCGTGTTCATGCTGGTCACCGGCCCCTCGATCGCGCCGGCAACCGCCGGGGCCTTGCTCTTACCGGAGGCGAGAAGGATGATCGTGCGGGCCTCCATGATCGTGCCCACGCCCATGGTGATCGCGTAGATCGGCACGTCCTCGGCTTTTTCGAAAAAGCGCGAGTTGTCCTGGATGGTCTGTTTGGCGAGGGTCTTGATGCGGGTGCGGGAGCCGAGCGAGCTGGACGGCTCGTTGAAGGCGATATGACCGTCGGAGCCGATGCCCAGCACCTGCAGATCAATGCCCCCACATTCCTTGATGCGACGCTCGTACCAGTCGCAAAAGGCTTCGTAATTGTCGGTGGTGCCGGAAGGAATATAGATGTTTTGCTGCGGGACGTTGATGTGCTTGAAGAGGTTCTCATGCATGAAGTAGTGGTAGCTCTGGTAATGGTTCTTCGGCAGGCCCACGTACTCATCGAGATTGAACGTCGTCACCTGCGAGAAATCGAGCCCCTCTTCCTTATGCATGCGAATGAGTTCCTTGTACAGCGCCAAAGGCGTGGAACCCGTCGCCAAGCCGAGGACCGCGTTCGGCTTGGAATTGATCGTCTTCGCCACGACCGTTGCGGCGGCCTTGCTCAGTGCTTCATACGTCTCGCTGATGATAATCTGCATGACCACCCTCTCTTGAACTGAAGGACGAACAGAACGAACCTCTCGGCGTCCCTGAGAAAGCTATTTAGTTTGTCCCGCCGGCGGAAGGGTGTCAATATGCCGGCGAATCAGAGGAGGCCAATCCCCCATTTCCTGGCGGGTAAGGGGCACACGGGCGGTTGCACGGAAGTCGCGCTGTCCGGAGCAATCTCCACGTACGATTGCAGCCGGAGGATGTCCTGTTCGGCGCCAGGGTTTTCCGGTAAACTGGCGGTTCGGGGAAATTCCCTCCGAAAGCGCCCTGGCGGTGCCGGGCCGCCGATCGACAGGACTGGTTCTTGCTGCAAAGGAGTTCAGATCGTGAAGAAGTTGCTGCCCGCCGTTTTGTGCATTACCCTGCTGTTCGCGGCGCGAAGTGCCTGCCAGGCCCAGGAGCCTGCGCCCTCGGAGGGGAAGGAAGCGGCGATGAAACCGGTCATCGCGCTCGCCTTCTCCGGATACGACGAAATCCTGGGGGATTTGCGGTTCATGAACCCGCAACTCGCCATGATGGTCGAGGGAGCGGTCGACAACTTCACCGACAGCAAAGGTCTGGAGGGACTCGACAAGTCGCGACCTTGGGGATTTCTGGTTCGGACCGACGGGCAGGAGTTTCCGATGCATGCTTTCCTGCCGGTGACCGACTTGAAAAAGCTCCTCGCCGCGCTCGAACCGGCGATTGGCGAACCCGGCGACGCCGGCGAAGGCGTCTACGAGTTCGAAACGGAAAGCCGTGTGCTCTATGCCAAGCAGGTTGGCGACTGGGCCTTCGTCACCACCACGGCCGAAGGGCTGGACGATGTGCCGCAGAATCCCGCCAAGGCGTTGGGCGATCTGCCCAAGGATTTCGACTTGGGATTGCAGGTGACTGTGAAGAACGTGCCGCCGTTTTTCCGGCAGATGATCCTGGGCATGATGCAGATGGGCGCGCAGCAGGGCCTGCCGCGGCAATCTGACGAGTCGCCGGAGGACCAGCAGCTTCGCCAGAAGGCCTTCGAGCAGGCGATGAAGCAATTCAGCGGTATGCTCGACGAGTTGGATGCCTTCGTGCTGGGAATTCAAATCGACGAGAAGGCGGGTCTCGGCGCCCTGGAATACCGCATGACGGCCATCGAGGGGAGCGATCTGGCCGAGCAGATGAAACAAACAGGCGATCTGAAGACCGACTACGCCGGCTTCCTCATGCCCGACGCCGCCGTCACGTTCGGCTCGGCCGCCGAGATCGCCCAAAGCGACATTGAGCAGGTCAAGACGCAACTGCAAACCGCCAAGGCCAACGCCATCGAGGAGCTTTCGAAGCAGAAGCTCAGCGACGAGGAATTGGAGCTGGCCAAGAAGCTGGTCGATGAACTGATGGGCGTGTTGCAGAAGACGATCGAGGGGGGCAAGTTCGACGTGGCGGCATCGGCCAAGATCGCTCCCGATCAACTCACCGGCGCGGCCGGCGCGAGGGTCGTCGAACCAGAGCGGGTCGAAGAGGTTCTCAAAGCGCTGGCGAAACAGCTTATCGAAGATGAGCCGCGAGCGGCGGACGCGATCAAGCTCGACGCCGAGAGCTTCCAGGACGTGCGATTCCACACGTTTGCCGTTCCGCTGGAGGAACTCGAAAATGCCAAGGGCCTGGAGAAGCTCGTCGGCGACCGACTGAACGTAGTGGTCGGCGTCGGCAAGCAGAGCCTCTACGTCGCGGCCGGTCGCGACGCCGTCGCTGCGTTGAAGCAGGCGATCGAGAAGTCGAAGGCGGGGTCGGACAAGCCCGCTGCGCCGCTGCAACTCCAACTCGCTCTCACCCCGATTGTGAAGACCATCGGCTCGGTGGCCGAGGAAGAACAGGTCCGTTCGAACGCTGAAATGATCGCCCAGATGCTGGAAGGATCCGAAAACAAGGATCACATCACCGTGACGGCGACTTCGATTCCCCAGGGAACCAAGACCCGCGTGGAATTGGAGCAAGGTGTGCTCAAGATTCTCGGCACGGTCCCGATGTTGCTGGGAGGGATGGGAGCGCCGTTCTAGACGCCAATCGTTGAAGTGGCAACGCGGCACTGCTTGAGATGGTGGTACGTCTGCTGGCGTGGACCGCTCGGGACCAGTCCCCGTTCCCGGGCCGCCGCACTTACAGTTTGAGTACGTAAGGAGGCCTGATATGCGACTGCCTGCCCTGCTGATCGCTGCGGCCGTCCTTAGCGCTGTCGAATCGCGCCCGCTTTCCGCTGCTCCGCCGCTGTCGCGGACAGTGATCAATGCGGCCGAAGCGGGAGGTCTCCAGGCAGCGCTCGACGCGCTTCCCGAGGCCGGCGGGACCATTTACGTTCCCGCCGGAAGACACGTCTTCACCGAGCCGGTCGTCAAGAAGCTGAAGGACGGCCAGCACCTCTTTCTCGTTGGCGAGGGCCGCGCGACGGTGCTGGTCAACGAGAACCACGAAGGGCAAGAACTGCTCAGCATTGTGGGCGCGGTCGGTCAGTGGTGGCCCGATCTGAAGATCACCATCCGCGATCTTACCTTCGTGGGCAACCACGAAAGCGGCGATGCGTTGGTGGTCGAGTTTCCCAACGACACCATGATCGACGGCTGCTTTTTCTACGGGCATGGCGGCAAAGCCGTTTACCTCAAGACGTCGGGAACGAACGTCACGTGCCGCGACTGCTGGATGCGCGACTGCCGGCGGGCCGTCTACGCCGAGAACATTCACCACCTTACCCTCCACGGCAATCAAACACGCAGTGTCAAGGACGGTCTGGTGCAGGCCGAGCAGCTCTACCTGGATCGCAACTGCCGAGAGGTTCGCGTCGTGAACAACCACCCATCATAATGCTAAGCAGCCCGGCTGCTACCATCGGATTCTGCTATCTTGGCGTGTCATTGATAGAGAAAGGGGCGTGAAGCCGTGGAAGACGATTCGCCTCCACCATCGCCGTCCCAGCTTCTGTTGATGGCCATCGTCGTCGAGGGGGGGCTCGGGCTGATCGCGGTCGGCCTGGGGGCATGGCTCGACCGGCCGCCGTGGGAGATGATCCAATGGAATTGGGCCGGGGCCGCCTGGGGCGCGGCCGCCGGGTTGCCGCTGCTCGTGGGCCTATTGGGGGTTGTATGGCTGCCGTTGGGTCCGTTGGTCAGGCTCGTCCGAGTGGTGGATGAGCTGCTCGTGCCCCTGTTCCGCGACTGCCGACTGGTGGAACTGGCCCTCATCTCGGCACTGGCCGGACTGGGCGAAGAAATGCTCTTCCGGGGAGTCGTCCAGGTGACGATCGCCGAGGGATTCGGCGGCACGCCCGGAACCTGGATCGGTATTGCCGCCGCGGCCATCTTGTTCGGACTGCTCCACCCAATCACGACCAGCTACGCCGTCCTTGCCGGGCTGGTCGGCCTTTACCTGGGCTGGCTGTTCGCGGTCTCGGGCAATTTGCTCGCGCCCATTGTCGCTCACGGAGTTTATGACTTCTTTGCTCTCGTTTATCTAGTAAGATTAAAGAACCCAAACTCCCGGGATTGACACATGATCCGCCTCGCTCGCCCTCGCCGCGGAGCAACACCATGGCCAAGACAACCCCCAGTCGCCGGATTAAGCAGTTCGCATTCCCCTCCGGTACTCCAATCGCCGGGAAGTACACGATTGTTTCTCTGTTGGGAACCGGTTGGGAGGGCGAGGTCTACACGCTGCGGGAACGCGGCACGGGCATTCTCCGCGCCGCCAAGTTCTTTTTCCCGCACCGAAACCGCGGCAACCGCACCTCAACCTTCTACGCCAAGAAGCTTCACAAGCTCCGCCACTGCCCGATTCTCATCCAATACCACACGCACGAGACCATCCTGTTCGAGGGTCAGCGGGTCCATGCGTTGATCTCCGACTACGTCGAGGGGGAGTTGCTGAGCCGCTTCATCGCCCGTCAGCCCGGCCGACGGCTCTCGGTATTTCAGGGCTTGCACCTCCTGCACGCCCTGGCTGCCGGCATCGAGGGAATCCACTACGTCCACGAATATCACGGCGACCTCCACGATGAAAACATCATTCTCCGCCGCTACGGCCTCTCGTTCGATCTGAAACTGGTCGACATGTTCCACTGGGGAGCCGGCAGCCCGGAGAACATCCACGAAGACGTGTTCAATCTCATCCGCATCTTCTACGATTCGATTGGCGGAGCCAAACACTATCCGGAACATGCTCCGGAGGTGAAGGCCATTTGCTGCGGGCTGAAAAGGACGCTGATCCTCAAGAAGTTCCGCAACGCGGGACACATCCGGCAATATCTGGAGACGATGCAGTGGCACTGAGCATTGGCGCAGGGCGCGGTTGGGCGTGCAGAAGGGGTCGGGAGTCTTTTTCCGTATCGGCCACCAACCGCGAGGGAAGTCCCGAGCAGCGATGAGGCCGATACGGAAAAAGACTCCCGACCCCTTCTTGGTTGGCTTGCCGGATCGGGGGCAGCAAGTGAAGACGATACGAATCGGGCGACAATTACTGTTGTTTGCGGCGGTCCTCTGGGCTTCACCTTGGACGATGGTCGGCCTGACAATCGGGCTGCTGGCATTGATCAAGGGCGGGCAGATCCAGCGGACCGGACGCGTCCTGGAGTTTTGGGGAATCGGCCCCGCCTTCTTCTTGAATACGTTTCCGCTCATCCGGGGCGCATCCGCCGTCACCTTCGGTCATGCCGTGTTGGCTCGCGATCGGACTTGTTTGGAATGGTCGCGGTCGCATGAACTGGTACACGTCCGCCAGTACGAGCGATGGGGGCCTCTGTTCGTTCCGGCCTATCTGTTCTGGTGGGTGTTTCTCTGGCTCACCGGTCGACATCCGTATTTCGACAATCCTTTCGAGCGCGAGGCCTTTCGCGTATCGGGGCCATAGGCCCCTTGCCACCAGCCGGACGGGCGGGGAGAATAGGTGAGGCTCCTTCTTGGCTGGATGAGACCACAGACATGGACGTTCGGCTGCTATTGGATAAGGAAATGACCGAGGGCGAACTCCACCCAATCGCCCACGGAACCGCTGCCCTCTATTCCGCCCGCTCGCCGGACAAGCAAACGGCGAATGAAGACGCCGCGGCTTTGGTTCTGTTCGACGATGTTGCCGGCGTCCTGGCAGTGGCCGACGGGCTGGGGGGTGAGCGGGCCGGCGAGCAAGCCTCGCGAACGGCACTGGCGGAATTGATCGCTTCCATCCGGCAGGCCGACCACAACGAAGCCAGCCTGAGAACGGCCATTCTCAACGGATTCGAGAATGCCAACCGTGCGGTCGCGGCGCTGGGCCTGGGCGCCGGTACGACGCTCGCGGTGGCCGAAATCCAGGGGCGGACCGTGCGGTCCTACCATGTCGGCGATTCGATGATGCTGGTCGTCGGCCAGCGGGGCAAGATCAAGCTCCAGACCATCTCCCACTCGCCGGTCGGCTACGCGGTCGAGTCGGGTCTGCTGGATGCGGCGGAAGCGATGCATCATGAGGATCGTCACGTCATCTCCAACATGGTCGGTTCGGCCGACATGCGGATTGAAATGGGCTCCACGGTGGAACTAGCGCCCCGCGATACCCTGATTCTGGCGAGCGACGGCCTCTTCGACAATCTGCGGATACCCGAAATCGTCGACCGGATTCGCAAGGGATCGCTCCGGCGAGCGATTGCCGAGCTTGCCGAAGCGTGCGGTCGCAGGATGCATGGTGTCGAACCGGACGAGCCGAGCAAACCGGATGATCTGACGTTCATTATCTACCGGCTGACGGCGCCGAAACGAGCAACCGAAATCGTGGCGACTCGCACCCCGCTTGAGGTCGCACCGTGATTGGCTGGTAGAGCAAACTTCAATCCGCTTCCGGCGGCATCCGCACCACCCGGCGTCCTCTTGCCTGTGGATAACCCTTGAAAGGACTTGCCAAATCCGCGTGGGCAAGATACAATATCTGTATCTGCGAATTTTGGACGTTCGCGATCGGACCGAAGGAAAGGATTTCTGTCTGTAATGCCCGGCAAATCGCATGTGGTCATCCATCGCGATGGTTTTCTTCTCGATCGTCAGGGCCGGACCTTTGCCGATGTGGCAAACGACCCAGAACTCCCTTTCGACGAGATTCTTCGTTTTTTCAGCGACGAGTCGCGACAGCGACGGCTGATGGAATCGGAAATCCATCACGACAGACCCCCTCTTGCTGGGGTAGTGCGAGAACTTGAGGCTCTGCCAGCCATCGACGACTTCCTTTCCTCGAAGCATCCTCGCCGCACCAAGCGTCTGCGGCAGGCGATCGGGGTGGTCGTTCGCATTGTGATGGAGCAACTCGGCTGGAAGAAGACAGGCAAGAAGGGGTCGTTGGGTGTTCGAGCACCCGGAGCACCTCGAACCGCGGATTCCGAGGTGTCGCACAACACGGGCGGCCTGGCCTTCTGGTTCCTCCGCGCCGAGCGTTACGAACTCGAGGAGGGAATGCCGTTTTTGTCCGTACGGGAACGCGGCCGGAAGAGTGCGTCTCGGCGTTCGGGTCGCTCGGCCTCGGTGAACTGAGGGCGATGTATACCTCACAGATGACGCGGTCCGTGTTGGACCGGCTGTTGGCGGGAATTCCTGAAGTGAAATTGATGGTAGAACCTAACACGACTAAGGAGTGAATCATGGCATCGCTTGGCAAGAAGACGTTCAAAGGCGAATCCGGCGAACCGTATCGGTTCAAGGTCTACGCCCTGGGCACGAAACTTCGAAAACTCGGTGGCGTCTACGTGATCACCAACCGTTCCTGCGATCAGGACGGCGGGTATCGGCACGCGACGCTCTACGTGGGTGAAACCGAGGACTTCTCGCAGCCATTCGAGCGGCACCACAAGGCGAAGGACTTCCTCAAGCACGGCGCCAACTGCATTTGCCTCCAAATGGACGTATCAGAGCAGTCCCGCGTCGCCAAACAGCAGGATCTTGTTGCCAAGTTTCACCCCGTCTGCAACGATTGACATGGAGTCAATGTCATGTTTCGCCATGCCCTGTGCATCAGCCCCTACCGGCTTACGCGCAGTTCAAGGACGTCTTTCCCCCCTTTAGGGCTGGAGTATATTGCGGCTGCGCTGCAACCGTATGTCGAGCGGATCGAACTTGTCAACTTCCGGCACGAGCGCACGCCCGCTACCAGGCCGCACCTCAAGCCGGAAACAGACCTGGTCTGTTACTCGATCAATTGGCGGCAGGATCTCGACTTCATCCGCGACGACATCAACGCGCTGCCGCCCGACGTGATGACGATTCTGGGAGGGCGGACGGCGACTGAGAATCCAGCCTATTGGCTGGAAGCTTGCCCCCATGTCAACGCGGTGGTCTGCGGCGATGGCGAACAGGCGATCGCCGAACTCGCGCAACACCGCCCCTGGTCGGAAATCGCCGGCTTGTGCTACCGAGACGACGGCGGCCGCATCATGCATAATCCGGCGCGGGCCAACGCGCCTTTGGACGAGGACTTGATGCCGGCTCGCCATTTGCGTCGCCGGCCGTACTACCTGACCACGAAGGGGGTGAGCACGGGAATCAAGGTCGACAAGATCGCCGGGTCGCGGGGTTGCCCGTTCCACTGCAAGTTCTGCAGCTTCGCCGTCAACCCTTGGGGTGTGAAGCGACCCTGGACGCCGCGGTCGGCCGCGTCGATCGTCCGGGAAATCGAGCAACTCGACGCCGACCTGGTCTTCTTCGTCGACGATGTGTTCACGCATCAGCCCGAGCGGGTCATTGAAATCTGCGACCTGTTGATCGCCAAGAAGATCCACAAGCACTACGTCGTCAACGCCCGGCTGGAGATTGCCGGCCGCCCCGACGTCCTCCGCAAGATGGAGCAGGCCGGTTTCCTCGCTCTGTTGATCGGTGTCGAGTCGACGCAGGACGCGACGCTCAAATCGATGCAGAAGGGATTCACGGTCGAGCAGGTTCGGCGGCGATTCGACGTCCTTCGGCAATCGAAGATGATCATCAACGCCTACTTCATCGCCGGCAACCTCGGCGAGACCAAAGAGGAGATGCTCTCGACCGCCGGCTTCGCGCGGTCGCTGGGCGTCGACTTGATCCACGTTTCTCGCTTGCGCAGCGATCCGTACTCGGGCGTGAAGGAACTGGTCCAGCAGTCGCCGGGCTACCATATCGACAGCGAAGGCTTCGTCTACAGCGACGATTATTCGGCCCTGGACATTGCCAACGTGCGGAAGCAGATCGACCGGGAATTCTACAGCCCGCGGCACGTGGCGCGGGTGATCGTCAAACTGGTGCGGATCCTGAACTGGCGGGTGAAGGTCAAGGCGGCGGCGACCATGCCCTTCTTCCTTGCCGTGCTGATCTTCACGCAGGGAAGACGGAAGATGCGCAAGTGGCTGAGAAGTCCGGCCAAAGCGAAAGGGCTGGAGGCGCGGCGAGGGTGAGCCGTTGGCCTTGAGAACAACCGTGAAAGGCGCGCCATGCTGAGACAAATCCTGCTGCGATTCGCGCAGAAGAAAGAGCGAAAGCTGTTTCTCGCGGCGGAGGACGGACACGTCGAGCTGGTTCGGACGTTGCTCGAAGCGGGCGTCAACCCGAACGCGTCGAGCGAGGGCGGCTTTACCGCACTGATGTGGGCTGCCGCGCGAGGGCACATCGATGTCGTCCAAGCGCTTCTCGGTTCCGGTGCGGAGTCGGAAACTCGGACCCGAAACGGAAAAACGGCTCGCGACATCGCCGTCCAGGAAGGGCAACACAACGTCGTTGCTTTGCTCGGCAAGGCAGGGGATCAAGCCGTTTGATGGCACCGCAACGAACCAAGGCGGCCGAGCCAGCCAGCCGCTAGCCTGCCACCACCTCCAGGCTGTCCTCGCCGTCGACGAACTCGACTTCCTGAATACCCACCGATTTGAGAACGGAAAGCAACGCGGTGCGTCGCTCCCTTTCGTTTCCATTCATGATCCCACAGGCGTCTCCATCGCTGAGCGTCCACCCGTGCTGCTCCCACTTCCACTTGGAACATCCTCGCAGGCGCGAGTCCGTCAACCGCAGAATCCCCTTGGAACTGGTTTTTCTTTTCCGCAGATGTTCCAGTTCCTTATCGAGATGATCCAGTTGTTCGTCCGGGGTCATCACTACTCCTCTCCCAAAAACAACCGAGACGCTTCCCGCCTCAGAGCGCTAGCCGCTGGGCTCGGGCCCTTCGTTCGGCACGCAATTTCGACCGCCGGCGAATCGCGCTCGGTTTTTCATACCGTTCACGTTTTCGCATCTCTTTCTTGATCCCCGTCCGCTCGACCAGCTTGCGAAAACGCCGAACGGCCTCCTGAATCGACTCTCGATCTCTCACCAACAGCTTGACCATAGTCTCCTCATTTCGATTTTACTCCTTCTCGAACCATGCCTTGCCTGCTATTTCGGCAGCCCGGACGCAACGGACACCGCCAAGCCCCCCCCAAGGGCCTGGTGCAGGGGTAAGCTATGTAGTATAGCAGCCAGCCACCGCGGTGCATACACCCCTGGTGGGACTGTCTCTCACTCGCGATTCCACTGTTCGATTTTCTTGGCGACCTCGTCCCGATTGAATTTCGTCGGCGGCGGATCGTCCAACCCCATCACCAGTTCGTCCACGGCCGGCGTTTTGCTGCAGACACCTTGCTCGGGCACGTCAAGCCCGCTGATCCAGACAATTCCGTTGAGCACGACTTTGCGGAACTGGTCGTTGCCCCAGTTCCAGTGCCAGTGGCCGCCGGTGAATCCGAAACCCCTCCCGCCGTCCGGCCGCTGGCGAGCCCAGGCCAGGATCTCGGGCATGCCTTTCCGGGCGCGGACGGCCGGGTTTCCGCTATGATGGCCATCGGGACGTTCGCGGGTGGAATCGGGCGGAACCGTCGTCAAGATCGGCGTTACCCCTTCCATGTTCTCGCGAAACCGCATGTGATAATACCATTCGTCTTCGATGACAAACGGTCGAACGCCGCGGGCGATCGGGTGGTTCTCAGCCGGTTTCACCGCCGCTTCGAAGTGCGGATTGACCGACCAGAATCCTTCAAAATAGCCGCCGGTCCAATCGAGAAACCGATTGCCAGGCTCCCCTTTGGGCACCTCCACCGCATAGTGGAGCGTGGCCAGTCCCACCCTCTTTTTCATCAGCCGGTCCACCACTTCCACATGCGGCAGGATAGGGTTCCGCGCGCCGCCATCGGCGAAGAGCACGATCGCGTCGACTCCGTCCAGCGCCTTTTCGTCCGCCGGCCATCCGTCGCGGTACACCGTCGCACGCACTCCGGGTACGTTCTCATTCAACAGCTTCGCCAGCAGCGCGCAGCCGGCGTTGTGCTCGTGCGAACCGTAACCGTGGCTGCGAGGGCCGGCGATGAGCGCGACCTTCTTTTCTTGGGCGGGCCATCGCTTCAGACGGATATTGCGGAATTGCACCTTCATCGGCGGGCCAACGTGTACCTGCAGGGCCAACAGCCCGCTCGGGCGGCGCATCTCGGTGTCTTCATCCATCGCCTCGATCATCTTCTGGCCGTTGATCTCGTGAATGAAGTGGAAATCGCGGGCGACGATGCGGTACTGATTCCAACCGTCCGGGTTGATGGCGGACTGGAGCTTATCGGAGTCGGCGAACTGCTCGACGACCGTCGGCTTGTGGTTCTCGCCGATCACGACTTTCTGGCCTCGCAGGGCGAGAATGCCGCGGAAGCGTTCGCCGTAGAGGATGCCGGTGTACTTCGCATTGTCTGCGATGTCCGCCTGGTAGCCGCCGATCACCCACTTGCCGGCACTTTCCGGCTCCTGCCAACTGCGGTACTGGATGCCGGAATTGCCCCCTTCCAGGCGATACTCCAGGCGGAGTTCGAAATCGCCGACCTCGCCCTCGCGCCAGATGAGGAACGAGTTGTGTTTGAGCGGCTTCTCGGCATTGGTCCGGCCGGTGATCGCGCCGTCTTCCACTTGCCACAGATCCGGATCGCCCTCCCAGCCGTCCAGCGATTTGCCATTGAAAATCGGCTGGAAGCCCTCTTCGACATCCTCGGCCGCCCCGCTTGGGGTCACCATACCGAGCAAGACCAGGACTGCCGTGACAATCGTGAGCCGCTTCATAGAATTCCTCCTTCTTGAGTTGCGATAACAGAAGACCGGCGTATAGCCGGGATTGTAATCGCTGGAGAACCGCGGCGAAAGCGTGTCGGCTGGAAAAGAGGGGGCGCAACCAAGAAGGGGTCGGGGGGTTTTTTTCCGTAGCGGCCGCTTGGGGCGGCCGCTACGGAAAAACGGCTCTTCCGCAGAATCTGTGGGTAAGTTCCACCCGTTGACACTCAAGAACACCAAGATTTCCCGTCAATCTGACGGAAGCGGTACGTAGTTTTCCTGTATCGAAAAGACGGCAACAGAGAAGAGGAACCCGTACTCTGTGTTTAAGTACGGGTTCCTCTTCTCTGTTGTCGTTTTTCCGCGGCGAAACGGACATATCCACTGTCGAGAGCACCGTT
>JAAYEH010000420.1 GCA_012728855.1 Rhodopirellula sp. | reverse complement strand
GCGGCGATCCTGGGAGATGGAAAGTGTCTGGAGGTAGCCAAGGCGCTGGGGGTAACGACAGGACAAGACCGCCCCTTATCGACCGCCCAGGCGAAACCCTCGGTGAACGTTTCCCCGTCGGAAATCGTCTCGCTCGATGAGGCCATGAAACGCCACATCGAAGCAGCACTGATCGCGACGCGCGGGCGAATCGAGGGTTCCCGCGGGGCGGCAGCCCTGCTGAAGATCAACCCGCACACGCTGCGGGCAAGGATGCGCAAATTGGACGTCGATTGGGCCCGATTTCGCCGGGAAGACGAGATCCAGGCGAATTCACCGATTTCTATCTCGGCGGTTAGGTTGCGCCCGAAGGACCGTTCCGATACCGCTACAGCGCGGAATAGGACACCTGCCGGTTTCCCTTCTCGAACCATGCCCGGCCGGCGCCTGCAACCAAGACGACACACACTGCCGACATGGTGCTTCTTTTCACGTACGGCATGGCAGGTCTCCCTAAGCTGGCCGACGTAGTGTATAATCCCCGCTGGGGAGTTGTAAGGCGCTCTATCTGGGCGAGAGGTCGGCCGTGAAAGATCGGGACAAGACGAAGCAGCAACTCGTCGAGGAATTGGTCGAGTTGCGAGGGCGGGTTGCGGCGATGGAAAACGTCGAGGCCGAACTTCGCCGCAGCGAAGCCGTGCTCCAAGCAGCCGTCGAATGCCTCCCATTCGACTTCTTCGTCATTGGCGAGGACGGTCGCTACCTGATGGAGAATGCTGTCTGTAGGGCGCACTGGGGACGAATGGTGGGCAAGGTTCCGGAGGAAATGGCCCCGACTGAGGATGTGCGCGCCTTGTGGTTGGAGAACAATCGGAGGGCCTTTGCCGGCGAAAGGGTTGATGATGTGGTGAGCGTCACCATCAACGGTGAACAACGGTTCATTTCCAACATCCTTACTCCGATTCGGGATGAGACGCACTGCTACGGCATCTTGGGGGTGAACGTCGATGTCACCGAACGCAAACAGGCGGAAGAAGCGTTGAGGAAGGCTCACGACGAGGCTGAACGCCGGGTCGAAGAACGTACTGCCGAATTGAGCAGAGAGATCGAGGAACGGAAGCAAGCTCAGGAAGCCCTGCTTGAGAGCGAGCGACGGGTCCGCAACATCTGTGACTCAGCCCTCGACGCCGTGATTATGATCGACGCCGAAGGCAAGGTGCTCTACTGGAATCCGGCCTCCGAACGGATGTTTGGCTACGCCAGTCACGAGATGATGGGATGCGAAGCCCATGCCATTCTTACTCCGGCATGCTATCGTACACAAGCGATCAAGGCGTTTTCCGATTTCAAGATGACAGGACAAGGAAGAACCGTCGGGCAAGTCCTGCAACTCACGGCGTTACGACGGGACGGGACGGAATTTCCTATCGAAATCTCCGTCGCCGCATTCAAGATGTCCAACCAGTGGTGTGCCGCAGCCATCATCAGGGACATTACCGAACGCCACAAGGCCCAGGAGGCGCTGGAGCGAGAGAGGCAGTCGCTGTGGAGAATGCTCCAGGCCAGCGACCACGAACGTCAGGTCATCTCCTACGAGATCCACGATGGACTGGCCCAGTACCTTGCCGCGGCAAACCTGCAGTTCCAGGTATTCGATCATCTGCGGGGCGGCGACCCGGAAGAGGCGAAGAAGGCCTACGACGCGGCCAGGCAGTTCGTGAGTCAGTCCCACTCCGAGGCACGTCGCCTGATCAGCGAAGTGCGCCCGCCCGTCATCGACGAAATTGGGCTTGAGACGGCGATTTCGCATCTGGTTCACGAACAACGCCGACATGGCGGCCCGGAGATCGGCTGCCGCAGCAACGTGCGGTTCGGACGGCTGCCGGTGATCTTGGAAAACGCAGTCTATCGCATCACCCAGGAAGCGCTGACCAATGCCTGCAAACACAGCAAGAGCAAAAAGGTGGCGGTCACCATGACTCAGGAGGGCCGAGAGCTTTGCTTGGAAGTGCGGGACTGGGGCATCGGCTTCGACCCGGAGTCGGTTGAGAAGGGACACTTCGGTCTGGAGGGCATTCGCCAAAGGGTGCGACTGCTCGGCGGTCGGCTCAGCATCGAGAGCGCACCGGCTTCAGGGACCGTAGTTCAGGTCGTCGTGCCAATCCTGGAGCAGCAGAACAAAGATTGTTGAGACAAGGAGTTTTCGCTAAGCATGGAATCGACAACGCACACCCCGGCCGGGCAGGACCGGCTGATGTCGCTCGACGCCCTCCGCGGCGCCGACATGTTCCTGTTGGTCGGTCTGGCGGGCATCTTTCGCACTTTGCCGGAGATCTCCGACAATGCCGCCTTTCACTTCTTAAGCGAGCAAAGCCGCCACCCCGAGTGGCACGGATTCACGCTCTACGACCTCATTTTTCCGCTGTTCATCTTCATCGTCGGAGTGGCCGTGCCGTTCTCCATCGAAAAGCGGCTACAGCGCGATCCGAAGCGGTGGCCGTTGTATCGGCACATCGTCGTGCGAGCCGTCGCCCTGGCACTGTTGGGCCTGGTCTATTGGGGTACGCCGGGCGGAGCCCATCCTACCTGGGGTTATTACAGCGTGCTCTATCGCATCGGTATCTGCTTCTTCTTTGCCGCACTGATCACGATGCATACTCGGCCGCGGGGACAGGTGCTGTGGGCCGTCGGCCTCCTGATCGGCTATTGGCTGGCGACGCGATACCTGCCGGTGCCGGGCTACGGGGCGGGCGACTTCACCGAAGCCGGCTGCCTGCAAACCTATCTCTGCGAGCGAGTGGCCGACGCTTTGTCGCCGGACTTCCGGCACGTCCTCAGCATCACGCTGATTCCTTCCATCGCCACCGCGCTGTTCGGCGTGCTTGCCGGCCAATGGCTTCGCTCCTCGCGGTCCCCCGGGAGAAAGACCGCCGGCCTGCTGCTGGCCGGGGCGGCCTTCCTCGCCGCCGCATTGCTCGCCCAGGATTCCGTTCCCATCAATAAGAAGATGTGGTCCGCCTCCTTCACGTTGCTGACGGTCGGGCTGAGCTTGTTGTTGCTGGGCGCCTCGTACTGGCTGGTCGACGTTCGCGGTTGGCGCCGCTCCGCGTTCTTCTTCGTCGTCGTCGGCATGAACCCGATCACCATTTATCTCGCGACGAGGCTGATCGATTTCACGAAGATTGCCGGCGTGTTCGTCGGCGGTTTCGTCGAGTCGTTCGGCCCCGCGGCCCCGCTGGTGACGGCGTCGGCGTCGGCCCTGGTGATGTGGCTCTTCCTCTACTATCTTTACGTCAACAAGGCGTTTCTGAAGATCTGACCGCGGAACCGGTTGGCCGGCTGCGTGCTGCTTGGCTACAACCAGAGCACGATCGATGCGGCCGGTATGTTTCCACACTCGGGGAGACAAGAGATCATGCTGGATCCGATTTCCGTTTTGGTGACAGGGTCCGCCGGACGGGTGGGGAAGGCGGTGTGTGCAGGATTGCTCGCCCGGGGGCACAAGATCCGCGGATTCGACCTTCATCCATCGCCGGACGTGGAAGAGGCCGTCGTGGGCGACATTTCCAGCACCGAGCAGGTTGCCAAGGCAATGAAGGGAATCGAGGTCGTTGTGCATCTGGCGGCCACGCCCGACGAAGATGACTTTCTCGGCAAATTGCTGCCCAATAATATCGTCGGTCTCTACAACGTCCTGGAAAGTTCACTGCAGGCCGGTGTCCGCCGCGTCGTGCTGGCCAGTACGGGGCAGGTCGTGATGGGGCACGAAGGGCCGTGGCCCATCACGCCCGACATGCCGTTCAGCCCTCGCAATTGGTACGGCTCGGCCAAAGTCATGGCGGAAATGGCGGGACAGTTCTTCGCGCACGTCCATGGCCTCAGCGTGATCGTGGCCCGTCTCGGTTGGTGCCCTCGTGACAGGAACCACGCCGACAAATTGAAGCTTGACGAGTTCGGCAAAGACGTCTATTTGAGTCCCGCCGATGCCGGCCGCTTCTTTGCCTGCGCCGTGGAAGCTCCGCGGGATCTGCACTACTGCGCGGTCTTTGTCACCAGCAAGCCCCTGAAAAGGCTCCGGTTCGACATCACATCTGCCCGGGAACTTTTGCAATTTGAGCCGGCTGACACATGGCCGGAGGGGACGGAAGTTGTTGCCGGTGGTTGACTCCCCCAATTGCCGTTGTCCACAATCGCGGTCGCGCGACACGAATACACCGAAATCCAGAAGCTCCTGAACCGAACCTCTTGAGGGAAAACACACCATGAGATACCGCCCGCACTTGCGGATCGTCTTTCTCGCACTCGCCTCGTTTGTCGCACCCACCCGGCCCGTCTCGGGTGACGAGACGGCATCGCCGTCGGTGAGCGTGCTGGTCGCCTATTATTCTCGCACGGGAAACACGGAGCAGATGGCCCTCGCCGTTGCCGAAGCGGCAGGCCGGGTGCCGGGGGTCGCTGTGAGTCTCAAGAAAGTCGGCGAGGTTACCCAACGGGATCTCCAGTCGGCCCGGGGAATCATCCTCGGCGCGCCTGCGTACTACGCCAATATCCCGGGCGCGATGAAAGTCGTCATCGACGACTGGTCGTGGAAGATGAAGGTCGACTTCACCGACAAGGTTGGGGGCGCTTTTGCGACCGGCGGAGGCCAGGCGGGCGGAAAGGAACACGTGCTCGTCTCTCTGTTGCTCTTCATGATCAACAACCGCATGGTCGTTGCCGGGCCGCTCTTCGAAGACGAGCAAGGAGACGACAAGTGGGCCGAGATCGGCGCCGCGGCCATGACCGGGCCGCTCGACCCGAAAGTCGGTCCAGGTGAACTCGACGCCGCACGCCGGCTGGGAAACCGGATCGCCAGACTGGCGATGAAGATGAACGCCCGCTGAGAAGCAAAAACGAAGAATATCCGATCTCCCGCAAATCAGTCCATGCGAGCGAAGAGAACAGCACACGGGAACTCAAGAATCGGCCCTTCTCTCATCCAGAAGGCCGCGTATCTCCTCGCGTAGTTTCTCGACGTCCAGAGGCCGCACATCACCCCGTTCAACCTGTTCGATGCCTGCGTTCACGGCACAAACCACCTCTTCGCGGCGTTTGAGCAAGACCACGGCCGTGTTAAGGGCCTCTTCACGGCTAGGAAATACGCCCCGAGCGACAACTTCGCTGAGAAACTGCTCATTTTCCGGCGTCAGGTTGGTGCTCATGTTTGAATTCCTCGAAAAAGCCCCTTTCTCCAAGCCTATCCCGACGGCGCCGCCAGGTCAATCGCCGGGGCGGGTTGCACTGGTTCCGGTCGCAAGTCCTTTCGACAAGCCGGATCACTCGGCACGGGCTGGCCGACTTGCTCTACGGGATGCGTGAAGAGATAACGCCATACGTCCTCATGGATGAACTTGCCGGAAGCGTCCTTCACGGCTGCACCGCCGGGCACGACCGAACTATGGGCGCGCCTGGCGTCGTGGTTTACATCGGCGTCGGTGATGAGCCGGCGCGTGTTGCCGTAGGGGGGCGCGGTCTGGTCCACGTTTACGACAGGGCCGAACCGATTCAGATCCAGCAACTCCCATGAGCGGCAGTAGTGCCGGCCCGTCCAGCCGCCGTCAAGGATGTGGCTGAAGCCGAAAAAGCGATTCGCCGGCGTGGCGGAGGGCAGGGCTTGCCAGGTCTCATACTGGTCGCGCGGCCCGCAAAACGTCACTACCCGGTCCACACACTGATGTTTCGCGAACCGCGCCGCCGTGGTCGAGCCGTGCGAGCTGCCCGCCATGATGACCCGGTCCCAGCGCATCCCTTGCCGGTCGTCGGTGAGGAAATGCTCCCAGCGGCCGGGCGGATTCTCCTTCGCCAACCATTTCACGAATTGCAGCGCTCGTTCCGTCATGCCGTCAGGCTTCGGAATGTCTACCACGTCGCTGAAGTCCTCGCCGGTCGCCGCTTCGAGTCGAATCTTGCCAAGAAACTTGTCGTCATCCGGCGGCGTGGCGTTGCCGAATTTGCCGAACCAGCCGTTGGCATAATGGACCCCAATCGCGTGCAGGCCGTAGCTGTTCACTCGCTCGAACAGCGGCGCGCTGTACCCCATAAGCCAAATCACCAACTTGCCCTGCGGCTTGACGCGCGTGTCCACCGATGCGTTTTCCGTATCAGCCGCTTTGCCCCCCTTCTCGAAGACGAAATTGATCTCCGGGTGCGACCGGGCGCGCGGATCGATCTGGCTGGCGCGTGCGGTGAGATGGTAGCATTGAGGCATCGGATCTGGGAAGGTAAGTGGCGGCTCGGCGGCTTGGAGCACCGCGAGCCGCGCCAGCAGGACGATGACGAGGATGGAGAAGATTGAGCATTTCATGACGTGCTCCCTGTCTCGGGATTTTTGATGGTTTCGGTTCAGCGCAACATCGCTTCCAACGACACCAAGTCGGTCGGCGATTGGGATTGCAGGAACTGTGAAAACAGCCATTAACCGCTACGGCGCGGCCTCGGGCGGCGAGGCCTGATCGTACACGGCGGGCGAAGTCGCATCGAGGGTTTCCACCACGTTGTTGCGGAGCACGGGCCAGACCGCGCCGCGGTTGACCACGATCCCGCGTTCTACCCCCGTGAAACGACTGTTCTCGACGACCGGCATCAACACCCCGGCCTCTTCCTGCACGGGAAGCAGGCGCGAACCGGCGTCACTGGTCGCGGCGTGGACGAAGGCGGCGGTGGAGCTGCCGTGTCCTCGATTGGAGCGTGCGGCGTTGCCGACCGCGTACCAGCCTGCCACGTCGGAACCGGTGCGGAATAGCGGCCCATCCGGCCCGCCGGCCGTGCGGCACGAGTCGAAGTAGAAGGCGGGCCGGGCGCACTCGACGGCCATTCCGCCCATCTCCTCCATCACGTTGTCGCGGACCAGGTTCCAGCAGCAGGGATTGCGGAAGCTGGAGTTGAAGCCGGCGCCGTAGCCCACGCGGCGCATTGTGCAGCCGGCGATCACGTTATCGATGGCGTTGAACCAGAAGAGAACCCCGGCCACCTTCGAACGCGGATCGATGAAGCCGGCGTCGATACGGTTGTTGACGATCAGGTTCTGCCGGTAGGCGGTCGTGAGTGTGATGCGGCTGGAACGGTCGGGCACAACCCGCCAGCGTCGATCGAGGCGCAGGACCGTCTGCCGCGGGCCGCGGTCGGCGCCGACCACCACGCGGTATTGCCCGGCGCCCTTGCCCGCCGAGACGAAGACGATCCAGTGATCGTTTTCGCCCACTTCCTCGAGCACGCGGCTGCCGGCGCGGTCGAAGGCCATATGGGGCGAGGCGATCTTGCCCTCGTTGCGGGGATCGGCCGGGTCGACGGCCACGTCCGCCTCGCCCGCTGCGAGCACGTCGAAGTATCCGCCGTGCGGATACTTGAAGTGGAAGAGGATTTGTTCGCCTTGATTGACCACGCGATCCTGGCGCGGACAGACCATGCCCACGTCGTGGCTGTAGTTGTCGGCGATGTACATTTGGCGGGTCGAGGTGTTGTAGACGCAGATCGAGCGGCCCATCATCTTTCCGCCGCGGCGATCGGCGCCGGCAAAGTCGCACCCTTGGATAATGATCCGCTTGCCATTGGGCACCTGGATCCCTTCATTGAAGATGCCCATGTGCGCGTAGGAACCCGGATGGGGCGGCTCTTTGTAAAACCCTCGCGAATAGCCGCGGAAGTCGCACTGCTCGATACACACGTCGTTGGTGCTCGGCTCGGGCGGCTCGGCCTCGGTGTGGCCGAACTGGAGAGTGCCGATCTCGATGCCCGCGCCGGCCGAATGGAACTCGCATGCCCGAACCACGAGGTTGGCCTCGCCGGGGGCGACCAGGTGCAGGGCCGCATCGAAGATCTCCAGGTTCTGACGCTCCGTGGGCGGTACGTCGGGCCGCAGATCCAACAGGACCATCCGCACTCGCCGAATCGTTACGTCGCGCTGTGTGACGCGGACGACCACCTGGGTCGGGGCGTTGCGCTGGTGGATCGCCCGCACCACTCCCTCATGACCGCCGATGAGCGTCAGTTCGGAAAGCGAGCTGAAACGCGTGCCGACTTCGACCAGGCACTTGGGCTGCGGACTGCCGGGGAGAAAACGCAGCAGCGTGCCGCGGCTGACGGTCTGGTTCTGCGGACCGTAGTCGCCCATGCCGCTGCCGAGCAGATGCACGCCCGCGCCGCGAGCGTCGGGAAGAACGAGAGTCCGGCCGAGATGATACGTGCCGCTGGAGAACTTCACCTCCCCGCCGCCGGCCTTGACGGCCGCGTCGATCGCCTGCTGGATGGCCTGCGCGTCGTCGAGGCCGTCGTCTGCCTTCGCTCCAAAACCGGCGACGTCGAACACGGGCAGCGGATGGTTTGCGGGCCGGGCCACCACCTCGACCTTGGCCGGCTCGCTCCAGCCGAACGGTCCGCCCGTGCCATTATGGACGAACAGGTCGTAGCGGCCGGGCGAAAGCTGCGGCAGCGGGGCGACAATCTGGTAGGCATGGGCCGAGGCGACGGGGAGCCACTGGCCCGTGGCATCGCCTCGAAGATAGACGCGCGGTTCGGCGTCGCCAAGCTTGAGATTCTTGCCCATCAACCGGACGCTCGGAGCTTCGGCCGACTCGTCGCAGACGATCCGAGGGGGCCATGCCCACGAAAGCGTTGCGCCGTTGACGCGGATCGGCGAACCCGCCCCTTTGCCGCGAACCGGCCAGACGAGCATCGTGGAGACTGGCCACTCTTTCGGCAGCACGGCCTGCATGCGATTGTCCGCCGCGCGGAGCGGCGCGAGGTCTTCCATGCGACCTTCCATCCACACACGGAGCCGGGCATCGGCCAATCGGTCGCCGGTAAGCACCAGGGTTTCGTCGGGCAGAGTAGTTTCGCTGATGGCGGCGATGGCGGAGCCTTCGCTGGCAGGCGTGCTCGTGAGCGACGGCAGACCGGCGCCTCCCGGCCCGGCAATTCCTTCAGGGCCTTGCGGCACGTCGATGGGCGGCGGAAGCGGATCGGCCGCGCCAAGTGCGAGTGCCGCACCGCCGGGAAGGCAGAAGAATGCGAGTAAGGCGGTCAGGCGGGCTACGAACAAGGGGCTTTGCGAGTGATTCATGGTTGTGCAGAATTGGTGCAAAACTGGGCCTTCTCCAAGGCATGCCAACCGGACAACTTATGCCGGTCAACCGTCAGTATGGCGATTGGCTGAGCCAACGAAACGCGGGGCCGACACCGATGCCGGTCGTCTGGATTGATCTCAAACTCCGACTGATTCTACTGCGTCGCCGCGGTTGACACCACACCCGAAGCGTCCGCGGCACGGATGCCGCGGCTCAGCGGTCTAGGAAGTCGCCGCCGTACTCACGCCACCAAAGTACACCCCAATTACGCCCACGCCTTCGTCCCTAAGCAGACGCGCCAAGTAGATCGCCGCCGGGCTTGCCCGGTGCGAGCGACAACAGAGGGTTAGCGCGGACGGAAGGCGGCTTACCAGGATGTAGGATGGACATTCCCGTCCGTCCATAGAAGACGGACGGGAATGTCCATCCTACGTGCCTCAGCCGTCAATCGTCGCTCTTGCCGACATGAGTTCGGCGGCGGCGCTCAGAATTTCACGAATTGTGAAAGCCGATTTAAGACACGCCCAGCCCCCCCTCGTCGGTAGAGGCAGCATCCAGCAGTGTTGGTGAATCCCTGCCTCCTGGGGTGACAACTCATGTGCCATGCTACTACCGCGATAGCACCATTTTGGCCGGGCCGAACGGAACGATGCGTTCCAATTGCCATTTCGTCTCATGCCTACTTTCCGGAGGCACCGATGGTAGTTGCCGGGCAATTCTTATTATCTGTGGGTGTTTCATTCGATGTCTCTCCTCCTCTGTCAGCCGATCCTGCGTCTGTTTTTGTCTGCTTTCGTGTGGGCAGCGGTTCTGTCTGCGTCCGCGATGGGCCAGGGATTCGGTGTCGGGATTATCGCCGGCAATCCGACCGGCTTAAGCGTAAAGAAGTGGCTGGACAACGGCGATGCCATCGACGCTGCGGCTGCCTGGTCGTTCGACGACCATGGAGCATTTCAACTGCACGGCGATTATCTCTGGCATCGCGACATCGCATCGCTTTCCGACGGCACGTACGGCTGGATGCCCTTCTACTTCGGGATTGGCGGCCGCGTAGGATTCTACGAAGGGAACCGGTGGCACGACGACGAGACCCGCGTGGGGGCTCGTATACCGCTGGGCGTAACCTACGTCTTTCGGAACACGCCGCTGGACATCTTCTTCGAAGTTGTGCCCACGCTGGACGTCGCTCCGCGAACCGACGTGGAGTTGGACGCGGCGGTGGGCATACGGTTCTATTTACGCTAACCAGATCCGCTAGGAATTCCACACCACCGGCGCATGAGGGAAAGGCGGACAGGGAGTCCCGGTTACCCGACTAACGTTTGACCAGCGGTATCCGATGCGAATCGTGCTTGTCCCGGCGACCGATGACACGCCACCACCAGACTCAGATCCCTGGAAGAGCCAGTAACCACCGAACGGCGGATAGCGGCGGGATTAGAATGAAAAGTCACTTGGCCGCCGCCGGGTGACGCCTGTTGATAGCCTGAACATGCCAACGCCACGGTCATCCCAACTCCTCACCGCAATGCGCCAACGGCAGTTTGTGCGCTTTGACCGGCGGTTTGAGGATTCACCGGTGCGCGGTTACGTCCTTGATGTGGGCCCGAAGTTCTTCCTTCTCGCATTGGTCAGCGATCGGATTTGGTTCGATGGCTTTGAGTGTTTTCGTGTTGGAGACGTGCGGGGCTTCGAGCCAGACCCTCATGCCCGCTTCGCAGAGTCCGCGCTCAAGAAGCGCCAGGAGCGAAAGCCGCGCAAGCCGCGTGTTAGCGTCAGGAGTATTGAAGAGTTGCTGGTGTCGGCAGGCCGTGTGTATAACTCGGGGTTGTTGGGAATCGCGTTGTGAGAGTTTCCTCTGAGGTAGAGTTTTTCAACCTTTAACGAAGAGGAGGAATCTCGATGTGTAAGCAAGCGAACGTACCGGCGCCTCAGCGGAGCGAGGCGGTGCTGAAATTGTTGCGACGGGAAGAGCCGGCGGC
>JAAYEH010000419.1 GCA_012728855.1 Rhodopirellula sp. | reverse complement strand
GGACCGGCTGGAGATGAATCTCCTCTTGCCGCAATGGGATCTGCTCGACGAGCAGTTGGAGGTGGTGGAGGGGGAAGCCTGGGAACTGGACGGCCCAGCACCTTTGGACTCTTCCGGCGCCGCTGAGCACCGCCTACCTTGCCGTCCAGTCTTCATATTTCAGATTCGGAACCCTCGCGAAATCAACCGTGTTCCGCGTCAGGACGGTCATCTCTCGTGAGAGAGCGATGGCCGCTCACCCGACTGCCACGTTTGCAGATGACAATGTGGTCGGTATCCAACAAGTACATCGGCGTAATCCCATTCGCACTGTGAGCTTACACTGGCCGGTCGGCCTCGCGGATTTCCTTTCCCAGACGGACGATTTCCTGGAATTCTGGATCGCCGGCGAACTTTCCAGCGTGTTTCAAGTACCACGGTTGCACGGCTGGATGTTCGACACGCCGCTTCAATTCGGCAACTTCCTTTTCTACGGTGACGAGCCGTTCAGTAATCGTCGCCAGATCGGGAGTTGGCAGCGCGGTCATTGATCACTTTTCGCATTGAATTCGTTCTTTCCCAGAGTCATATTATGGCAGATGTTTCCGGATTTGGCTTCGGAAATCGTCGCGGGCGTGGATCAGGCCGATCGCGAGTTGCTCACGCCGTGCGAATGTTGGTGCCCGCGGTTGTCTTCTGCAAAATCCGAATCGCTACTGCGCGTACAACTCGATCTCGTTGAGCGAGGGCCAGCCCGCGGACTTGGTGACAATAACCTTGACAAACCGGGCGGCGACGGGAGCGGGGAGGTGCGAGTACCGGATCGTCTTGGTCACGGCATCCGTGTACGTGACCACCGCCTTACCCCAATTCTCACCGTCCGAAGACAGATAGACTTCGGCGGTTTCGGGGTAGTCTGTCCCGTCGCTGCTTTGCTTCAAGCAGATTCCCAAGCCGGTCAACAGGTACGATCGGTCCAGGCCCAGCATGTACGTCGCCCCTGCGCCATTCGCGCTTTTCCAGGCGGCAGCCGAATACTCGATGCTACCATCGAAGGCGGCCTGCGGGCCGGCGCCGGCAAGGTTTGCACCTTTGGCATCCATGTCCGTCGTGACGGTGAGCTTGCCCGCCGCGTGAAGGGCCGCTAAATCGAGCTTCGTTCCCGGCGGGGGCGGCAGGGGCCACCTCTCTTCCAAGTCTTCCAGCCGTGCGGCTGGCTCGACGTTGAAGACCGCCTGTCGAATGCTGGAGGCATTGCCCTCCTCGTAGTAAATGCAAAGGATGGAGCCGTCGTCCAATTGCGCCAAGCCGGGATAGGCGCCACCCACCGTGTCGATCTGATGCGGCCGGCTCCAAGTGGCACCATCATCCATCGAGATGGTCACCGCGGTGCCGGGATGCCGGTGCGCAACCAGGAGAACGTTCTCTTTGGTCAGCATGACCGTCGGCGCGTCGCCGCGGTGGGGCAATGCGGTCGCCTTGGTCCAAGTACGCCCCTCGTCGCTCGAATACGCCTGATGCATGCCCGGGCGCATCAGAATAATCAGCCGTCCGTCCGATGCGCGGGCGATCGACGCCTCGCAGAAGCCGTAAGAGAACTGCAGGGACTGCTCAGGGTCGACGGGAGAGGCATCCGTCCACGTGTGGCCAAAGTCATAGGAATGAATGACCGACGTGACATAGTGACCCGCCTGGGGCTCATAGTAGATCGGCAGCACGATGTGCTCGCCCTTCAATTGGGTCACCGGCCCCGACACGAAAATGCGGCGACCGAGATCCCCTTCATCCCGATAGGGAGTCGTGACGACAACAGGCTTGCCCCAGGTCACGCCCCCATCGGTGGACCGGGCCACGTAGGTCTCGGCCTTGCGTTTCCGTCTGCCGTCCTCCGTGTAGTAGACACTGTCGAAGAACGAGACGAGCAGGTCGCCATTGGCGAGTTGGGCAACATGGGGATCGCGGTCGTCCTCAGGGGTGTCGACCACCAGCATCGGCTCGCTCCACGTCTTACCTTGGTCCGCAGAACGCATGCCGTAGATCGCGCCTCCCCGCGGCAGGTCGTCGCGCGGATTGGAGACGTGACCGTAACCGGCATAGAAGACGACGTACAATTCGCCGCCGGCCATACGGCACACGTCTGGGAAAGCCTCGTAGTTGCCCCAAGGCCCCGTGTCGGTGATCCTGCGAAACGTGGCGGCGGAAGCGGAAAGACTCCCGTAAAGAGCCAACGCAGCGGTCAGATACAGCAACCATTTCGATTTCATCTTCATCCCAGTGTGCCTCCTGTTTCGTCTTACTTTTCTTGACCACCGATAGGAAGCCTCGCTCGTCCACTGCGGGGTTCTCCTCTACTTCTTCCCGAAACAAAGTATGCCGCCGTCCTCCGTCGCCACCAGCAACCGGCCTGCCGCGTCCGTGGCCAGCCCGAAGGGCACGGGCATGGCCGGCAGCGGCTCGGTCCACAATGCGCTGCCGTCCGCATTCGCAAACGCTGCCATCGCGTAGCGTGGTTCCGACACGCCGCCTTTGCTTCGCATCCGGCCTGCAAACACCGCGGCGTCCTTGCCGAGCACAACCGCCTGGGCCAGTTCCAAGTGATCGTTCTGCCACAACCTCTTGGGCGGAACCTCGGTGTGCCATAGATCCTGCGTCCACCGGGAAGCGGTGGCCGGATCGATTCGAGCGACATACTGCTCACCACCACGGACCGTGATGCCGTCCGCATAGGCCTGGCACAACGGTCCCGTATAGAAATGCCCTTGCCAGTATGGTTTCGGACTGTAGAGAATCCGGTCGTAAGCGACGACTTTGTCGCCCATGAGGAACAGATCGCGGCCGCGCGGCGCGGTGCATAGCGGATCGGCAACCTCGTTGAGACAGCGGCCGCTCTGGGCGTCGAACATGGCGGGCGAGACGGCGCTGCCGCCGGCCAGATAGAGCACGTCGCCTTCCAGCAGCAGATGCCCCTGCACGCTCACGCCCGGGTTGCCTTCGCCGGGGGCCAATTGGCCGCAGGCGTCGTTGTGCCATCGGATTTCGCCCGTCTGTGCGTCCAGGCTAACCACGTGCGTTCCGTCGTAGCTGGCAATGCCTGCCGCCGCATAGAGAACACCGCGATCGGCCAGCACGCCGCTGGCGACCGGCCAGGTCGACATCAGCCGGCCGTAGACGGGGATCTTTCGCTCCCTCGGCGCGGCGCGGAACCGCCAGTCGAGATCCCCCGATTCCCGACAGAACGCATACAGATAGCCATCGCCGCTGCCCACATAGATACGCCCGGCATGTTCGGTCGGCGGGAAGAAGATCGCGCCGCCGGTCGAAACCTTCCAGCGACGCTTGCCGTCGTCCAGCGAGTAACAGGCAACGGCGCCGTCGCCACCGGCTACGAAAAGCCGTCCGCGGCAAGTGATCGGGGCCGTGGGGTCGTGGATGCTGCCGGCGGGAAGCTGCCAAAGCAGTTTGACCTGCCGGGCGATCTCCAGCGGCGCTGACGAACTCCGGCGGTTGTCGGCGCGGTAGGTTGGCCAATCGCCGGGCAGCGGGTCGCTAAGATGGTCGCCGACGGCCGGCGCGGACGACTTCGCCCGGCCCGCTGCCAATTCCAGTCGCTCCGCCGCATCGCGCGATCGGTCGGCCGCGACGGGGAGTGCGGGAGCGAGAGACATAAAGCCTACCAGCGACAGGTTGCAGTCGCACATCCACGGTCCGCAATACAGCAGGCCGTTTGCCGCCATCACGCCCCCGTGGCAATCGGGACGCATGATCGCAAACCGTTGGAGGGTTCCGTCGGCGACATTCAGCCGCACAGTGCCCCGATTCCCGTCGACGCGGCAGAAGACGCTGTCGATCGTGCCCGTGGCCCGAGTGCAATTGCCGCGATGGAATTTCAGGTCGGCCAGCACTTCGCCCGTGCGCGGGTTGAGCAGTTTCGTGCTGGCGTGGGGATACTGAGCCGCGACTCCGCCGAGGGCATAGAGACCTTCGGGCCGGGCGACGAGTTGCACGTTGCCGTCGGGCCGCTGCCAGAGCAACTCGCCGCGGTCGGCGGAGACGGCCACCAGATTGGTCCGCTGCGGGCCGGCCAAGAGCAAGACGCCGTCGGCGTACATCAAATACGCCTGCGTCGAGAAGCCGCGATGCCAGATCTGGTTCTTGGCATGCTCGCCGATGGCTTCCAGCAACTCGCGATCTGAGCGGTTCCAAAGCTCCCGGCCAGTCTGCGCATCGCGGCAGGCGAGGTAGCGCCGGTGGGCGTAGAAGAAAATCTTTCCGTCGGCCATACAGACAGCCCGGCCGTCCACGGGCTGTGGTTCATTTTGCCTCCAGAGAACCTGCCTGGTGCGAAGGTCCGTGGCAAAGAAGGTCGCGCCGCGGGCCCAAGAGGTTTCTTCACGATCGTAGCCTTCGGTCATCGGCCGCCAGGGCCAGCCCGCCGACGTTTTCTTGCCTCGCAGGGTGGCGTCTCGGTACTCCTCCGCGCCAACGACCGCGTAGAGCACGTCGCCGCACAAAGCCATCCATTTCCAGACCTTGCCCGATGCTTCCGGCGGCGCGAGGATCTCGCCCGCCGGTTTTCCGGTTGCCGCGTCGAACAGCTTGCAGGAAACATCGTCTGCCACATACAACGTTTTCCCGGCAGCGACCATCGTGTTGCGGTGAATGTTGAATCCCTCAGTCAGCCCGCGCCGCCAGAGCAAGGCGCCGTTGTATCCGTTGAAGGCCGCCAGGGTGTTCAGCCAGGGCCACTCGCGCTCTTTGAAGCCGACGTGGCCGAAGGCTTTGAACACACGCCCGGCGGCGATCACTGTCACCGCCGGGAGCGGCACATAATAAGGCTCGGCCAGAAACTGCGTTTGGTACGGCGCCTTGGCACGGGTATCGATCGACACAGGATTGTTGTCCGGGCCGTGATAGGGGTGACTCCACGCGCCGACACCGTCCGGCTGCGGTTTGGTGACAACCTCCCCTCGCAACCAAGCCTTGCCGCCCGGTCGCAGAACGCGGAGCAACTCCCTTTCGGTTTCGGGCGGCGTTTGCAGGGCGCAGGCGACCACCACGTCGGCCAGGTGGTCGGCCAGGTGGATCCGGCTCTTCGACCCGTGTTCCACGTAGACGCGCCGGTTCAGCAATCCTGCGTCGTCCAAGGCTCGCCGCGCCGCCGCGCTCTCGTCCGCGCTATCGAGCTGTACATACACAAGCAGCTCGCTCTGGCGGGCCAGTTCTATCGCCAGGCTTGCTTCCCGATCGCCCACCAGAGCCGCGATCCCGCCACGGCAATCGAGTTCGCGGAGGATCGCCTGCGCCGAAAGGCCGACGGGCTCCGCCTGCAACGGACTCACGAATGATCCCAGGCCCACGATTGCCCAGCCGAGCACGAGTGGACGAATACACATTTCTCGGCACATGGCGGTATCCTCCCCAGTCGAATGGTCGTCACTTCGTAAACGATTTCCCAAGCACACGCCTGCGGTGCGCCGCACCCGTACGAAGATGAGGGTACAACACTCGGCCGCAAAGTGCCACTCGCGGACGACGTTCATTCAAACTTTGCTTCCACCGCATCAAGTTCTACGGATCCCTTTGATCGTCTGTCCAATCAAGCTCCAGCATTGTTAGAGGCCCTAACAAAACGGGGACAGGCACCTCGCGAAGACGCCAATTCTTCGTGTTTTTGCGGATGCTTGGCTCGGAGCCAGTCCCCTGATCCCCGGATCCCCGGATCCCGTGGACTCGAACGAAGAATACGTCCGTGGTATAATTCAATGAAGGTATTGCACAAAGGAGGCTTGTTCATGCCCACTCTGACGGTTGGAAATATATCTACAGAGCTTTACGAGAGCCTTTCCCGCCGGGCGTCTGAGACTCGGCGGAGCGTATCGGAGGAGGCGAAACAGATTCTCGCCGACGCCCTGGGGCTTCCTGCGCACCTGGCATACAGCGACCGTATGCCGGAATGGATCGCCACGGAGGAAATCTCGGCGCCGTGCGACCTGCCGCGTCCTTGCAACGGACAACAGGTTGCCTGCCAAGACGGCGATCAGAGACTGCCCGATCCATTCACCGGCGCCGAGGGTAACGGAGAATGATGTACCAGTCTGTTGATGCCGGCGAAGCACTCTCCCAAGGCGACATCATCGATGGGTGTCCAATCTTCGGCGCGGTGGAGGTTGCCACGGCTCTTGCACCGCAAGCGCAACCGACACGCTGGTTCGTCCGCATCATTGTCCTCACCCAAGCCTGTGACCTTGCTCAGACGAAAACAAGCAAGGTGCTGGTGGCGGTCGTTCATGATGCTGCGGAACTGGTACAAAAGGGAATTCTGAAAGCTTCGGTGGTCCGTGACCAGGTGCGGAGGAGCTTGGTGTACGGTTGGTATTTCCTTCCGGCGGCTCCCGTCCCGATCAACGTGTCCGAGTCCATCGTCGACTTGCGGGACGTGCATACGGTGTCACGACGCGTCCTCGAACATCTGATCGATCAAGGCAAACGCGTCGCAAGGTTCTCTACGCCGTACCGGGAACACCTCGCTCAGCATTTCACCGTCACTTACGCGCGGATCGGCCTGCCGCAACCGTTCGAGTCGGAGCCGTGAGTCGATGTCGGAGGTTCGCAGTCGGGCTGCAGCCTTCAACGAAGGAATGGCTCCGCCGGGGGCAGATCTCGTTCTTAGTTCAAAAGTCAAGACTCGGCCGTATCTCTCCCGTGGCAGACTCTCCGCCTCCCTTCTTGAGATGAAACATCATCCTTCACGAGGTCGCCCCTCTCTACCGGTTGCACCGCGGTTGCCACCCACCCGGCTCCTCGAATACACTATCGACATCCAAAGCCTCACTCCGGTCGAATCGCACGACGAAGTGCCTCAGGGCAGGATATCGACGACGATCAGGGAACAACAGCACTCTTTTTCAGACTCGGGCGTGACTCAGCACCTGCCCCAAGCAACCGGAGCAAGCCAACGCATGACGACACTCAAACAGCAGAACGTATTCGGGTACCATTTGTTTCCGCTGCTCACCTTGGCAGTTGCCTCGCTCGGCACGATGACTTTTGCTGTGGAGCCGGCCGCGGAAGGGTCACGCGACGTTCGGCCGAACGTGCTGGTGATCTTTGCCGACGATCTCGGTTCGGTCGACCTGGGATGCTACGGTTCGAGCGATCTGGTTACGCCGAACACCGACGAACTGGCGGCCCGCGGGGTACGGTTCACGCAATTCTATTCGGCCGCGCCGGTTTGCTCGCCTTCGCGTGCCGGCTTGCTCACCGGGCGTTATCCGGTTCGAGCGGGAGTGCCGGGCAACTGTGCCTCGCAGAAAGGGGGCCGCGGCGCCCTGCCTCCCGAAGAGACCACCATGGCCGAGATGTTCCGCGCGGCCGGCTACGCCACCGCGCATATCGGAAAATGGCACCTCGGCTACACCCCGGAGACTTCGCCGCTGGCGCAGGGCTTCGACCACTCGTTCGGCCACATGGGCGGGTGCATCGACAACTATTCGCACTTCTTCTACTGGAGCGGCCCGAATGTCCACGACCTGCATCGCAACGGCGAGGAAGTGTATTATGCCGGCGAGTACTTTCCCGACCTCATGTTCCGCGAGGCCTCGCAGTTTCTCGAACAGAACCGCGCGCGGCCGTTCTTCATCTACTATGCGCTGAACACACCGCATTACCCCTACCAAGGCGATGCGAAGTGGCTGAAGCGATGCGAGGCCCTGCCGTACCCGCGAAACCTCTATGCCGCCTTCGTCGCGGCGCAGGACGAGCGGATCGGCCAGCTCTTGAACAAGGTGGATGAACTGGGCCTTCGCCAGCGGACGATCATCGTCTTCCAATCGGACAACGGCCACTCGACGGAGGAGCGGGCGCACTTCGGCGGCGGCAGCGCCGGGCCGTATCGCGGGGCGAAGTTCAGCCTCTTCGAAGGTGGCATCCGACTGCCCGCCATTCTCTCCTGGCCGGACAGGCTTCCGCAGGGCGCCGTCCGCAGCCAGGTAGCGCACGCCTGCGACTGGCTCCCCACGCTCGCCGACCTCTGCGGCATCGCTCCGCCAACGGCCGCACTGGACGGCCGGAGCCTCGTCGAGGTCATCAAGTCCGCAGATGCCCCCAGCCCGCATGAAGTGCTGCATTGGCAGACCGGCGCAGGCCGGGGCGCCCAATGGGCTGTCCGCGAAGGAGACTGGAAGCTGATGGGAAACGCCCGCGACACGTCGGACGGCAAGACACCGCCGGAAAAACTCCCTCTCTTCCTTTCCAATCTGGCAGACGACGTCTCGGAAACGCGGAACCACGCCGCCGACCACCCCGACGTGGTTCAGCATTTGCAGAAGCTGCACGAGCAATGGGCCGCGGAAGCGGAAGCATCGCTGAGCCGATGACGGATTCGCCGCGCGCCCAGCAGGGGCCGTGGCAAGCTGAGAGCAGGAACCGCTGCCCATCTTCCGGCTCGAACCGTGTGCCCGCACGCGGCGATTTCACCGACGCGTCGCGGTCCCACTGCTCAACGCCAGGGGTTCCGGCACTGCGAAAAGCGGTGCCTACTTGCCCGGGGCAACGCTGAAGCCGCCGACGAATCCCCAGATGATCTCCTCCACGCCTTTTTTCCCGTTGCTGGAGTGGATCTTGAATTCGTAGTTGGCGGCCTTGAGCCCTTTCAACTCGATGATGTGTGCGGTCGTCATCCGGTCGTCGCGGACACGCCCGTCGGGACCAGGGGGGAGGCGACGGTAACTGTGCGGCCACCAGACTCCGGTGCTGGTGTAGGAGATTTCCGAATCGGCCGGGATGCCGGTTTCCCAGCGAATCCGCACGCAATCCGCCCGGTCGGATTCCACCTGGATCTTCTGCGGAGTCCGCCGCCAACTCGTTTCCGGGTCGAGAGGCCAGTCGACGTCCGCCCGAAACGGTCCCGAGAGATATTGCTGCTTTCGTGCTTCGAACGCCGGCTTGAAGTACTCCAACCAGGCCACGCTTCGCGATCTTTCCGAACCGTTCAGGTTCTGCCCCATCAATCGCAGTTTTTCGCCTTCCGACATGGCCAGGTTCATGAGGCTGACCCGTTTGTGTGAACCGAGCGCCTGGTGCAATCCATAGCCCGAGCTGAAGAATCGCATGTACGCTTCATTGGGATGATCCACCTGGGCCGGAGGCCCGGTTTCGCCGGTCAAGGTGTAGTTGACGTAGGCGTCGACCATGATCGCCCGCAGCCCGCTGTATTCCAGCCACTTGTCCCACACGTCCACCGAATCGTGATGGTAAATGACGCCGCCATCCCCGACGTCGCGCCGGACCTGCCGGATGAACTCGTAGTCCGCCAAGAGATCGCCCACGTTGGCGTTGTCGAAGTACCAACCGTCGAAACGGTGCTCTTGCTGAAACTTGCGCATGGCTTGAAGCGTGACGGACACGTCCTGGTGCTTTCCTTTTCGAGGTCCGTCGGGGTAATCCCACCGCGGACCGGCGGGGTAACTGAGATAGGTTATCACCTTGAATCCGTGAGCATGCGCGGCATCGACAAAACGTTTGACCGACGCGGCAAATTTCGGATCGATACGGTAGAAGATGCGGTCGGTTTCTCTGTCGTATTCCGGACCTTCGGCGTCTGGATAGATTTGAGCGAAGAGGACGAACAGGCCGAACCCGTCCTCGATGAACGGGCGCATGGCATCCGGTTCGAGCAGTTGCTCGATCGCCCTGACGCCGTAGAGAAAGTGTGCGTGGGGCCTGGCATCTCTTCCGTAGAGAGCTTCGAAGTCGAAGGATTTGGGGGGAAAGGCCATGTGGGCCGTCACATCGCCGCCGCTGAGAGCAAAAACGGTCGAGTCGGTTGTCGACTCCCGGACTGCGGCCGAGCCGCGAATGTCGGCGTGGAGGCTTCCGCCGTAGCCGTCCGACCACAGGCGATTCAGTCCGATTCCCTTATTCCAGGCGGCGCCGGCGACGAGGTTGAGATGCCGATAGGAAAGGGGGCCGAGGGCCTTGAGAAAGAAAAGCGAATCGGTCTGAAAGGCAAGTTCGACTTTGGAACTGCGCAGCACCACGCTGTCCGCCGCGGAAGCATCGACGACCATAGGCCCCAAGTCGTCGTCGAATTCCAGCACGGCGACCAGGCGCGGACGAATCGTATTGGTGGCCGGGTCGATTCTCCGCCACATCCCGAGGCCGCGGCGATGGACGACGTAAATCGCTCCGGTTGTGGTGACCACCGCCTTGTCGGGGCCGCCCGCAGCAGATTCGAGGGCCATGCCGAAGAAGGTCTTCGGTTTGTCGAGCCGTGGAGGTTCCGAGTCTGTCGACCAATCGGAGTACTTCGCCAAATAGGGAGCGGGATCGATGGCCGTCGCCGGAGTCTCGGCCGGGCCGGCCGTCCGCGACCCGGTCACGAAAGACCATAACGGACCCTGCGCCTTGGCTTTTCCGAGTTTGTCCGTGCTCTCGACACGCCAGTAATACCTGGTTTGAGGCTGAAGCGTGGGGATATAGATGTTGTTATAGGTGTTGGGAACTCGGGTTGAACCGCGGAACTGCAACATGCCGGGATCGCTTCCAAAGAAGACGTTGTAGCCGGCCGCCTCCCCTTTCCAATGAAGGACGGAGTGGAGCGGCGCGCCGGTCGCTCCGTCCGCGGGATCAGGGAAGCTTACCGACTGCGCTGGGGCCGGACCGGATGCCAACAGGCCAAGCCACAGTACGAAAAAGATTCGCACGCTCATCGCAACGCTTCCTTCAACGATTCACTGCCGGCCGGTAACCGCGCCGGCGATCGCATTTCGCTCGCCGGGGCATCCTCCACTATACCGACGCCGTATCCGCTCGGAAAGCATTTTGACCTGGTTCTCCAGGCCGGTTTTCAGGCGAAGAGACGGCTAGATACGCCGACGATTCACCCATGTTCGCACTGGACATCGTCGCCATGGGGGCACAGATCGACTTCTGAAGAACCACATGCCCAAACGTCCAAACATCCGTACAATGAAAGTGATGCTTGCCTTTTCTTCGACGCGACTCTCGCCACCCCTCTTCAGAGGCAGAATGCCGTGCGATCACCAAGCCGATCCGATTCTCGGCCATTCCCGGACGCGGCGGATGGCGTTCAAAGCACCCTGACTTGGGGCCTGCTCGTGCTCGCGGGTGTGTTGCCGATTGCACTGCTGAGTTTTTATGCCTATGTGGTAACCAGCCGGTCGGTTCGCGAGTTGGTACGAGCCAACAACCGTTCCGCGGCGGAGATGGGAGCGGATTTGGTTGCCCGCGACCTCGAGAGCACCGAACAACTGGCCAAGGCTTTTGCCACTCTACCCGGCTTCATTGCGGCAGTGGAGGGCCGCGACGAAGCGGCGGTTCGGGAGCAATTACAGGTTGCCGTCGAGGCGAACTCTCGCTTGGACCGTGCCTTCGTCATTGATCCGGAGGGGCTGCTGTGGTCCGACTACCCTTTGGCTCCCGAATCGCTGGGGCAGAACTTCGCCTACCGCGATCATTTCCGCGGGCTGTCCCAGAGCTGGCAGCCGTATGTCTCGGAGGTTTTTCAGCGGCAAGCGAAGCCTCGGCCGCTGGTGGTTGCCATCGCCGTGCCGATCCGCCGGCCCGACGGGACCGTGCTGGGAGGGCTGGTCTGTCAGCATCGGCTCGAAGAGGTGACCCACTGGCTGCGGCGGATCCCGGTGGGCGAAAACGGCTACGCTTTCGTGATTGATTTCCGCGGCCACGTAGCCGCTCACCCCAAGCTGGACCTCGAGGCGCGACGATATTCGGAGTACGGAGCCTTGCCGCAATTCGTACGGGCGGCGCAGGGGCATGAAGACACGGTGGAATATGAGGATCCGCTGGCGGCAAAGCGGATGGTGGCCACGTTTGAGCCGGTGCTCATCGCGGGGCATTACTGGGTAGTCGTGGCGCAGCAGCCGGTCGACGAGGCCTACGCCCCAATTGGCAGGCTGGGCCGGCAATTGGGCGCGGCTTCCGTTGTGTTGGCGCTGGCGGCGCTGACCGTGGTTCTCGTGCTGGGACACATCCGCCAACAATTGCGGCAGGCTAAGTTCGCCGCCGAAGAAGCCAGTCGGGCCAAAAGCGTCTTCCTGGCCAACATGAGCCACGAAATCCGCACACCGATGAACGCCATCATCGGCATGACCGAACTCGTGCTCCAGACTCGCCTTTCGGCCGAACAGCGAGAGTACCTCACGGTGGTAAGCGAGTCGGGCGATGCGCTGCTGGAGTTGATTAACGATATTCTCGACTTCTCCAAGATTGAGGCCGGCCGCTTCACGCTCGATCAGAGCGCGTTCGATCTGTACGAGCACGTCGGCGATACGATGAAGTCGCTGGGCGTGCGAGCCAGCAAGCAGGGCTTGGAACTGGCCTCCTTCGTTCATCCCGACGTGCCCAGGGGGGTGGTCGGTGACCAGGGACGATTGCGGCAAGTCCTCATCAACCTGGTGGGCAACGCCATCAAGTTCACCGAAAAAGGGGAGGTCGTCGTCGATGTCGAGCGCGAGTCGCAATGCGACGGCGAGGTGGTGCTGCACTTCGCCGTTCGCGACACGGGAATCGGCATCCCCAAGGAGAAGCAGCAGACCATCTTCGAGGTCTTCGAGCAGGCCGACAGCGGCACGACGCGCCGCTTCGGAGGCACAGGCTTGGGCTTGGCCATCTCGTCGCGGCTGGCGGAGTTGATGCAAGGGCGGATCTGGCTGGAGAGCGAGGTTGGCCGCGGAAGCACGTTTCACTTCACCGCCCGGCTCGGCCTGGCTGCCGACGAGCTTCCGAAGATCGAGCTGCGACCTCCCATCATCCGCGGAACAAGAATCCTGGTGGTGGACGACAACGCCACGAACCGTCAAATCCTGGAAGAGATCGTTCGCAGTTGGGGAATGGCTCCGGACAGTGCATCCGGCGCCCAGTCCGCGATGGGATTGCTGCAACGGGCGGTGAGGGAAGGCCGCCCGTACCGCCTCGTACTGACCGACTCGCACATGCCGATGATTGACGGTTTCGCCTTGGCGGGGCGAATCAAGGAAGATCCGCAATTGCAGAGCACGGTCGTGATGATGCTCACCTCCGGCGACCGGCCGGGGAATGTGGGGAAGTGCGAAGCGCTGGGCATCGCCGCTTACCTGATGAAACCGATCAAGCAGTCGGAACTATTCGATGCGATTATGCTGGCGCTCGGTGTGACCACGCCCGAAGACGAGGCGGCGGTGGTGCCCGGATTACCGGAGTGCCGGCTCGGCCCTCTGAGGATCCTGCTTGCCGAGGACAGCCTCGTCAATCAGAAGCTGGCCGTGGCCGTGCTGGCAAAGCAGGGACACAAGGTGGTGGTCGCCAACAACGGCCGCGAGGCGCTGGCCGCCTTGGAGTCGCAGGAATTCGACCTGGTGCTCATGGATGTCCAGATGCCCGAAATGGACGGATTCGAGGCTACGCGGGCCATCCGTGCCCGGGAAAGACAGACGGGCCGGTCCGTCCCGATCATCGCCATGACTGCGCACGCCTTGAAAGGGGACCGGGAGCGATGCCTGGAGATGGGCATGGACGACTATGTGTCGAAACCGGTACACGCGGAACAGTTGTTCCGCACCCTGGAAAGCGTCTTCGAAAACAGACCGAGCCGAGACGGCGTCTCGGACACACCATCTCCATCTCCTACAACGTCTCCTGCAACAGGCGTCTGCGAGTTCGATGAAGCCCTGCAGGCGGTCGGCGGGGATCCCGACACGTTGAAGCTGGTCATCGAAGCGGCCCTGGAGGACTGCCCCCGCCAAATCCTCTCGATCCACGAAGCACTGGCCGGCGGCGACCACCAGGCACTCCGCCTGGCGGCGCACACGCTGAAAGGATCGATCCGGTATTTCGGCGACACGCCCGCCTATCGTCATGCGCTGGGCGTGGAAGACCTTGCCAAGGAGGACAGGCTGCCGGAAGCTGGCCGACTCGTTCCAGCACTGGAGGAAGAGATGCGGCATTTCTTGCATGCTCTCGAAGCGCGCCTGCTTGCCGACTCCTCCCGTGAGTCGCTTTCCACGACGAACTCCTCGGAACCGTAATTCGTCCTGCGGCGGGGAACCAATTCCGACGGGATCATCGTGGGCGAACTGCAGCCGGAGCCCGGGCCTCATGACGACGTGGTGACGCGCGACGGCTGGGGCTACGACCTCGTCGGCTTTCTCGACTACGACCTCGCGCTGGGCAGTGATCGCTACCGCGAGGCGGTACGCCGGCCGTTGACGAATCTTCTCAAGCCGCGCTACGTGAAGTTCAACTGGGACCACCCTTCGCGCGACAACGTGGCCGACTCCGTGGAGGGAGGGCTGTACCTGTTGCGGCAAGTCCCCGTGCCCGAGGCTTTTCTCTGGGCCGACCGGGAGATTGCCACCATGCTGGTCGACCATACCGACCCGGACCGGCTCTGGGGCGTGCATAAGCTGGAAGCGAACACGGTCCGCACGGTCCTGATCCACACGATGTTGCATACGCGGAACACGATCGCCCGGCCCTGGCAGCAGAGCCTTCAACTGGGGGCAGCGCCGTGCGGCGACGGGATCTGCGTGCTGTTGAAGTCCGAGCAGCCGTACGAGGGCCGGCTGCAATTCGATGTTCCAAGGCACCGGCTGACAATGGGCTTCGAGCAAGACTGGCCGCGAATGAATGCCGTGCCGGAATGGTTTACCGTGGAGCCGGACGAGTCGCATCGCTATACGGTAACCGATGCGGATACCGATTCCTCGCAAGTCGTGTGGGGCAGGCGGCTCAGCGAAGGACTGCCGGTGCGTTTGGAGCCGAAGCGACCACTGAGGCTGATGGTGCGGGCGTGCGCGGCGGGAACGGGGAATTAGCGTTTTTTTCGGGGCGTTGGGTTAGCCTGTCAATCTGGTTCAACAACGGCGCGAGGCCGTTGGGGTCTGAAGTCTTGCGCAAAGCGGCGCCGTCCACGATTCTTCCATAAATAGGGCTCCTCCGAAGAATTCGTGGGTTCCTTCGCGCGATTCCCAATCGGTGGAAACGGTGCTCTAAACAGTGGACATGTTCGTTTCCCCGCGGAAAAGCGGCAACAGAGAAGAGGAACCCGTACTTGAACACACAGTACGGGTTCCTCTTCTCTGTTGCCGTCTTTCCGATACAGGAAAACCACTTACCGCTTCTGTCCGATTGACGGGAAATCTCGGTGTTCTTGAGTGTCAACGGTTTGAACTTACCCACAGATTCTGCGGAAGAGGCAAATAGTTCTGCCCCGAATGGTAATCAAGACCGGGGCCGCGGCACGCAGGAGGACGCGTTTGCCTCGCCGCACCGCACGGGACAATAGGATATGTGCGGCGCGTTTTGACAAGCGGCATTTTCGGGCCGAAGGGAAGGCGAGCGTGGAGCGCGTAAGAAACCACGAAACACACGAATGACACGAAAGAGCACGAAGTAGTAAGGAACGACTCAAGAATAATCTCCTCATTTGGACAGGAAACGGTCGCCAATAGATGGAACAGGAGAGAACCGAAGTAACAGAGAGATCATCTCCGTTATCTCTGTTGACTCCTGTTTAGTCCATCGGCCGTCAAATGGGGAAGTTGTTGTTGAGTCATTCCTAAGGGGACGAAGTGTCGAGGTCGTCTGTGGGTGGACTGCCAACACGCATCGAGAAGAAACGGGGGCGGGGCCTCACTTCGTCGGAGGGAAGAGGAATGTCGAGTCTTGAATTGGAGCTTTGGACGATGGCCGCTGGCTTTGCCAGTGCCGAAGGGCCGGTTGACGTTCCTTTCGCTCTCAGGTAGAAAGTGAAAAGGGACAAGGGGATATCGTTGATGTTGACAGTCCCGCAGGTCGGCCGTGATCCACGGCTTGCCCGAAGGAGCCGTCTTCCGAGAACAAGCCGAACGGGCATTGGCAAAGCCAGTGGCACACAACCCACACCCGTTCACCATTGCCACCCACGAAATCGACGAGATTTGAATTGGAATTGAAAGAGGCGACCGTTCGTGTCCTGAGAAAGAGGATTCGTGATGAGTAGCCCAGAAGATGAAGAGGCAAAACAAGGTAATTTGCTGCGAGACAAAGGCGATTTTGATGGAGCGATCGCTGCATACACCGAGGCCATTCGTCTGAATCCAGAAAACGCTCAGCCGTACTCCGGCCGGGGCCAGGCTTACTTGCGAAAAGGCGACTTCGACAAGGCCATCGCCGACTGTAACAAGGCCATACAACTTGATCCGATGATGGCCGAGGCCTATTGTTGTCGGTGTGATTCCCACGGCAGGAACGGCGAGTTCGACAAGGCTATCGCCGACTGGGCGGAGGCCATTCGTCTCGACCCGCACCGAGCCGAGGCATACTGCACGGAGGCGATTCGCCTCGACCCGCTCCGAGCCGAGGCATACTGTGCCCGAGGATTGGTCTATGGGCAGAAGGGGGATTTAGATCGAGGCATTGCTGATTGCACAGAGGCCATTCGGCTCGATCCGAAATCGCCTCAAGCATTTCGGGCGCGAGCTGGCCTTTATAGAAAGAAGGGTAGGTTCGACAAGGCAATCGAGGATCTTACGGAGGCCATTCGGCTCGATCCACGAGATGCCGGACTCTATCGTGGGCGGGCCTATGCTTGTTTTAAGAAGGGTGAGTTCGACAAGGCCATCGCCGACTACAATGAGACCATCCGACTCGATCCGAAACAAGCCGAGGCGTATTGTTGGCGGGGTTGGTCCTACGAAAAGAAGGGTGACCTCGACAAAGCAATTGTGGACTTCACCGAGGCCATTCGCCTCGACCCGGAGTCTGCGGAGGCGTACCAGTACCGTGGCTGCGCCTATAGCAGCAAGGGTGACCACGACAACGCGATCACCGACCTTACAGCGGCGATTCGGATCAGTCCGGAAGCTGGGGTTCTATTCTACGCTCGGGGCTATTCGTACCGGCAGAAAAACGACAATGCCAAAGCCGACGTCGATTTTGCCCAAGCCGAGAAATTGGGATATAAACCGAAGTCAGGTGGGGTTCCCAGTCCAGGGGAAGGATAAAAGGGTCCGCTGATCGCCGACAGGATCGGCCGGCAGAGGTCATCGCTGCCGCCGGCTCTTCCGTCAGTCCATTTCAGCGCCAGCCGCAGACTCGTCAGCCCCAGTTCCCAGCGGCTGCACCAGTTCCTTTGCCTTGGCCGTGTCTCTTTTTGCCCGTTCTTCGTCGCCCATCCATTCGTAGATTCCCCCTAGCCAAATGAGCCACTCCTCGCCCGCAGTAGGCATAGGCGCAGCTCGGATCGGTTTCGATCGCTTTCGAAAACACCGTAGCCGCGGTGGTGTAATCCTCTTGCTGCAATAACGCTTTTCCCTCGGCGAGCAGTTCCTCTTCTGTCTCTGCCAGAGCAACCGAGCCATAGAGGCAACCAACAGGGACAACTCACTCCATCGAACCCACTTGCACATGGCACTCTCCTTGGCATGCCACAGCGGGAAGACTCTATGGGCAGGTACCGTTGGGTGGATAAGACACACCGTTTTGCGGCCTAAGACAATATTGATCCGCGAAACGGTAGGGTTGCTTGTCCCGCGTTTCGGTTTCGTTCTCGTCCTGCCGGACCAGAAAGAGGAGCCGAGGCGGCTCGGCTCTTTGGCTTGATGAATTCTCACCCCCCGCGCCGGGGGGAATTTCTGGGGTCACGGCTCGGATAGTGAATAGGCTCGACTCCCAGCAGGCATGGATGGTCTCTATTCCTCACTGTTCAAGCCGCGACCCCAGATCTTCCCGTTCGAAGTCACTCAGGCACTCGTCGCCAGAGACGTCCTGGCGCCGTTCAGAACCCGGATGGAATTGCTGAATTCTCCGTCCGTGCGTCGTAGCAGGGAGAATCAACTCCTGACGCGACAACGACTACTCCCCAGCCCGCCGGTCTACGCGGTGACGACCGGGGCGGAAAGACAGATGGAAGTACGAACGGAGCACGCAGGAGTATCGGAACTCTCCAAAGCCCCTTTCATTGCTGGCACTTGCTTAAGCATGTACCCCTTTTATGATTCCGTAGACAAGCCAGAATGTCCTAACACGCTGTCAGGGTGTGTTTGGTATTTCCTTGGGTTCTGCATATTTACGTTGCTGGCTATCGCGTTCGTGCAATGGCTGTCGTGAGCCTGCGGGCCAGAAGAAGGATCAGAACAATTTGTGCTTGCCCAGTTCCCCGTACGTAGTTCTGGCCCTTTTGCACTGCCCACTGCCCCTGAACCTTTTGCACCGCCCGGGTCGTCGACGTGAGAGCGGGGCAGGCGACGTGCATGCAAGCCGAGCCCTTTCCGTGCGGTTGCCAGCGCGAGGGGCGTCCGGTTAGGATAACTGTGGCGTGATCACGGGCGTTTCGCCCAATCAGGCAATGGAGAGAGGAGGGAAATCGATGACACTGCAACTGACTTTATCCCGCGAACTCGAAGAACGGTTGCGGCAGGAGGCCGAGCGCCGAGGACAGACCACCGAGGCGTTCGCCTTACGACTGCTCGCAGAGCACCTGCCGCCGCCGCTGGATGTCCGACGCGCAGCCGCGGTCGCCATGCTTAGGCAATGGCAGGACGAGGATGCGGCCCTTTCGCAGGAAGAAACTACCGCTAACGCGGACGTGCTGCGTACGCTCGATGAAGATCGACCGTCGTACCGAAAGTTGTTCGCTGCCCTGTTGAAGGAAGAAACGCCATGACCCGGACAGTGTTGTTGGATGCCGGGACGCTGGGTCTCCTCACCGCCCCGCCGCTGCGGCAGGATGCACATGCCTGTTCCCAGTGGCTCGCAGGGCTCATCCGGGCAAAGGTGCGCGTCCTTATCCCCGAGATAACGGACTACGAGTTGTGGCGCGAGCTTCTTAGGGCGGGCAAAACCCGCAGCGTTCAGCGACTGGACGCCCTGGGCGACGCCACGGAATACCTGCCGATCACTACGCCGGCCATGCGGCGGGCTGCTGAACTTTGGGCCCAGGCGCGCCAGCAAGGACAACCCACCGCTGCAGACAATACCATTGACGCGGATATGATCCTCGCTGCGCAGGCTCTGACGTTGGAGATACCGGATGTGGTGATTGCCACTACCAATGTTGGCCATCTCGCCCGGTTCGTTCCCGCCGAGTCTTGGCAGAGTATTGTCCCCTGATTCGCGGCCACGACTCCTGTTCCCTTTGCCGCTTCCGCGAGATGTGCCTTCTGCCAAACGTGTTCCAGTCAGCTTGCGCCGGGACAATCAAGGCCCGGCGACCGATGCGCTCTGCCCGCGGACGTTCATGCGGACCGCATAGAGACCCTTGCGTGCCGTGATGAAGAGCATGCGCCGGTTCGCGCCGCCGAAACAGACGTTGGACGGAGCTTCGGGAACTTCGATGGTCGCGAGCTTATTGCCGTCGGGGGAGTACACCTGCACGGCATTGCGGGCCAGGTAGAGATTTCCGTGCTCGTCAAGCGTCATGCCGTCCGCGCCAACCGGGGCGATCAAGCTACGGTCGGCCAGTGAGCCGTCTGCCTGGATGCGGTAGACGTAGGTCTTGCCGTCGCCCGCATCGGTCACGTACAGGAGCTTGCCGTCTACCGTCCCGACAACGCCGTTGGGCTTGACCAGGTTGTCGATCACGCGCCGCAAGGGCTTGCCGGCGGCGGGCTGGTAGTAGACGTGAAATCCGTCCTGCTGAAGGCCTTCCTGGCTGCCGTAGCGTGGATCGGAGAAATAGACGCCGCCTTTCGGGTCGATCCACAGGTCGTTGGGGCTGTTCAACTTCTTGCCGTCATAGCTGTCGGCCAGGACGGTCGCCGTGCCGTCGGGCGTAATAGATGTCACACGCCGGTTGCCCCCCTCGCAGGCCACGAGGTTTCCGGCGGCGTCGAAGAAGAGGCCGTTTGCACCGCCGCTGTTCTCCCGGGAAGTGCTCAGCTTGCCGTCGAGCGACCACTTGTGGATGCGGCCGTTGGGAATGTCGCTGAAGTAGATGTTTCCCTCAACATCGCAGGCCGGGCCTTCCGTGAAGGCGAAACCGTCTGCAAGCTGCTCGACCTTTGCCCCTGACGCCACCAATTCCTCGGCGGCCGACGCGACGCTCACGGAAAAAGCAAGGCTGACGAGGCAAGCAGAGAGCGGGATTGTTGCGAAGCGGTGGTTCATGAATAGCTCCTTCATGCGGACAGGAAACGCACGAACATGGTGGATTTACACTTCAGTCCAGCGCGGGCGCGACCACCTCTCCCCGCGCCTGCGCCTCGGTATCCTCGTAGGCGCCGAAAAACTCCGAGTTGCAATCCAGCCACAGCGTGAAACAGTGGAAGTCTTCCGGCGAGAGCTTCACGCCGTAGTGCCGCTGGTCGAGATATTCCAGAAGCTTCGCCGCGCGGGCGCCGAACTGGCCGGGGACGGTGCGGCTGCCGCCGTGGACGCCCGCGCCGATTGAGCCGTTGGAAACGGTGAACCAGAACCCGTAGCCCTTCGACAGGCTTTCGTAGGAGCGGGTCCAGCCGTACTGGCCTGCCGCTCGGCCGCTCAAGTCGATCGCCTTCTTCTCCTCATGACAAGCCACGCAATGGCGATCCAGCGCCGGCTGCACGAGCCGGACGAAACTGAAGGGGTTGGAGCCGTCCACGTCGGGCTGGATCGGCGACGGCGCGCGGCGAAGCGCGAGGGGAACCGCCTGGGGAAGGCTCGGCGCCGTATGCTTCCGCTCGTGGCACCCCTGGCAGGCGAGCCGCTCGCCCGGATGCACGTAGGTCGCCGAGCGCATCGACTGCACTGCCATGCCACGGCGGTCGAGCGCCTGAAAATAGATCAGCTTTCCAACGGGTGCTTCGAAATACGCGCTGCCGTCCGACTCGACCGGCACCGTGCCGAGCACCGCGCGGGCGTTAGTCTCCGTGGCAATGCCGATCCGCGGCCGGTCGACCGGCGGCGTGGTCTTCGGCAGCACCTGGATGATCCGCAACGCGGTAATCTCGGTCTCGTCCGGCCAGCGGAAATCGCTGTCGTAGACGTTCATCACCGCAATCGTCTCGGTACCGGCCGTCTCGCTCGCTCCGCTGCCGGCGGACAGCGTCGTCGCTGCGGGGATTACCGGCGGCAGCGGCCGGGGACGTAGTGGGATGGGGCTGGTGCAGGAGATCTCCGGATCGCGGTAGAGCAATTCGCGGTTGCCGTAGCGGTCGATCCAGTAGATGCCGCGATTGCCGGCGCCGGCGTCGTAGACGCAGAGGTAATCGTCTTCGGACAGCGGCCAGGGGGTGCCGTAGGCCATGTTCTGCCGCACGGCTTTCTTGCCCCCCTCAGCTTCCGGCAGCGGCACTTCGGGGGTGAGCCGCTCGATCTGCGACATGGCCCCGTCGTCCTCGACGCGATAATCGACCAGTACCAGGGAACCGTAGGCATGGCCATGATGCGCCGCCGCCGTGGCCACGAACTTGTTCGACCCCGGCACCGCCCGTCCGCTCATCTCCATCCACGGGCGGCTTTCCCGTTTCTGAGGATAATTACCGTGGTACGAGCGGGGATCGCGGCCGTCCGGGTAGCAGGTCCAAAGGTGATGGGCGACGTTGGTGTCGCGATCGACGTAATCCCAGCGAGTGTAAAGGAGCATGCCGTTGTTGTCGACGCTGGGATGCCACTCCTGCGTTTCGTGGAAACTGAGGCAGACGATGTCGCTGCCGTCGGCCGCCATCGAGTGTAACGTATAGGTGGGCGAGTCCCAGGGCGGCGCGGAACCGCCGCACCGCAGGTATCCGCCGCGCCGTTCCGAAATGAAGACGATCCGGCCGCCGGGCAGAAAGCAGGGATCGAAGTCGTTCCACGGCCCGTCGGTCAGTTGCACCAGACCCGTTCCATCAGCGCCGACGCGGAAGATGTGGTAGCTCGCCCGCCGCGACCACTCCGGCTTCTCGCCCTCGCATTGCGTGTAGGCAAAGAGGATCGTCCGGCCGTCGAACGACAACTCGGGCGAGAGGAACGAACCGCCTTGCAGCGGCCGGCCCGCCAGCCGGCCGTTTTCCACTACCGACTCCGCCAGAAGATCCCTCACCTTGGGCTCGGGGGAGAAGGGATCGGAGAGCACAAACAGCCCTCCGCCCGGATTCTGGCCGAAGCCGTAGTACTGGTGAACCATGTGGAACAGTCCGCCCGGATCGTGGCGTTTGAGAAAGAGGATCGAATCAAAATCCAAGAGCGGATTGCAGAAGGCAATGGCGCGGGCGAGCCGGCGAGCTTCGAAGTAGAACTCCCGCCGTTGGACCTCGTCGGTTCTTGCCTTCTCGATCGTTGCCAACCGGCCCTCCAGAAGACCGAGTTGCTTCGCCAGCGGATCGAGCCTTTGCGGGTCAGCACCAGGCTGAATTCTCGCAGCCAGTTCTCCGGCCCGTTGGAGCACATCGCGAAGATGAAGCAGGGAGAACGGCTCGGATGTCCGGACCGGCGGTTGCGGCCCGGCATTGGGAAGATCTTTCGTGGCTCGCCGCGAGTATCGTCCGACGCTCTTCTGATCGGCCGGCTTGCCGAGCGCCAGATTTCTCTCCGGCTCATCACGGCCGTAGACCTCCACCTCTTCCAGCGCGAACGAACAACGGCCGGGAACCTGCAGGCGAACGATCCGGCCGACGACATCGTCGCCGTCAAACCGCACCACAAGCGGTTTCTTCTCGCGGCTCCCGTAGAAGACCTCGCCGGCGTGCTGATAGACCAGACGAAAATCGCCGCCCGGCTCGTCGGCGGCAAGGATACGGAGGCGGCGAGTCCGTTCCGGCGGGCAGTCCGTCCGGTTGTAGACCACCAGGCGGTCGAGCTTTACGGTGCGGCCAAGATCAACTTGCCACCAGGGATCCTGCTCGCCGCTGGCGGTATGAAAGCCGAAGCGGCCGGACTTGACGCCATCGCAACCGCCCACGGCGTCTTGCTGTGTCGTAACCTCGCCGGAAGGGGTTGCCGGCGGTTGCGTTACTTCTGCCGGTCGGGCTGAGAACTGCTGATCTTCCCGCAGCCAATCGGCCTGGAGCATTTTCTCCATCTGCGGACCGACGTTCTCCGTCGCCGTTGAGTCGCTGGGGCGAGTAACTTCCGGTTTCGCTGCCAGGGCGCTCGCCGCGACCAGCAGAACGCCAATGCAACCAGCCGTCATCGCGCACCTCCGCGTCAATCATGGGAAGTTCCGCCACCCGCCTCACTCTCCTCTTGTACTCCAAACGATCGCCGCTCGCAACAGCGCGTTTCCCGATATTTGGCGTTCTGCGCGACGCGATTGTCGCCCACGGTTGCCGGCGGCACTTGCCTGAAGCGGCCAGCTCAGATCTCCGTCCACTGGCCGGGGACCGGCGCCGGGTAGCGGCCGTCGGCATCGGCTTCGACCGGCGGGGGGCTGTTCTCGTTGAAGTTGTCAACTCCGCCGGGAACCCACTCGAAATTCGAGGCCATCACCTCGTCGAACGTGATGACCCGGCCCATGTGGATCGCCGCCCGGCCCATGATATCGACCAACTGCGACATGGCCGCCTGACGCGCCTCGTTGTGGGGCCGGTCGTTGCGAATGGCGTCCAGAAAGACGTTCCACTCGGCCTGCCAGGGGCTGATCGGTTCGGGCGGTGCCTCCCAGGTGACGTTGTCCGGGGCGAAGCGTTGGTCTTTGTAGAGCCGCGTGGTGGCGGCGTGGATTTTTCCCGAGAACTGCGCGCCGCACTTGGAACCGTGGATGTAGGTGGCGAATTCGTTATGGCAGTTGGGCAGGCCTCGCATCACGTAGTAGGCCTTGGTACCGTCGGCGAACGTCCACTCGGCGCAACAATTGTCGAGGTTCTGCCCGCAGTCGGTACTGTTAGGGGCCCGGCCGCCCACGCCGTGCGCCGAGACGGGCCAGGCGTCCTTGATCCAGCACATTTCGTCGATCTGGTGGATATCGGCCTCCGACCACAGTCCGGCCGAGACCCAGAAGAGATGGTAGACGCTGCGGAGTTGCCAGAGGATCTCGTTTTCTCCTTCCGGCTTGCGTCCCAAAGTACCGAAGTTTTCGGTGCGGCAGGCACGGAGGAGTTGGATCTGCCCCATCGCGCCGTCGCGGATGCGTTTGATCAGTTCCTGGCGGTTCTTGGAGTGGCGGCACATGGTGCCGGCGGCGATTTTGAGGTTCTTCTTCTCCGCTTGCTCGGCAGCCTTCAGTACACGCCTGACGCCGACCGGATCGGTGGCGAACGACTTCTCGAAGAAGACGTTGACGCCCTTCGCGACAGCATACTCCAAGTGCAAGGGACGGAAAGCGGCACGCGTGGTCAACAGCGCCACGTCACCAGGTCGCAGGCAATCGATGGCCTTCTTGTAGGCATCGAAACCGACGAAGCGCCGCTCCGGGGCGACGTCGACCTTCTGCGGATCGAGTTTGCTCAGGTTGGCGTGCGAGGCCGCCAGTTTCCGCTCGAGGATATCGGCCATGGCCACGAGTTTGACCGGACCGCCGGGCGCCTCAAAAGCGTTGGCGACAGCCCCGTTGCCGCGCCCGCCGCAGCCGATCAGCGCCAGGCGGATCGTGTTGTCCTCCGCGGCATGAACGCGGGGCGCGGCCAAACCCGCCCAGGCCGTTGCGGCGGCCAGGCCGCCACTGCGTTGCACGAACTCGCGTCGCGAAAGGTTTTCGTTGGAAGCAGAACGCATTTCCCGTTTGCTTTTCATGGCGGGCCTCAAAGTGGGAAGTTTTTTGCCTTATGGTTTGTCCATGCTCCGAGAGCTTCTTCAAACCGAATGCTCCTATTGTGTGCTACGATCCGGCATGGCGTCAAGCAATCGACGACGCTGTAGGAGCCGCCCCTGCTCGGTGGAGGAGATTGCCGGTGGCGTTTCCGAAGCAGCCGGATTTGGCATCAGATCTGCAACCGAGGACAACTGAGGCACGCAAAGCAACGTGCCTCGCCGCGAATTCGGCGCTACGAAGTGCCCTGCTGCGCTGAATTCGACGAAGACTGTGCAAAAACGTCGCGCGTGGCTTCCGGCTCGTTGTGCAAATCTTGCAGGGCACGGGAAACGGCAGATGCAGGGCACCCGGCGCCCACCTGCCGAATCAACTCAAAGGAGGACGACATTATGAAATGGACCCACGGCGCAGCGATTACCGCGGCCATCCTATTCGGCATGGCCGTTCCGGCCGCCCACGCCCAGCGCGGCGTGGGGGATCCAACGGGCGTTGCCCGGCAGGCCGGCAAGCCCGAGATCATCTCGATCCGGGGAGAGGTGCTGGAAGTGAAGACCGGGCCGTGCGAAAACACGACCGGTTGGTCGCCGCTGGGCAGCCACTTTCTCATGAAAACCAAGAGCGGCGAGACGCTGAATATCCACCTCGGACCGGCCTCGCAAGTCGCGTTCCTGACCGGCGACTTGTCCGCCGGCACGAAGGTCAAGGTGGAAGGTTTCCGCACGGAGAAGATGGAGAAGGGCCATTATGTCGCCCGGGCGATCGCTTATGAAGACCGAACGGTCGAACTCCGCGACGCGAACCTTCAGCCGGTCTGGGCGGCGGCACAGGGAGGTAGCGGTGGAGCGCCCCGTGCCGGTTTTGGTCCGGGGCAAGGCCGGAGGGCGGGTTTCGGCTACGGGCGCGGCGGCGGCGGCTATGGACGCGGCTTTGGCCGGCAAGGTGGTCTTGGGCCTGGCCGCGGGCGCTCCGCGGCGATGGACGATCGGGCCGCGCAATAGCCCCGCAAGACCGCCCAGCCAACGCAGTCCGAAAGGGGCACCGCTCGAAAATGGGTTGGGAAAATCGCCGTTACCGCCTCGGAACCATCGCTCGATGCCCCATTGGAACCTCAGTTCGGCCGCTGTGCGTATTTCCTTATTGTCGATGCGGACGACGGCTCTATGGAGGCAGTCAAGAACCCCGGCGTCGATGCGCGCGGTGGGGCCGGTGTCGAATCGGTCCGGACGATCGCGTCGAAGAAAGCAACCGTCCTCCTGACGGGCAAGTGCGGGCCGAGTGCCGTCAAGGCGTTGTCGGATGCGGGGATTCATGTGGTTACCGGCTGCTCCGGCACCGTCCGCGACGTCGTCCAGCAGTACAAGGATACGCCGAAGCCCGATTGAGAGACGTCCGCTTCGATCGAGTACGGCAGTCCGCCGGGGTCAAAGAGCAGGGCAGAAGCACAACACCCTCTGCAAGACCGCTCGGTGGCAACGTCAAGTCGTCGCTCGCCTTGCCAGCCACTCCGGCGGCGCTCGACGTGCCGAAAACATCCCGGTATCATGGAGGGCGATTCGAACCAGGATCGGTGTCCGGCGCCGTAATCGCTCACGGGGCGGGAAGCATACCCGCCGCACATCGTTTCCGTGGCTGACGGCAGATGCGAGGGAATCTGTCGTGCGGGTTTCCGGCAGGCGCTGGCCACGACGTACCTCGCCGTTGCGGCCAGGCAGGGAGATGCAAATGACACACGTGTTACGACGTTCTTTTTCCGTGGTTGTGTTCTGCTCGCTGTTTACCGCGGGGCCTTCCCTTTTCTCGGCGGAGTCGGATTCCTTTGTTTTTGAAACGAAACATCTGAAATATGTCCTTGGCGGCGACGGTACGGTGCGGGGGTTTATCAACAAGCGGGACGGGCGCAACTATCTGAAAGAGAATCAAACCCACCATTTCTGTTCGCTTCAGAAGATGGCTGCTCAATCCGGCGACTTCGTCGATCATGGAGTTCATGCCGGCTTCAGTTCCCACGGCAGCGGCAAGGAAAAGACCTCTTTCTTTTCCAATCGATTGGAAAAGAAGGGCGATCATTACGTGGTTTCGTTCTCCGGCACGAAGTCCCGAGCGGAGCATCCTGTCAAACTGACGCTCGACATCAGAGCCCAGACGCACGGCATCGCAATGAAGGTTGTCTCCGTGGCCGGCGACGATTTCTTCTCCATTGAAATGGCTCGTTCATTGATGGCGACGACGGAAGACGGCGCCGATCCTTTTGCGGGAACGGTCATGCCGCTGACGATCGACGTGACCGCATTGGAATTTTGCGGACGTTCGCAGCGCCTGGGAGGAGTAATCTACCGGGAACTCGGCTACGACAACGCCGCGTTGGCGGTTCTGGGCGCTCCCGCTTCAATCTTGCGGGAAGAGATGAAGACCATCGCGGCCCGGTTTCGCAAAGGAGAAATGCCGGTTCATGCGGCGGGAGGCCCTTTCGCCATGGACGATCCCCGCAGTCGCGGTATCTACATCATCACATCCACGCCGATCCGGCGGGAAGAGGTCCAAGACTGGTGTGCGCACCTTTCACGCTTTGGTGTTGACCAGGTCTATTTCCATCAGGGCCTGCCTTTTCGGCAGGGGGATTTCGTCTTCAATAAGGAGTATTATCCGAACGGCATCTCCGATTTTCGCGAAGTTTCGCGCGAGTTCAACAAGCACGGGATAACGACCGGAATTCTCACTTATGCCCATTTCGTCCATCAGGACAGCCGTTTTGTCACGCCCGTCCCGCATCAGGATCTGGATGTCATGCGAAGCTTCACGCTGGACGCCGATCTTGATGAAAAGGCGACCTTCGTACCGGTTGGCGAGTCAACCGCCGATGTCTCGAACGTGGTCGGATTTTCGATCACCAACAGCGTCGTTTTGAGAATCGACGACGAGTTGATTGTTTTCGAAGAGGCAAACGACCACGCTCCGTACGGGTTCATCCGATGTCGTCGTGGAGCGTACGGAACCAAAGCGGTTTCTCATGAGAAAGGCGCCGCCGTCGGGCACGTGACGCAGCGTTTCGGCCTTTTCTGCTCCCGGCCCGGAAGCGACCTTGTGCTCGAAGTCTCACGTGAGACGGCTCGCGCCTACAATGAAGGCGGGTTCGGAATGATCTACCTCGACGCTTTGGACGGCACCGGCGCCCTTGCAAAACATCGGGAATATGTTCCGTACTACGACACGTTTTTCATCAATGAAATCCTCAAACACACGCAGTCCGTTCCGGTGATGGACTATTGCTTTGTTTGGTATCCCATGTCCCGCGTCGGAGAGTGGGATTGCCCGCGCAGAGGGTTCCGGCAGTATTTTGACCGACATGTCGATACCCTGAAGAAACTGTCCGAGCGTTACTACCTTCCGGGGCAGTTCGGCTGGATTGCCCTCTGTCCTTCGGCAAGTGAATCGATCAGTGCGTTTCAGTGCCCTCCCATGCATGTCGAGGACACTCGTTATCTGGCGACCAAAGCCTTGGCGCACGATTACGGACTTTCTTTTCTCGACGTTTCGCTCGGCAAGACCCAGCCTTTGGCATTCAAAAACGGCGCCATCATTGCCGACTATATTCGCCTCCGGCGGGAAAAGTACTTTTCGCAGCCAGTATTGGATCAACTCAAAACACCCGGCGCCCATTTCGTCCTGCAAAGACACGACGAAGATACCAATCGCTGGAGTTTCCACGAAGCGGACTATCAATACGCGGTCGCTTCTTTCCCGACGTCGGACGCAATAACCGATTTGACAACCCCGATTGTGGTAACCAATCGCTTTCAAGCGGCCAGGCCGACCATTCGGATCGAGAATCGGTATTCGGCGGAAGATTACCAGACCGCTTCGTCCGTTGAGTTGATCCGCTTTGACGAAACACAACCTGTTGGAAACATGACGACACGCGTCTTTGATCCCACCATCGATCTGCAGGACCATCTTGCGATGGGGCTTTGGGTCTACGGCGACAACGGCGGGCAGAAGATCAATGTCCGGGTGGAAAGCCCGATCCAGTATGTTTCCGGACACAATGACCATTTCATCGACGTCGATTTCTCCGGATGGAGGTACTTTTCGCTCATCGAGGCGGAAAACGGAACCCGCCCGCCGATTGAATGGCCGAAACCCTGCGGATCCTATCTCGACGAATATCGCGAGATCGTGCATTACGACCATGTTTCCGAAATCAACCTGATGATCGTCGGCGATCCGAAGAACCTGAGGTTCCGAACGCTCAAGGCGGTTCCTCTTCGGAAATACGATTTGATCGACCCCTCTTTCGTCCTGGACGACAAAACATTCCTTTTCAAAGGAACCATCGGAAGCGGCCACTATATGGAGTGGGAAAGCGGCGAGGCGGCGTCCGTCTGCAATCACATCGGCGAAGAAGTGAGCAAGATGAAACTCGTCGGGGATGTCCCGGCTCTTTCCAAGGGCGAAAACCGATTGACTTTTTCCTGCGGAAGAAGCGTTCATACGCCGGTACGGGCACGGCTTGTCTTTGGACTCATCGGAGACGAGCTGGAAGACAGGTGAGTATCGCCTGAACGGCGCCGGCGCGAGCGGAATCCAGGTTTACGGTTTAGGAAGGGGTCGGGAGTCTTTTTTTCGTGTCGGCCGGAAAAGCGTCCATCCATACACAAAAGCGTCGCCCGGCCGACACGAAAAAAAGACTCCCGACCCCCTCGGCCCCGCCAGAACCAGCAAGTACGACAGTCATTCATTCCCCGATCCGAACCGCCCGATCGCTCAGATCTCCGTCCACGCGCCGGGGACCGGCGCCGGGTAGCGGCCCTGTTCGTCGGCGTGGACCGGCGCGGGGCTGTCGGCGGTGAGGCCGGCAACATTCGGGCAGAACTGGAAGTTCGAGGCGATCGCTTCCTTCCAGGTAATCACCTTTCCGGAGTGGACCGCGGCTCGCCCCATGATCGACGCCAGGTCTGCGTAGGCCGCGCGCTGCGCCTCGTTGTGAGGGCGGTCGTGGCGGATCGCATCCAAGAGCACGTTCCATTCCACTTGCCAGGGATTCACTTCGGGCTCCGACTTCCAGGCGATATTGTCGTCGGCAATCCGCTGGTCCCTGTACGTCCAGGTGTGGATCGGCGACGCGCCCCACACGCAAAACTGGGCGGCGCACTTCGTGCCGTGAACGTAAGTGGCAAACTTGTTGTGGCAATTGGGAAGGTAACGCCCATTGACCAGTGCCTTCGTACCGTCGGCAAACGTGTATTCGATCGCGTAGTTGTCGAGGTTCTGACCGCACTCGGGACTGTTGGGGGCCCGACCACCGATACCGTGCGCCTCCGTGGGCCAGGCGTCCTTGATCCAACAGCACTCGTCGATCTGGTGGACCATCAGCTCGATGAGAATACCCGACAAGGCCCAGAGAAAGGCCCAGCGGATGCGGAGCTGATCGAGCAGTTCGTTCTTGGCCGGCTTCCGCGGGCCCATGCGGTAGCCGGACTCCATGCGGTACGCTCGCATGAGCTGGATTTGGCCCATCTCGCCGTCGCGGATCTTCTGGATCAGCGCCTGCCGCGCATTGGAGTGCCGCCACATCAGCCCGGCCGCGATCTTGAGGTTTTTCTGCCGGGCGATCTCGCCGGCCTGGATCACTTGGCGCACGCCGACGGGGTCGGGCGCGAATGGCTTCTCCATGAAAACGTGGACCCCTTTCTCGACGGCATAGTCGAGGTGCGTGGGTCGAAACGCGGTATACCCGGTGAGCATCGCCACGTCGCCGGGGCCCAGGCAATCGATCGCCGCCTTGTAGGCGTCGAAGCCGAGGAATTGCCGCTCGGGCGGCACGTCGATCTTGTCGCCGAACTCTTTGGAGAGCGCCTTGTGGGAACCGGCGAGGCGGTCGGCGAAGAGGTCGGCCATTGCGAAGAGCTTGACCGGGCCGCCCGGGGCGGACAGCGCATTGCCGACGGCCCCGCCGCCGCGCCCGCCGCAGCCGATCAAAGCCAGCTTGATGACGCTATCCCCGCCCGCATGGACGTGCGGGATGGCAGCGCCGCTGAAGGTCGAGGCGGCCGCCGCCATGCCCGAAAGTCGCAGGAACTCGCGGCGCGTGCCCGAGGAGACGTTTGCCTTTCGATCCAACCGTTCCATGAGAACCTCCTCTGCAACTGACGGGGCCCGTGCCGTTGTCGCGACCACCGCGACGGCAGCCTGACGCAACTGGCCGCATTCGAACGTAAAGCACAGCGATACGTCACCTCTCGACCCGAGTCCAGAGGAGCATTCGATGGCTACACGGGACAAGTGACCCTTGCAGCAGAGCGAATGGTTGCCGGGTTGTCAATGCTTGTGGGGGCACTTCGGCTGCGTCAAAGGCCCGGCAGGGACCAGCTCAATGCGTCTTTCCCGGTTCGGCGAACTCCATGACCGGGGCCGTCGGACCTGCGGGCTTGCCCATTTCTCGGGCGGGTGAGCGTTCGGGGAAACCGACGGCGCCGTTTGCTCCGACGTTGACCGGTCCGGTCTTGGAATGCTCGTCGTGCAACGCCCGTTCGCGAAACGCACTCCATTGGTCCGGCCCGTAATCGACGCCCAACCACTTCATCTGCGCGGGATGGTAGACATTGTAATCGCGAAAGACGTCGGGCGAATCGGAAGCCAAGGCGCCCAGGCAGGCGGCGATGACACTCGTCGTCAGGTGGCAGAGGCCGTCTTTCTCCACCACGATGCCCGTCTTGAGCCCGCTGAAGACTGAGTGCTCGACAACGGCCCGCGCGCCGCTGCCGACGCGGAGGCCGGTTTGGCTATCCTGGCCGGAGACGACCAGGTTGCCGGCGAAGAGGGTCGTGCGGCAGATCGGGTTATAATCCGAACCGATGAGGTGTTGCGGGGAAGCATCCACCAGCTCGATCTGACAGGCTGCGTTGTCGCGGAGACAGCAGTCGACGAGGCTGTAGGATCCGCCGTGGAAGCTGGCGCCGACGTGGTTGTGTTCCGCCACGACGCCATTGTAGAAGGAGCGGGCTGCGTTGACGTCCTGCAGGCCGAACGTATTGTGATGCACGTGCGCGTTTCGCACGACCAGGCCGCCGGTCTCGTGGATGGAGATGCCGTCGTCGCCGTTGTGGCGGGCGACCACGTTTTCGAGGTAGATTCCCCGGCAGTCGCCGTGCATGTTGAAACCGTCGTTCGCGAAATACTCGCAGACCAGGTTCCGGCAGACGATGTAGCTCGCGCTGGAAGTGGCAAAGCCGCTGGTAAGGAGCGTCGCGCCGAGATCGTAGGAAGCCGGCGTCTTTCCGGAAGCGCACCGGAAGTAGATGCCGGCCTCTCGATCCCAGTGGAATTGCTCGGGGGCGAGAGCGTCCGGCGCGGTGCCCTTGACAAGCTTATTGCCGCCGCTGGCCAGGTAGGGCTGGCCGTAGGGAGTGCGGCTGAGCGGGAAGAAGTAGAGGTCGTCGCCGGTCTTCTGCCACTTCTCGGGAGGCAATGTTTCCAGGCCGGAAAGGACGGCGCCGTTGCCTTCAATCGTGAAAGGTTTCTGCGGCGATCCGCCGCGCCGGGCCAGCAGGATCGGCTCGTGATAGGCGACGCCGGAACTGGTCAAAACGATTGTGTCGCTGGTCTGCGAGAGCGATACGGCACGAGCGATCGTCGCCAGGGCAGTTTGCTGCGTGGTGCCGCCGTTGTCGTCGCTGCCGGTTCGATTGTCGACGTACCAGGTGGCGCCGCAGGCTGCGGAATGGAACCAAAGAAGGCAGAGGAGGGTTCGAATGGTCATGGTTAAGGGTTCTCCTGTACGGAATCAAGATGATAATGATAAGAAGGCCCCTCCCGCTTCCCGGCACGAGCTACGACAGTCATCCCGGGATTGTCATCAGTACCATGGTCGGTTGTTCAGTTGTCCGCGACCATCATCGTCGGTGCGGCGCGGATCGTCAAGAGACTTTTTGGGCAGCCGCAAGGTAATTGGAAGGGCACGTACATCGCTGAAGCGCACGAGTAAGGGACTTTTTAGCCAACTCGACTTTTCCGTCTGTTGGCTTGGGCGAGACGCTCGCCGCGAAGCGATTGATTCCGTTCGACTTGCGTCGGAGGTCATGCGCGTAAGTTGCTCTCGGCTAATGGCAGTACCGATGAACGGGAAATCGCCCCCGCCGGAAACCTCTTGCAGCCGATCTTGGCCCTCCCGCCAAGGAAGGGCTAGCCACGCTCGTGCTGATCGTCGAGTTGTTGATGTTCGCGACGGAGAAGATCGCCCTTGCGCCCGAGTGGCGGCACCGGCTGGTCAATTTCTGCCAATACCTCACCCAGGCGGCAACCAAGGTGCAACATTGCTGCGTCGTGGCCGAGGAATCAAAGCGGGCAGGTCCATCGCTTCCGCTCGCGTCTTTGATGCCTATCTTCACCAACTCGCTGAGAAATGGATCAGGCCCTAACCACCTCGTGAACGGTCGCGTCACGGCCAAGAAGACGGACCTACCACCTGCCGGCACCAGGAAATTGTAGGCTGCGGATGCGTCGTGCCCCAATTCTTGGCATACCTACGCCAGCGACGGCCAGACGCTGCCAAGATAACCTATAGTCGATTCAGGGCTTCCGGTCTCCATGTCCCCGGCGAGGTTCTTTGCTGAGAGACATCCGCCGGGACGCTTCGGCGGCCAAAACGACCAGGCGCCCGCCGCTACGCAGCCAATTGGATTGACGCGATGCCAAAGGGATGTTTTCGGAAGTTGATGAGCCATTGGGTCGGAACCGGCCTCTTGGTGCTGCTCCGTCTTGCGATCGTGTTCGGACCGGAAAACGGAGCCGGCGGGCACGAAATGCTTCCGGTTTGGAGAATATCAAGGCCGTCGGCCCCCTGCTCTGCCCGTCGGCCTACTGCTACGCCGTGCATCAGGATCACACCGACCTCGCCAGTGCGCTGGCCGAGGGGCTGGCGATTCTCAAGCAGACGGGCAAGTATCAGCAGTTGCGCGATAAGTGGCTGGGCATCTATGAGACGCAGCCCGTGCCTTGGAGGCTTTTTCTCAAAGTCGCGGCCGGCGTTCTAGCGCCGGTGGTGTTGCTTATCGTGATCCTTCTAGCCTGGTCACGGACGCTTCGCCGGGAAGTGGAGCGGAAAACGGCGGACTATCGCTGGGAACTCGACCAGCGGCGGCAGGTCGAATCGGGACTACAGCAAGCCGAGCAACGCTACCGATCCTTGATCGACACGCTCCCCAGCGGCGTCGCCGAGTGCAACCTGCATGGGACGATCGTCTTTACGTCCCCCTCCCACACGAGGATGCTGGATCGGGAGCCGGAGGAGATCATCGGGACGAAGTTATGGGATTGGATCGCCGACGAGCCATCGCGGGCGCGACTACAGACGGTCTTCGAGCATGTGGTGAGAAACCGCCCCGAGCCGTTTCCTTATGTCTTTCCGGTGCAGAGGGCCGATGGACGCGTGATGCTCCAGCAGTTGGACTGGAATTACAAGATCGATTCCGACGGCAATCTGATTGGGTTCGTCACCGTAGTGAGCGACATTACCGAACGGCAGGCGATGGAAAGAGCCCTCCGCGAGAGCAAGGACCAAATGCTTCTCCGAAATCGGATCGCACAGGTCTTTCTTTCCTCCGGCGACGATACGCTCTATGCCGATGCGCTTGCCGTCGTTCTCGACGTCTTTTCGGCCGATTTCGGCTTCTTCGGTTACGTCAACGAGCAGGGCGACTTCACCAGCGCATCGATGACGCATGGCGTATGGGAGAAATGCCGGATCGCCGACAAAACCATCATCTTTCCGCGCAGCCACTGGACGGGCCTGTGGGGGCGCTCGTTGTTGGAAAAGCGGAGTCTTTTTCAGAACGGCGAACTCGAGGTGCCCGAAGGCCACGTCCGGCTGCATAACTGTCTTGTCGCACCGATCCTGTTCGGTGGCGAGCTGATCGGCCAGTTCGGCGTCGCCAATGCTCCGAGAGACTTTTGCGAACTTGACGTGGCAATGTTGGAGATGGTCGCAGACTACGTGGCTCCCGTCCTCCGCTCGCGCCTGGAAAACCAGCGGCTGGAGCGTGCGAGGAGCCGAGCCGAACAGGCGTTGCGCCACAGCGAAGAGTTGTATCGAACGCTGGTGGACAACGTCGATATCGGAATTGCCCTGATCGACCGGGACCACAAGGTTCTGATGGCCAATCATGCCATCGTCAACATGCGGAACGGCTCACCTTGCGGCGCGGTGGGCGACAAATGTTATCGGGCCTTTGAGGGCGGCACGGATGCCTGTTCGCACTGTCCCGGCGCCCGCGCAATGAGCCAGGGCAGTCCGGCCGAAGCTTACCGTGAGCGCGTCGGCTCCAACGGCGAACGGGTTTCGCTGAAGTTGCGCGCCCTGCCGATCCGAGACGCCGACGGAGTGCCGGCCGGCTTCATCGAGACGGTGCAGGACATCACGGATCAGCTTCGGGCGGAAACGGAACTCAGGCAATACACCGCTGCCCTGGAATCGGCCAATCAGGCTCTTGAGGAGTTCAGCAATGCCGCGAACGCCGCCACCAAGGCCAAGAGCGAATTCCTGGCGAATATGAGCCACGAGATTCGCACTCCCATGACGGCGATCCTCGGATTCGCCGATCTTCTCCTCGAATCAGTCGATAGCCCCGAGGCGACCGAGGCCGTCACCACGATCCGACGCAACGGCGAATACCTGTTGTCGCTGATCAACGGAATCCTCGACTTGAGCAAGATCGAAGCGGGCAAGCTGCACGTCGAACGGATCGGATGCTCGGTGGTCGAAACGGTCGAAGAAGTGGAAAAGCTGATGCGGATTCCCGCCCAGGCCAAGAACCTGCCCTTGGTGGTGGAGTATGCAGGACCGATGCCACGGCAGATCGAGACCGATCCGGTTCGGCTCCGGCAGATCCTGATCAACCTCGTGGGCAACGCCGTCAAGTTCACCGAGGTCGGCTCGGTGCGGTTGATCGTGCGGTTCCAACCCGCCGGCGACCATCCGGCGGAAATGCACTTCGATGTCGTTGATACGGGAATCGGTATGACCCGGGCGAATATCGATACGTTGTTCCGCCCGTTCACGCAGGGAGATACGTCGACCAGCCGGAAGTTCGGCGGCAGCGGGCTGGGACTCGCCATCAGCAAGCGGCTGGCCGAACTCCTCGGCGGCGACGTTGCGGTGACCAGCGCCCCGGGCAAAGGAAGCACTTTCCGGCTCAGTATTGCCGCCGGGCGGCATGGGCAACTGCAGTGCGTAGACGGAGGCCGAACCTGCGCCGCGGAGAATAACGCACCGGCCAATGGGGCGACCGCGCTGCCTGAAGGTTGCCGCATCCTGCTCGTGGAAGACGGCCCCGACAACCAGCGGCTCATCGCATTTCTGCTCAAGAAGGCCGGCGCCGAGGTGGTGGTTTGCGAGAACGGCAAAGTCGCGGTGGATACGGTGGTCGAAGCCGTGCGAGAGGGCCGCCGCTTCGACCTCGTGTTGATGGACATGCAGATGCCGGTCATGGACGGCTACCAGGCGACCGCCGTACTCCGTTCCATGAATTATGCCGGTCCGATCGTTGCGCTCACCGCCCATGCCATGAAAGAAGACAGGCAGAAAGGTATCCGTCCATTTTGAAAACTGGTCTTTGTGGCAAATCGGGAATCGGATAGCTTTTCCGGTATGACGATTCCCGAACTCGAAGAACGACTCCGGCAGAGCGAGGCGCGAAACCGTGAACAGG
>JAAYEH010000418.1 GCA_012728855.1 Rhodopirellula sp. | reverse complement strand
CGGCCGCATACCTGCGGCGATGTCGAGGAGGTTCTCCACGCATTCTGTGCCGGACAGCTCAACGATGAGGCGTTTGTCATGCCGGGGTGTTGCGGTCGGCGGCGGAGGTTCCGCGGCGGCCGTGAATGAACGATCAAAGGCGGGAAACAAGCAAAAAGCCATGAAAATTGCCGTCACTTCGCAAGGGCCCGATCTGGACAGCCCGATGGATCCCCGTTTCGGGCGGGCGAAATACTTCCTGGTTGTCGACACCGATTCCGGCGAGTTCGCTCCGCACGCGAACGAACTCAACCTGAATGCGGTGCAAGGGGCCGGGATCCAGACGGGACGGAGCGTTATCCTTCTGGGAGTCAGGGCCGTCGTAACGGGAAACGTCGGCCCCAAGGCGTTTGCCACGCTCGACGCCGGCAACATCCCTGTCTACACGGCCTCGTCCGGCACGGTTCGCGAAGTCGTCGAGCAGTTCAAAGCGGGCACGCTGAATCGCGCGGAGAACCCAAACGTCGAGGGGCATTGGGCCTGAGATGAAGACGTACCTCGACTGTATTCCCTGTTTTCTTCGCCAGGCTCTTGATTCTGCGCGGGCGATTGGTGCGGATGCGACCGTTCAGGAGCAAGTTGTCCGAGAGATCTTGCTGGCCACGGCAAAAATGGACCTGCGGCAATCGCCGCCGCTGATGGGACAACGAATCCACCGCTTGATCCGAGAGTTGACGGGCAATGCCGATCCCTACCTGCACCTGAAACAGCGGTTCAACGACATGGCCCTACGGCTCTTCTCCACGTGCCGCGACTGGGTTCAACGTTCCGACGATCCCCTGCAGACAGCGCTGCGACTGTCCATTGCCGGAAACGTAATCGACCTCGGTGTGAAGAGCGGGCTGGAAGACGGCGAGATCCACCAGGCCATTTTCCATGCCATCTCCGACCCGCTCGAAGGCGACTTCACCCGGTTTTCCCGGGCAGTACAGGCGGCCGACGACATCCTCTATCTGGCAGACAACGCCGGAGAGATTGTTTTCGACCGGTTATTGATCGAACAGATCGGCCCACACAAGGTTACGCTCGTCGTCAAAGGTGGGCCGATTATCAACGACGCCACGCGAGCCGACGCCGAGGCTGCGGGGCTGACCGACCTGGTCGAAGTGATTGACAACGGCTCCGACGCCCCAGGCACCGTTCTGGAGGATTGCAGCGGCGAGTTTCGAAATCGCTTCGAGGCGGCGACACTCGTGATTGCCAAGGGGCAGGCAAACTATGAAACGCTGAGCGACCAGAAACGCGACATCTTTTTCGCCCTGAAGGTCAAGTGCCCGGTCATCGCGCGAGATGTCGATTGCACCCTGGGCCATATGGTTCTCCGCAGATCTGCCCCGTCGAAGGCAGAGAGGGCGCGACGCAATAAAGAAGCATCGCCTGAGAAGGCTGCGATAAAGCTGCGGCCGGCTCCCATGAGAAAGGCTCTTTGATGCAGATTGCGATCGCCAGCGGCAAAGGAGGAACCGGCAAAACGACCGTGGCCATCAACCTGGCATGGATCGCCGCCCACCAGGGGCGATCGGTCGCTTACCTCGACTGCGACGTGGAAGAGCCCAACGGACATCTCTTCCTCCGGCCCGAAATCACCGATCGGCAAGCGGTCGTCGAGCGGATTCCGCAAGTCGATCTTCAGAAGTGTACGCGGTGTGGCCGTTGCGGCAAGATTTGCCAGTACAGTGCGATCGTCTCGATCGGCAAGACGGTGCTCGTTTACCCGGATCTGTGCCACAGTTGCGGCGGATGCCGGCTGGTCTGCCCCACGGGCGCAATCACAGAGATACCCCTTGAGATTGGAAGCCTCGAACGCGGGACCGCCGGCGCGATCCAGTTCGTCCAAGGCTCGCTGAAGATCGGCAAGGCGAGGGCCGTGCCGGTGATCCAGGCCGTCAAGTCGGTCTCGCCGCAAGTGGATCTGGTAATCCGCGACGCCCCGCCGGGCACCTCGTGCCCGGTGGTCGAATCGGTTCGCGGCGCCGACTACGTGGTCTTGGTGACCGAGCCGACACCGTTCGGCTTGCACGACTTGAGACTGGCCGTGGAGGTCATGCATGCGCTCAAGCTGCCATGCGGCGTGGTCGTGAACCGCGCGGGGTCGCCTGCAAACGAAGTCCGTTGGTTCTGCGGTGCGCGACAAATCCCCATCCTGGCCGAGATCCCCGACGACCGCCGGCTGGCCGAGGCCTACGCCCAGGGTTCGATGATCTGCGAGGCGTTGCCGGAATATGAAACCGTATTTGCAGGTCTGCTGGACGCGATTGCTCGGCAGGCCCGGACTGTCGCGGCGTGAGGAGACGATATGCAGGAACTCGTGGTCATCAGCGGCAAGGGCGGCACGGGCAAGACCTCGCTGGTTGCTTCTCTGGCAGCGCTTGCCGAGCGACTGGTTCTGGCCGACTGCGATGTGGATGCCGCCGATCTCCATCTCGTCTTGTCACCGGAAATCGAGCGGCGCGAACAATTTTCCGGCGGCAGCCGGGCTCGGATTCGTCCCGGGCACTGCAGCGCTTGTGGAAAGTGCCTGGAACTCTGCCGATTCGGGGCCGTTGCCTTCGACGGTCCGGGCAACGGGCGCGTGAGCAAGACGTACCGCATCGACGCAATCGCCTGCGAGGGCTGCGGCGTCTGTGCCTATTTTTGCCCTGAGGAGGCGATCGAGTTCGGCCCAGTGGTTAACGGCCAGTGGTTCATCTCCACCACGCGTCATGGCCCAATGGTGTACGCCCGGCTCGGTGTGGCGGAAGAGAACTCGGGCAAACTGGTCAGCCTGGTGCGGCGGGAGGCGAAACGCATCGCTTCCGAAAGAAATCTCGACCTGATCCTGGTCGACGGTTCGCCGGGAATCGGCTGCCCGGTGATTGCGTCCATTACGGGCGCCGACCTGGCGCTGGTGGTGACGGAACCGACACCGAGCGGGCTGCACGATTTGAACCGCGTGGTGAAACTCACTCGGCACTTCGGTATTCCGGCGTGGGTGGCCGTGAACAAGTGCGATCTCAACCTTAGTCTCTGCGAAGAGATTGAAGGCCGGGCCGCGGAACAAGGATTGAGCGTCGCAGGCCGCATCCGGTATGACTCGACCGTGACGGAGGCCCAGATACGAGCATTGTCCGTGGTCGAGCATCGTCCGGAGTCGGCGGCCGCGGAAGACATTCGGCAAATCTGGACTCGGCTGGAGGGTGTCCTGCGAGAACGGCAACGAGAACCGTTGCGAGTGATTTCTTAACGACGAGGACTTTGGGTCACCGGGCTTGCCTGGCGCCTGATGCGACATCGGGCCTGGCGCGTCAGCCAACGCCGGGCAAACCCGGCGGCTCAAAGCAAGTAAAATGTTGAAACCGGAGAGGAAATGTCTATGAAAATCGCGATCCCCTTGGCCAATGGTCGTCTCAGCATGCATTTTGGGCACTGTGAGCAATTCGCCCTAGTCGAGGCCGACGCCCAGTCCGGCAAGATCCTCGACACGAAGCTGATCACGCCGCCGCCTCACGAGCCGGGAGTCCTGCCGCG
>JAAYEH010000417.1 GCA_012728855.1 Rhodopirellula sp. | reverse complement strand
GCCAGTCGGGCCATCGCCCCAATCCTCAAAGGCGCGACCAATGCGATTCGTGGCATCTATTTTCTGCATACGAGCAACTCCCTATACAATCCGTCGTGGCCTGCTATGCTGTTAGTGAACCGCGCCCCCGGGCAGGCGATCCATTCAGGTCAAATAGTCGGTACGTCTTGGTAATCTTCGCACCACCCTTTTCCAATGCCCCGCGCGACAAGGCGTTGGATTCGAGCACCCAAGAGAACTCGGCTTCTTCAATTCCCCATTCAAGAACCTTCGGGACCAGACTGTCCATCAGCACCAGGCCCAAACCCTGTAACTGGTATTCAGGAAGCACATTCGTAGAGATGACACGTATTCTCTTGATTGCCCGTTTGTTGCGTAGCAAACGGATGAACCCGAAGGGAAAGAGCCGACCGTTGATAAGTCGAATGCGAGGATTGTAGTCAGGCAGCCCGAACGTAGCGCCGACCACCTGGCCATCGACCTCCACGGCAATGGCCAATTCCGGCACAATCAAGTGCCGAAGCCCCTTGGCCAGGTGCTCCACTTCCGCTTCCGACATGGGCACAAACCCCCACGTTTTTCCCAGCGAGCGGTTGTAGAGCGACAAGAACGTCCTCACGTCTTCATCGAACCGGGACGTGTCGAGCGGCCGGACATGGGCGTTGAATCGCTTGATGATCTGGTCGCATACCGGCTTCAGTCGCTCGGCGCGTTCCGGCAACATCGAGATATGCCCCCAGAAGGCATAGAGGTCTTGCGCCTTGCGGAAGCCGTAGGTCTCCAGAAGCCGTTCATAGTACATCGGGTTGTAGGTCATCATAAACGTTGGCGGCATATCGAACCCGTCGATCAGCAGCCCCAGCGTGTAGTTGAGCGAGGGATTCGCCGGCCCGCGGAGCTTGCTGATGCCTTGTGACGTAAACCAGTCGCGGCAGGCGTCGAATAGCGCGTTGGCGGCTTCCTGGTCGTCACAACACTCAAAGAAACCGAAGAATCCCCGAGGGTCGTTGTATCGCTCGATGTGCCCGACATTGAGAATCGCGGCAATGCGCCCGCACACCTCGCCGTCTCGATAAGCCAGGAATGTCTGCGATCGGCTGCGCTCGTAGAATGGGTGGTTGGCGAAGCCGACCATTTCCCTCTGGTCGGCGCGGAGCGGAGGAACCCAATTCGGATCGTCGCGGTAAAGCGTCCAGGGAAAGTCCAAGAACGCCTTGCGCTCGTAGCGGGAGGAAGCGGGCTTGACGAACACCTTTGGCATCTCAGCCTCCCTGAAATCCGACATCCATGCCGGCAACCGTTGTAAGGCTTGCGTCATGCTCCTAATCCTTCATCCAAGCAGCGCCGCCGCCGATCAGAACCCCATCGCAGACCACACGCCTCCCAACGGCACATTGAAATTGGCAGGTCAGAAGAGTGCTGCGAATCTTCAACAGCCGCGCGATGACGAAAAGCCGTTCACCGGGTTTGGCAATTCGCCGGTAGCGCACGCCTTTCAGGCCAACAAACCCGCCCTGGACCGCATACAAGCGGTGTCGGAGAGCGTAGTAATTCGCCAATTGCCCCGCCGCCTCGCACATCAACACTGCGGGCATGATCGGATGCGAACCTTGGCCCCGTACCCAGAACTCGTCTGCTGTAAGGTCTTTGTGACCAACACAGACGTGGCGATCGGCGTCTTCGTAGATGATGGCCGTCAACTGCTCCATCTCGAATCGCTGGGGATTGTACTGCCGGATCGCGTCCACATCGGCGATGACGTGAGCGGCGTCCAGTAGTCGAGGTTCGACGATCCATGAATCCTTGCGCATTGTGCTGTCTTCCGTGAAGCTAGTGCATGGCCACGGAGCCTCCGTGCGATTTCGCCTTCTTGAGCAGGAACACAATGGGAATGCAAAACGCGCACACGATCGCCAACAAACGAAACGTATCGACATAGGCGAACAGATTGGCCTGCTGTTGCATCATGCCATATAGCATCCCATAGGCTTGTCGTTCGGCGGTGACCGGATCGCTATGCTGGCTGAACGCCGCAGTCGCCTTTTGGAGGTATTGCTGAAATTCCGGGTCATACGGGCTGAGGTGGCCGACCATCAGTGCTTGGTGGGCTTGCGTGCCGCGGGCCACCAAGGTAGTCGTCAAGGAGATCCCGATGCCGCCGCCGATGTTTCGCGCAAGGTTATTCATGCCCGAGGCGTTGCCCATTTGCTCGTTCGGCACGTCGGCCAAGCTGGCCGTCATCAGGGGCACCATCAGGAACCCCATTCCCAGCCCCGTGAAGATGTTCGGCCAGTTCAAGTTGTTTGGGGAGATGTCCGTGGTGATGTTGCCCAATTCCCAAGCGGAGTAGGCGAGGAAGAGCCAACCGACGTTCATCAGAATTCGTGCATCGACTTTTTCGGACAGCTTTCCGACTGCCACCATTGCGACGATCGCTCCGATGCCACGCAGACTCATGGCCAATCCGCTGTTGAGGGATGGATACCCCATCAGCCCTTGCAGAAACATGGGCAAGAGCGACGTGGTGCTGTACAGCATGATGCCCGCAATAACCGTCAGGAACGTGCCGATGGCGAAACTGCGGTTCTTGAACACCCGCAGGTCAACGAGGGGATGCGGCACGCGCATTTCCCAGACTATGAAAAACACCATCGAGACCAATGAGATGCCGGATGCCCAGCAAATCCACGCCGCGTTGAACCAGTCGTCCTGCTGGCCGCGATCCAGAATGATCTGGAGCGAAGCCAGCCAAATGGCCATCGCGCTGAAGCCGATGTAGTCGATCGTGCCGCCGGTCTTCTCGTGGGCATCGCGGAGGTAGGGCGGGTCTTCCACGAAAGCCTTCAACATCAAGACTGCCAGGACGCCGAAAGGGATGTTGATGTAGAAAATCCATCGCCAGGAATAGTTGTCGGTGAGCCAGCCGCCCAGCACGGGGCCGAAAATCGGAGCGACCACCACGCCCATACCATAGACGGCCATCGCCACGCCGCGTTTGGCTGGAGGAAAACTTTCCATGAGAATGGCCTGTGAAACGGGCAGCAGCGCCCCGCCGGCAGCCCCCTGGAGAATGCGGGCAAAAATCAACAATCCCATGCTGTTGGCCATGCCGCAGGCCGCCGAAGCCACGGTGAAGAGTATTGTACAAGTTATTAAGAACCGCTTGCGGCCAAAAAAACTACTCAGCCATCCGGTCATCGGCAACACGATGGCGTTGGCCACCAGATAGCTGGTCAACACCCAGGTCGCCTCGTCCAGGCTCGACACCATACTGCCCGCCATCTGCGGCAGTGCCACGTTGGCCACCGAGGTGTCGAGGACTTCCAGGATTGTCGCCAGCATGACCGTTACGGCGATCCACCACGGATTGACGCTGGGCTTCCAGGCGGATGTTTCGGCGGTCCCTGCGGTTGAGTGTGACATAAGCAGTGTGCTTGATTTGGAAACTGACGAATCCCACGCACAGGTTCACGGCCTTGGCGGCATAACATAGCCTTGTCAGCGTCAACGAGACGTGGACGTTCTCGCAGCGGCGACGTTGGCTCGGCCCGGTTCATTCACCTTGACCGCAGGGACCACCGACATCCCCGGTCCCAAACCGTATTGCTCGGTCTGCTTGATGTCGTCGAAAACGATCTTCACGGGAACACGCTGGACGACCTTCACGTAGTTGCCCGTGGCGTTTTCCGGCGGCAGGAGGCTGAAACGGGCACCGCTGCCGCGCTGGAGGCTATCGACGTGGGCCGCGAACTTGACACCCGGGTGAGTATCCACGGTCACGGTCACCGGCTGCCCAGGCTGCATCTTGGCCAGTTGCGTTTCCTTGAAGTTGGCGATCACCCACACGTCAGGATCGACCAGAGCAAGAAGCGGTTGACCCATCTGCACGAACGCTCCCGGCTCAACGCTCTTCCGCGTGACATGCCCGGAATTCGGCGCGTAGATTTTCGTATAGGAAAGGCTGAGTTTCGCCTGGTTCACTTCCGCCTGGGCGCGAGCGGCGTCGGCTTCAGCCGCATCGGTTTGCGAGCGACTCTGAGCCACTTGCTTGGGCGCGGATTTGGTGGCCGCGAACTGGGCCTCAGCCCTCCCAAGAGCGGCCAACTGCCCGGTCACGCCGGCCTCGGCTTGACGGACACCACTCTCCGCAGCCGCCACGGCGGCCTCGGCCTGTAGAACGGCAGCCTCCTGTGCCGCAATCCGCTGCCGCACCGCTGAAACATCGGCACTGGCGACCCCCTCCGCGGCAACTGCTTCATCCAAGGTATCCTGTGAGGCGGCACGCTCCGGGACGAGCGCCTGAATACGCTTCAAGTAGGCGGCGGCCCGCTTCTGTCTTGCCTCAGCCGCAAGAAGGTCAGCTTGAGCTTGTTTCAAGCCCGCCTGGACCGCACCCACCTGGGCTTGGGCCTGGGCCTGCTGACTCTTCGCCGTGGCCACCGCCGCACGAGCCGTTTCTACTGAGGCTTTCGCGCCTTCCACGGCAGCCGAGGCTTCACCCACTCCGGCAGAGGAAGTGATCTCGACGACATCACCACCGAAGGCGCGAGACTTCTGTCCCGCCTGAGCCGCCGTCAGCGCCGCCTCAGCCGCCGCCAGGCGGGCTTCAAAATCGCGGGGGTCGATCTCCGCGAGCAGATCGCCTTGATTGACCCACTGATTGTCCGTCACGTAGACCTTCGCGACGTGGCCGGCGACTCGCGCGCTGACCGGAACAACGTGTCCGTCGATAAAAGCGTCGTCGGTGGTTTCATAGGAGAGAGAGTGAATGTAGTAAGCGATCCCAACGCCGATCGCGACGATGGCACCGACGCTGGCCAGTGCCCATACCAAGGGGCGGCGAGCGGGCCTGGCCGGCGGCGAAGGCTTGTCGTCTGCATGTTCCGGCAGCTTTGGGCTGCTCGATTGCGGGTGTGACGTTTGACGTTCCTTGTGGGGTCTCACGTCATCCCCGCCATCGCCGTTCTTGCCCGTCTTGAGCGGAATCTCTACAACGTGCGACTGACTATCGTTCATCCGCAAATCCCTTCCAGTAAGTGTTAGTAGTCGTACCACATGGCGATGCCAATCTTCTCTTCATTGCGACGGAAGAATTGAAATTGGTCGCTCTTGCCAGTGAAGTATTGGACCCCCACGCGGAAAAGATGGTTCGATTCTCCGCGCCACTGCCATCCCGCCTGCACGACGAAAGTGCCACCATAATCGACTTCTTCACGGAGTTGACCGTTGAGCGCCAAGAACGGCGCGCCACACCGGCTTTGCCAAGACCAGACGGGACTGTAATCCAGCCCGAACTGAAACTCCCACGGCTTCGTGCCGCCATCGGTGTACCAGGCCCATTCCGCTTCAGCGTAGAGGCGGAGATCATCCGTGAGGTAGTACGAGCCGCCCAGGACGAGCGCGTCGCGGCTGTAGTTGATACGCGGATAATCGGGAAAACGAAGCTAGAATTCGTCACCGAGATGAGAACTCAAGTGATAGGCCGCAAGTTTCACCTGAACAGGCCCGCATCCGAACGTCAGGGGGACGCCAACGCGAAAATCGACCGAGATCAAGTCCCTTTCGTGATCCAGGTCCAATCTGGGGAATGCGGCCCCTTCCAAGTCCAATTGCCAGCCGTTTGGACGCGGCGTTCTACCTTCCGTCCCATAACGAAGAATTCCTACACGGCCGCCCGCCTCAAGGTCCCACATCCAACCGAGGTGTGAGTCGTGGTTCCAAACGCTGGCGAATCGCGACTCTTTGGTCCCTGCGAGGTAGGAAGGGTAGATCAACCCGTCCGGGAGCAACTGCCACGTCCAGCACTCTGACCTTTGCGTCAGATGTCGGTCACTCCAGGCTGAGGGAGAGTCCGGCGCGCCAGGAAGTACTTGCCGTGGTGGATCAGGCAGCCTACGCGAATAGGCAAAGCTGGAGTCGAAGTTACTGTCTAATGTGGCCGAGGAATCATCGCCGTACAATCGCGTCCTTGGTTCGGCAAATGGATCAACTTGCCATGGCGCGGAAGCTGTGATCGCCTCTTGCGCGACTGCCGCAGTCGCGAATAGTGAGATCAGCAGTGCGACGCCGAAGGCCGGAAATGCAGACCTTTCCCCACGTGGATCGAGACAACGGCCGCATCGCGCAGAACCGCCATTCTGCTCCAAGCGGTCATGTTTGTTTCGGCGAAGTTCCATGACACCTGTCCTATTCAGCACGACGATCACGTTTTCAGCCAATCGCCGTCTGCAAAGCATTGTGGCCCACGCACGTTGCCAACTCACCCAACGTGTCTCACGGCGCGAGCGGAAGCTCAACGGTGACGCATGTCCCTTTGCCCAGTTCACTGTGAATAGTCGCCGTACCTCTCAACAGCTTGACTCGTTGCCGCATTCCGTTGAGTCCAAAATGCCCGGGCGTTGTCTTTTCCGGGTCGAAGCCGACGCCCCAGTCCCGGACTTGAATACGAAGCACATCCCCATCCAAGGTCACCTCCACGAATAGCCGTTTGCTCTTGCTGTGGCGGCAAGCGTTGGCGAGCGACTCTTGCACGATGCGGAAGGCCGCTCGCTGCAACCGCGGAGGAATCTGATCTGCGTGAATGTCGTGGGAGAATTCCATGTCGGGGACCTCCCGCCGATCGGACTTCCTGAATCAAGCACTCAATCGCCGCCGGCAGACCGCCCGCCGCAAGATGGATGGGCTGAAGGCCACGAACCAGCCGCCGCAGTTCCTCGATGGTGTGGTCAAGGAACTCCATCGCCGAGTCGAAGCTGCCCCAATCCTGCGATCCTGTATCCGCCCTCTCATGCCGGAAGGTGTCGAATGCCATCCGAGCCGCAATCGCGTATTGACACGCACCGTCGTGAATCTCGTGGGCAATGAACTCCTCGTGTTCTTGTTGCTCTCGCCCGCGCTTCCGAGATAATAGATCGAACATGGGTCGCTCCTATCACTTTGGCCTGCGCTCACGTGCGTGGTGATTCGGTTCAACCCCCGGTAGCAGTAGAATCTCGGCGACGATGCACGTCCCGGCTCCGACCCGACTATCAATGTCCAGAGTCCCGCCCAAGCGTCGTGCCAGTCGTCGAACTCGCTGCAATCCTAGTTTCTGCGGTTGAACAACCTTGGGGTCGAATCCGACGCCCCAATCCTGGACCTGAATGCAGACGCGCTCTTCGTCCTGCGCGATTCCCAGCAACACATTCTTGGTCTTGCTGTGACGACAGGCGTTCAGCAGCAATTCTCGGACGATGGAAAACACGGCCCTCTGCAACTCGGGCGGGAGTTCTCCGTCATCCAGGTCGTCACAGAATTCGATCTCGGGACCGTCACACGTCTGGCTGTCGGCAATCAGACGATGGACCGTCGCCCGGAGGCTGGTCGGATTTGGCTGGCCGTCCGGCGGAACGCCAACTTGGTGAACACGACAACGGGCGTCGCGCTTGGCAAGGTCTTTTTCAGCTTTGTCCTTGCCAGACATTCGATTTAGCATTGGGATTGCCCTCCTGACAAATGAAATGCCAACAGTTGCAGGGACGCTGCCTGCTTCACAGTCCACTGTGCTTTGCCTCGTCTCTTCCGACCCCGCCAGCCTCGCTGAGCCACCATCACCTGCCGCGAGTCGCTCTCGCTTCTTGGCCAGCCAGATTTCCTTGCGGTCAACGGCGACCTTTGCTGGTGCCTCGATTGCCAGGAAGGCCCGGTTTCGCGCGACTCTCAATACGCGAACGCTGATCTCCTTCCCGATAATGACTTCCTCGCCAACCTTCCGCAAAAGGACCAACATGGCATTTCCTCAAAGCGATGCTATGGATTCGATGAAGGAGGAACTGCTTCGCCGGAGTTGGCGTTCTTCTCGGCAGGGAGGGAGAACTCGCCAAACGCCGCGTCGATCAGCAAGTCAACGAACTCATTCACTTCTTCGTTCGATGCTCCCTCCCCCTGCAACTCGAACAACTCCGACAAGCAACCTAGAAACATGCGGCTCGCATGCGCAGGGTTATGCGGTCGAAAGAAACCCTCGCGAATGCCTTGCTCGAAAATCGCCGCAAGACTCCGTAGGAAGCGAGGACGAGCGTCTCTTCGTAGCTCGCTGAATTGGTCTTTCCCTGAGAAGAATTGAATGAGACCCCTGTGCTTGATGGCAGAATCTCGGGCCGAATGGAGAATCGTCCTTAGCTTCCGGGGTGCGGGGAGGTCCGACTTGGAAGTCTCTTCAATCGCCTGAAAGAGCGGTTCCACGAGCCGGGTGTAGACGAACTGCATGAGGTCGTCCTTGTTGCGGAAATAATTGTAGAGGCTTCCCGCCGTCAACCCCGCCGTCGTCGCTACCCGATCCATCGTCGTCCCGCCAACTCCGTGCTGTTCGAGCACCGAGCTGGCCGCCTCGACGATCGTGTCTTTCATCACCGCGGTGACGATCTCTCTTCTTGCTTTGCTCAGTCGCATGGGAAGTCTCCTGTGAAGTGTCGTTGAAATATACTGAATACGTCTTCAGAATACAATAGCTAAAACTCATTATCGTCTAACGAACGGTCATTTTCTTGCCGAAACAGATTTAGCAGGTACGCGGATTGCGCCTACAAGAACAGCCCTTGTGAGGGGGTAGTCATGGATGATTTCCTCAGAGTTCCCGCCGTAAATACCAAAACATGCAGCACTTATGGATTGGCTGTGCGGAGTCGCTTCCCTTTCGTGATGAGTGTCGTGCTCGCAGTCACACCGCTGATCGCGGGATGTGGCGGGCTTGGGCAATGGTATCGCAATGGGTTCAAGGTAGGCCCCAACTACTGCCCTCCCACGGCTGATGTCGCGGAATCCTGGACCGAGGCGAACGACCCCCGCTTGCGAGTTATGGGACCTGAGAACGCCTGTTGGTGGACTGCGTTCGGCGACCCTACGCTGAACCAGTTGGTCGCTCAGGCTTCAGAGCAGAACCTTACCCTGAAAGTGGCCGGTCTCCGTATTTTGGAGGCCCGAGCGGAACGTGGAATTGCCGCCGGCAACCTGTTCCCCCAGCAACAAGAGGCGACGGCGCAGTATTCTCGCAACGCGATGAGCAAGAACGCCTATCCGTTCAACCTCTTCCCCTTGCCCAAATACTATTACGACAACTGGTCCGCCGGCTTTGATGCCGCATGGGAACTCGATTTCTGGGGCCGCTTCCGTCGCGCGGTCGAAGCTGCCGACGCTCAACTCGACGCTCAGGTCGAAGGCTACGACAATGTGCTCGTGCTTCTGCAAGCCGAGCTGGCCACGAACTACATCCAGATGCGGGCCTATGAAGAGCGTCTGGAACTTGCCCGCAAGAACGTGGAACTCCAGAACGAAACGTTGAGGATCGTTACGCTACGGGAAAGACAGGGCTTGGTCACCGAGCTTGACGTGCAGCAAGCAACGACGAACCTTGGGGCCACGGAGTCCCTGATCCCCATCTTGCAGAACGGCCATCGCAGGGCACAGAACCGCCTCTGCATCCTGATGGCAGAACCGCCCCACCTCCTGGCCCAGCGGCTCGGCTCTACTGGTTCGATTCCCGTTCCGCCGGAAGAGGTCATCGTCGGCATTCCGGCCGAGTTGCTCCGGCGGCGGCCGGACATTCGTCAGGCCGAACGGCTGGCCGCGGCGCAATCGGCGCGGATTGGCATTGCCGAATCCGAATTCTACCCCCACATCGCCATCACGGGCACAATCGGCGTACAGGCCGAGAAGACAAGCCAGTTGTTTCAATCCGATAGTCTCGTGGGCGCGATTGGCCCCGGCATCCACTGGAACATCTTGAACTACGGCCGAATCAGAAACAACGTGCGTGCCGAGGATGCCAGATTCCAACAGGCGGTCGTCAACTACCGCGACGTGGTTCTCCGCGCGAACGAGGAAGTGGAGAACGGCCTCATCGGTTTCCTGTCGGAGCAAGGCCGTGTGAAGACGCTCGACAAGAGCACTCGGGCTGCCACTCGTTCTGTAGAGATCGCGATGCGGCAGTACGAGAAGGGCGTGATTTCCTATCAGCCACTTCTGGACAGCGAGCGTGCTCTGGTACAACAACAGGACTCTTTGACTGAAAGTCGCGGACTAGTTGGAATCAACCTCGTCGCGGTCTACAAGGCACTGGGCGGGGGATGGCAAGCGCGCCTGCCTTCCAGTCGGCCGCAGCCGCCGCAACCAGAGCCGGTTCCAGCCCCGGCTGACGCCCCAATGCCGCAACCGTAGCCTGCAATGATCGCTATGGCCATTATGCACCGTGCGTCGCAATTCCCCATGTAGGTCTGGAGACGAGTAGATTAGGTGAGCATCAACTTTCCGGCCGTCAAGAAGTTGCGGCCGCTCGACGCATATCGCCGAGCGCTATTGCTCGCGCTAGGTTTCAGACCTAGCGCACAGTTCAGCGGCGACGCGGGGGCGCTGCCCCCACACCCCCGGGATTTTTGCAGCCATCGCTCGGATGCATCGATGGGCGAGGAAACGAGGCGATTGTTTGAGGGCACAACCGCAAAAGCCCAGAACCGTTCTGATACCGGCGATGCGACGGTAGGCTCGCCGGGCGAATAGACAAACCGTCCCCGAAGAGAGCAAGTCTCTCCGGGGACGCAGATTCCCAGGCGCATCGACGCACCCTTCGGCCCGGCTATCGCTGGCGGGTTGCTTCCCAGCAGAGCCCGCTTCCTTTTCACCAGGCAGCCTCAGAATACGCCTCTTCCCCGCGGTACTCAACTCCGTGAACGGCGCGGGCGAACGGGTGCGCCGCAGTCTCGGACAACTGCAGGAGAGGCTGGCATGTCGCTCCCCTGCGAGATATGCAAGCTCCCTCCACGACAACCGATCCTGCCTGCCGTCGGCCGTTCTGATTGTGCCGCGCGGCGTCAAGGTCCGCTTCCGGCTGCTGCTTTGCCCGCCTGCGGCCACGGCCACGCCGGCGGCTTGCCATCCTGGCGAAGCCTTGGCCGTCGGGCAAAGGCTCCACCTTGACCCCGCACGGTCCGACTGCCCTTGGGCCGACGGCGCCCGCCGCGGATACAGCGGCCTTACGAATTAAGCAGCCGGCAGAAGAGATTACGGGCTTCACCGAGCTGCTGTACACGGGAATCAACATCATGGACATCCTATGCACATGCTGTGGCGAACCTTGGGACATCTACCATCTTCTCCACGAGGCTCCTGAAGACTTCATACGCCACGGTTGTCTAGTCACCGCCTGTCCTTGCTGCCAGGGGAAGCCTCCGATTGGCCAGGCCCGAGCATACCGCGAGCACTTGGACATGGTCGCCGAAGTCGCTCGCCTCCACGGTGGCGATATCGATGGCTTCGCTTGTTTTGTCGAAGACCTCATCTATCGCTGACCCTCCCCATCGCGGCTCGGCCTTCGGTCGAGCCGCACCTTGCCCCTCAAGTACAGGCCGCCGCGTCCCGGACCGCAGGGTCACCTGAACCGTGGACCGCGGATAAACACGGCGCACGAGGTAACACCTACTGCCGAACGTGCATAACAGGGGTGAGGCGGCCGGTTAAACGTCACTTTGAGCTACGGTAGGGCTTACTCGTCTTCGTTGGCTGCCTCGACTTTCTCTTCCAGGGTATGGGTAGAAGGCTCGTGGCCGGCGCTTGCTGACCGAGGGTTCTCGGAACCGCAGTGAGCAGGGTGCCGGTGGTGCATTTCTGTTTTCGAGGCAATGGGTTGGCTGGGACCGGAACGGTTCCGGTCCCGTGCGACACGCTGCCTGCCCTTTGTACGGAAGGAGGTTTCCATGAAGTCCATCCATTGTTGGAACGACATGAGTTCGCACGGCATCGACCCGTTGACGGGAGAGGCCTGCGGGCTGGCTTACCGCATCCTTTGCGATGTCACAGCCAAGGGAAAGCGGATTCTGGAGAAGGCCCTGGGAGTCGCTGAACTGCGGCTCCGCGAGAACTGGAATCACGGCAGTGACTCGGATCCCCATGTGGGTTCCATCATGCTGGCTGCCGAGGTGCTTCCCTTCTGCGCCGTCTTCGCTTTGCTGGAAGATGGCTGCCCTGAGGTCTGGCTGACCAAGGGAAACGGCGTCATCGGCATCGAGCGATCCGACTCGCCCGAGCAGGTGGAATCGTTCAAGAAGTATCACCAGAAGGACCTGGTTCGGCGTTTCGCCTACGCCGGCACCGCTGGTGACCGCAATGTTCACGTCATGTCCGGCCGCATCCATTGAGCGATCCGCCGGACACCGGGGCGTTGCCGGGAATTGGACTGACTTGAGGTTGCCGCACCACCGGCGCCTCGCTCTGACGAGGTAGCGGCAATGAGGTGTTGCCCGCAATGACTTTTTCTGGAACGCGAAGGTGCAACTATTGGAGGACCACAGACTATGAAACGAACCGACGCATCCGACCAACGGGCCTCGCGCTGACGAACGCGCCGTAAAGCCTCACGGCACAAGGCGCAACAGAACTTCTTCAGTGGCGAACGCCGATCCGACGGGAAGACTTCGTAACAGCCGGGGCGGCAGCAGGGGATTTTTTCAGACTTCTCCGCCTCCTGATGGCCCTCGGCCTCCGCGGGCGGCGGCAGAACCTCTTCCTGCCGCTGTCGTACACGCTCCCGGTAACGGCACGATTGCTGCTGCCGCCGCTTCCGGCCGCGCTCGCTCGCCCGGTATCGCTGGGCCGCCGGCCGCCGTGACCAGAGCCGGGCTGCCGCCGCGCAGGATTGACTACAGTACCGCGAAAGAGGATGCCGGGGAGAGAACCAACTCTCACATCCCTTCAAGAGACAAATCCGAGCGCGGCAGTGGGACGGGGCTTGCGATGGTATCGAAGAGCAATCATGCTGGACCACGGACCTTCGCGAGCGCCAACTCTCGAAGATCAAGTCCCGGCAGCGGAGCCTCGATCTTAATGCTCCGCTCCGGGGCGTTTTGGACCGCTCACCTCCTGCTTGTCCAACATCGGTCCAGCTTAATCAGCCTGTCGCCGCTCTTCCAACCATCGCGGGGACAGCCTCCCACCTGGCCCTCGTTTCGCCGCGATTCCGCCGCGCGCAGTCTGGCCCCAATTCGCCGCGAAACTGGCCCCCTCTTTCGCCGCGACTGACAGGTAGAAGGCTCATGGCCGGTGCTTGCTGACCGAGTGATTCTCGGGGCTACGATGAGCAGGGTGCCGGTGGTGCATTTCTGTCTTTGAGGCAACGGGTTGTCTGGAACGGGAACCACTTCGTTCCCGAGCGACTCGCTGCCTGTCCTTTGTACGGAAGGAGGTTTCCATGAAGTCCATCAATTGTTGGAACGACCTGAGTTCGCACGGCATCGACCCATTGACGGGTGAGGCCTGCGGGCTGGCTTAGCGTCGGCAGGCGATTCGCCTGGAGAGCGTCATTCCAGACGCCGACAGCCTTTTCTTGCCCACCCTGATGGAGGAGGCATTGCGCCTCTTCGCCGAGACTTTGCACTTAAGCGTTGAAGGCCCAATGGAACGGCCAGTCCTCCAGGAGCCATAGCCATGACCAGCGCAGTGCAAGCCGACTTGTCCGAACCGAAAACCACGCTTGCATGGATTACTCGACAGGCGGAATGTCAAGTCGGCCAGCTTTCCCCGCCGGATCAAGCCAAGATCGCCCAGGCGTTGGTTCGCCCCCTTCCGCGAAACCGTTGTGAACTGATCGACAATCTGGCCCATTACCGCGTCTATCACTTCAGGGCCAGCAAGACGCTTCGGATTTCCTACCGGCCTACGGAATGGGGCCTGTGCGTTATCCATGTTGGCAAGCATTCGGAGTTCGACCGATTTGCCCGGCACTTCGCCGGACAAGCCCCCACCAATCTTATCCCATTACAGGAGTCTCTGATCATGAAGAACCAGCAACATGGCGGCAAAAACGGAGCCACCAAGGCCCTTTCGACTCAGGCGATCGGCCAACCGCCTCATCGGACCACCGATGAAGATGAACAGTTGTTGATCGAGTCGCTACGGGACGTCATCACCAAGGCGATTGAACCGCGGCACAAGGCTCTGGCGTCCGATTGGGCGGGACGGTTGGATGCAATGCGCAAGGACCTCGATCAGACAGTCCAGGAATGCGCTCGCAAGATAGCGCAGCAGGACTCTCGGCTAAACAGCCTTTCTGCTGAGCATCGTGCCAGGATGACCGACCTTGGCAAGACTACGGACGAAATCGGCAGGAACCAGCAGGAACTGACGACCCAGCTTGCGCAGGTTCGTTCGGACTTCGAGGACCGCTGGGCTCCTCAGCGGAACGCCTTGGAGCAGGTCCAGACGGAAGTTGCCCGTCACGCGGTTCAAGCCGGTGCAGCTCACAACGAGGTCGAACAAAGGGTTACGGCCTTGAACCATCGGTTGAGTGGACGGATGGAGGAGATCGGCAGCCGCCTCGACGCCCTGGCAGGCATTGTCGAGTCGCGGCAAAGAGTCAACGACACGGGCCTGGCGGGATTGAAGGCCAAAACTGCCGGTACAGAGCAGACGCTGGGGTCGCTTGACCAAGTCCTCCGGGGACTGGCTGGGACCGCGGAGGCACAACAGCAAACGATCACGCAGCTACAAGAGGCCCTGACGCGAGTCTCCGCGCAGGTTATGGAGCTTGGCACTCCCACGACCAAGGGCGGTTGGTGGCGGACATTCTGGACGCGGGTTCGGCAATTCGGCTGGAGACCAGTGCGAACGGCAATCCGCCGTGCGTGACTTCGATCCATGCGCGTTCCGACAATTCTACCACGCTGGCATTGCCCGCAAGAATCGCAAGACGACCACAACCGAAAACGCCAGCGGGATGACTGCTGAAGCCCGATACCAACGCAGCCTTGGCAGCCTCTGGATAAGACGCGACGGGCAAAATCACCCACCCTGCGGGGCATATCCAAGGCAAGGCGACGTCCACGACGTGCCGAGTAGCACTTTCCATTGACAGTATCTGGGCAAACTGGGCGGAAGTTCGATAAAATAGCCACCAATGCCGACTTTCCAAGCGAAATGCAACTCGTTTTGCATAAACACGTTACGCGAGTTTCTCCGTCCCGATGGATTTCCTTGCGCGTCCGATACCCATTCCCGCACAGTAACTGTAGATGAGGAAGGTAGCTGCAGAATTCCAAGAGAGGAGAAGGATTTCGTCATGCAGGACCAAAATGAAGCCAAGAGCCAGCCGCCTTTCACCGAACGCCTCCGTGCCGGCGACAACGACGCGTGGGCCCTGTTCTACCAGAAGTACGAACGGCGCGTCCGCCGGTATCTTGCCGAGCGGATTCGGAACGCGGGCTGGAGCAACCGTGCTGATTCCGGAGATGTTTGGGGCTCGCTGGTCGCCTCCCTCCTGCGTCGGCTTGAATCCGACAAGGAGCAACTCGCGATCGAGAAGATGACCAATTTCGTCATGGGGATGGCGCGAAACAAGTGGCGTGCGCAGAACGCGAAGCAATTCGCGAAGAAACGCGACCGCCATAACGAGATTGCGGATAGCCTGGTCCTCGGCTCGGCTGAGCAGTCAGGGGCAGCACCGGTCGAACTCGCCATGGCCCGCGAGGAATACGAGCGGTTCATGAATCGCCTGGACGAAATGGACCGCCGGATTCTCGACCTCGAACTTCAGGGCTATTCGACCAAGGACATTGCCGAGAGGATTGAGCGGTCTCAACGTACCGTTCAACTGAGATTGGAGAAGATCGACTACCTTTTCGCCATTGCGGGCAGCACGGAGTAGCACAATCATGTTCGGCGGGGTTTCAGGCTCTTCGCTTTGCCTCCTCGAAGAGTGGCTGGCTATCGGGCGCTGGCTACTGCTCGGCGGCTATCCGCTAGCCGCATGCGCACAAGACTTCGCGGTCTCGTCGTTTGTAGATCAGGTCGCTCGCAGTGACCAAGGCCAAAGCGACTTCGATCAGCGACTGCGACGGACGCAGGAGAATCGCATCTTCGGCGAGACTATTGAGGAAACAGCCCATTCGCCCAGCAACTGGCTGTCGCGCTGCTTGTCGTCGTCGCTCAGCGTGAAGGCGAATAGATCGTAGAACGACTGATAGGACGATTCGAACATGATACCTGATCCCCACTTTCCGTCGGATCTGCCACCCTTCACCTCGCCTCCGGCTGGGTATCTCGCGAGCGATTCCGTTGAGCGGCTGGAACAGGCGTGGATCGCCTGGCGGAAGGATAGACAATCGCCGGTGCCGAACTTGATGGATTTCTTGCCAGCCGAGACTGCCTCTCGCGTACGCGTCCTGACACCGCTGGCGGAGATTTATTTCGAGTATGGCCTCGAAGACGGACAATGGGATCGGGTCGAGACACTCCTGGAGCAGTATCCGGATCTCAAGTCCCACGTCGACGTCTTGACGGCATTGATTGAATTGGAGACTCGCCATCGCCGCGATAACGGCGAAACCGTCAGCGACGAAGAGTACTGGCGGAGATTTCCTCCATTCGCCGCCCTTCAGGTGCGAGACGATTTCGAGAAGGCCTTGCGGCAAGGCAAGCTGCCGACCATCGAGGACTTCTTGCAGAATCCCCTGGTGCCGCGTCCGCTCGCCCTTCAGCACCTGGTAACCCTGGACCTGGATGAACGATTGAGAAGACGGGAGCACGTTCGGCTGGAAGAATACCTGACGCGGTTCCCGGAGTTGCCTCGGGAATCCGACGCCATCGCCGACTTGTTGTTGCTCGAATACGAGGGGCGAGCCCGCGTCGAATGCGACATTCCATTCGCCGAGTACGAGAAACGCTTTCCGGAGGCATACCCCTCCCTGGCTCGGCGTCTTCGCGTTCCGAGAATCGAAGGGTTCACGATTCTCAGCCAGCTTGGCCGCGGGGGCATGGGACGGGTGTACAAGGCACGCGAGGACCGGCTTGGTGGCCGGCTCGTTGCGATCAAGGTGATTCTCGCCAGTGCTCTCCAACAGTCGGACGCGCTGCGGCGGTTCCAGCGGGAGGCGGACGCGACCGCACAGATTGAGCACCCCAACATTGCTCGGGTCTACCAAGTCGGGCAGTACGAGACTGAGCAAGGTGATTGCCTGCCGTACCTCGTGATCGAGTATGTGTCGGGAGGAACGCTCGCTGCGGCAATGGACGCCAAACCGCAGAACCAGCGTGACGCCGCCGAGACGGTGGAGTGTTTAGCGTTGGCCGTCCATGCGGCCCACCAGCGCGGCATCATCCACCGTGACCTGAAGCCTCAAAACGTGCTTCTCGGTCCGGAACCGAAGATCACGGACTTTGGCCTGGCTAAGCTGGTGGACCGGGATTCCAGCATGACCCAAGGGCAAATCCTGGGTACGCCGGGCTATATGGCGCCCGAACAGGTAACGATCAAGGGCACGGATCATGCCATCAGTCCGGCGACCGACGTTTGGGCACTGGGAGCGATCCTGTACGAGGCGTTGACGGGCCGGCCGCCGTTTCAGGCATCCGAGCCGGGGGGGATTGCTGGCGCACGCGGCGGAAGAAACGAGGAGCCGAACACGGAAGGCACTACGAGCGTCTTCTATCGCATCCTACACGACGAGCCCATTCGCCCACGACGCCTTGAGAAGGGCACGGACCCTCATCTGGAGGCGATCTGCCTGAAATGTCTGGAGAAGAAGCCGCGAGATCGCTTTGCGTCGGCGGAAGCCCTGGCGCAGGAGTTGCGGCGATTTCTAAACCACGAGAGAGGGACGATCAAGCCAGTAACGCCGTGGAGCGAATTCCGTCGGTGGTGCCGCCGGAACCCGGTTATTGCTAGTGCGGCGGCAATCGTGCTCCTGGTAGTCACGGCGAGCGCCATCTGGTCGAACTATGCCCGAATCGTCGCAGTAGCGGCTCGGCTGGAGGCCAACAATCAGCAGAGAAAGGCCGAAGCGAATGAGGCAATAGCAAAGCTGAATGAGCAAAAAGCCGCGGACTTGGCAATCAAAGAGTCGCGGCAACGGAGGCGAGCGGAACTGCAGGCATATGTGGCACATATCGCAGCCGCCCAGCGCTCGTGGAAGAACCGGTGCGGCGAACTCGCGCTCGCCCACCTGGATGCGCCCCATTGGAACCTGCGTGGATGGGAGCACGACTGCCTTTACACGCAATTTACAGGCGGCTACCGCGCCTTCTACGGACACTCCGCGGGCATTCACTGTGTAGCGTTCAGTCCCGATGGGATGCGTCTTGCCAGCGGTGATGGCAATAACGTAGTAAAGCTGTGGGATGTCTCGAACAATGCCGCGATCGCCACAATCCGCACAAAGAAACAGGGGCATGATTCTGTCGGGGCCCTTGCCTTCAGCCCAGACGGTGCTCGCGTGGTCGGCGGGTTTCGCTCAGGGGCCATTCTGATATGGAACCTGACTGGCCAAGTGGTGAGCACGTTAGGCGGACACACCGCCCACGTTTCTTGCGTGTCGTTTAGCCCCGACGGCAATCATGTTCTTTCCGGATCGGAGGACAACACTGCGAGCCTATGGGATGCAACGAACGGCAAGTTAGTTCATACATTCTCTGGTCATCGGGAGGCTGTTAATGCTGTGGCGTTCTCTCCCGATGGTACGCACATTGCATCCGGCTCCCGTAACGGCCAAATCAGGCTATGGGCCGCTGCCTCGAAACAACTGCTGCACAGCATTGAGTACGACAATAAGAGGCTTCGGGGCATGTGCTTTGACGAGGATGGTGGGCACATAGTCGCTATCCACGATGATCTCGTCACCATGTGGAGTACTGAGCTTGCCGAGAAGGTAGACGAGTGGCAGTTGCCAGACTTGAGCACCCGTGTTTATCATTTACCAGTCGCATTTAGCTCCGGCGGAACCACCTTCGCGTTTTGCAACCCTAAGTCCGACGGGGTTTCCGTATTCGGGAACATCGGTAGCCTACAAAAAGAGCTGTTCATCCTTCGGGAGGCGGGTTCCTCATGCCTGGCCTTCAGTCCAGATGGGAACCGCATTGTGACGGGTTCCGCCGAGGCCACGTTGAAGGTTTGGGATCCGACGCACCTGAACACTTCACTCTGCATTGGCGAACTGAAGGACCCTGTACACAGTATCGCGATTAGTGAGGACGGCCAGTACTTGGCTGCGGCCCTGACTACTCAAACCAACGCCGTGCCCGTCTGGAACACTGCTACCGGGCATCTAGTCGCGACCCTCGGGGATCGTTTGACACCTCACGTCGAGGTGATGCCTAGTGTCTTCGATGTGGCAGTCAGCCCCGATGGGAGGTTCATTGCCACGGCGTGTCAGGACAAGACGCTCAGGCTGTGGAGTGTCGCTGATCGAAAGGAGGTGAAGGTGCTTCAGGGACATACAGATTCTGTCATTTGCGTCGCATATAGCTTCGATGGAGCACACATCCTTAGCGGATCCCGAGACAACACCGCCAGGGTGTGGGATAATGATGGCCGCAACGTAGTCGTCACCCTCCGTGGACATGAAGGGGCTGTTGCATGCGTAGCCTTCAGTCCAAATGGACAACGCTGCCTGACTGGTTCACGAGACTGCACAGTAAGACTCTGGGACGCACTCAGCGGGAAGGAGCTGGCGGCCTTTCGCGGTCACTCTGGTGTTGTGGCACACGTTGCATTTAGTGCAGACGGCAAGCAGTTCGTAAGCGAAAGCCTCGACGGCGCGCTAAAGGTGTGGGATGCCAATGCAACGGACGACGGAGGTTCACGCCATCCGCG
>JAAYEH010000416.1 GCA_012728855.1 Rhodopirellula sp. | reverse complement strand
TGCCGACGCCCCATGTCCCGCGGTATCGCGAGCTGGCCGAATACGTCTTTGAACGGACGGGCTGGGATGGCAGCCGTTTCGACGTCTACCGGGCGGAGATGCGCTATCCCCCGATTCCATCAACTGTCGTCATGCAACACGCCCTACGGGAGCGCCCTGCGGGGCGATAGCGTCGTCTCATAGTGCATTTGAAAGCTTGCGCGGCAGGAGTTGATCTTTCGGTCCACCGCGGTTTCCAAGCCAAGCTGGCTGCCGATTCGTAAGTCTTTGCGGGAACTGGCGTAGAAAACAAGAACGCCGCCGAGGTCTCTCGGCGGCGTTCGGTCAAAACCAGCGGGCCGGTCACGTTTGTAACCGGCCCTGAAGTAGTGTGTACACGACCGTTTTCAAACACTGTTTGTCTCTGGTCGGAGGAAGGGAAGTCATCGCACCGGAACACCAGCGGTGGCCGGGTGACTTTGTGGGCGCAACGCACCCGGACGACTTGATTCTGAACGGTTACTGAGGCTCAGTGCGATCAATCCTCGCCGCGTGTCGGCGGGTGGGAGGTCGCCTATGCCACGACGTGAATCCGACGGAGAGATCCCGCCCGACGAACAATTGCGGGAAGTATCACTCATCCTGATGGAAGCGCTGCGCCGGGTGCGTCGGGACGGTGTTCCGCCCCGGCCGCCGACGAGTCCGGCACCGCCGCCGTCCCAGCCGGTCCAGCCGGCCGTGCTGGCTCCGGCCATCGTGGTGCGCTCCCGGTCAAAACGCGCGCTGCCCAAGCCAATTCACGCGAAGTTCAAGCCAGGAACCTACGCCAATCGCCTGCGGAATCTCTTCAGGAAGCGGATGCCAAAGAAGAAGCGGTTCTGGCTGGAGAGCGTCTTGTCAATCAACGAAGTGCCCGATGACGCGCTGGCCCGCGCCGTCTGCCACGCCCACCAGCCGGTGCTCGACATGGAGTTCCGCGACGCGTTTGATTGTGCCATGCGCGCGTTCTCACCGGACGAGCGTCGGCTCGCCGCCCTGGTTGCCGACCATGGCCTTACACATGCGGCGCGTGAGCTCGGAACGTCGTGGCGACAGGTCATGAACGCGCTGGTCCGCATGGAAGTTGAGAATGGCCGCCATAAGATTCGCACCGCGATCATCTGACGTAAGAGCGGATGAGTCTCCCGCTGAATTTGGCGGCGCACCCCGAGCAATTGCCCCCGCGGGCGACACTATAACGAAAACCACTAGTATTCGTTTTCGGTTTCGCTATAATGCCTGCATGGGCAATGAGGAACGAGCTGCCGAGATCCTTCGCCAGGCTGAAACCAGCCTTCGGGAACTCGTTTCAGCAGCCGTGGCAGATGGGGACTACGCCAGCGTTCTGCGTGTGGCGGCGTGGGCTAAGGCCCTTAGTGACCTCATCAAGGACATCCCGGCCACTCGTCAGGCCACTCGGCAACCGGTGGTACCTCCCCAAACATCAACGCCCGGGAACCAGAAACAAGCCACGCCCAAGCCCACTTATCCGCGGTTCTTACGGCAAGGCGACCACCTCGTTCGCATCGCGTGGTCCAAGAAGGAGAAGGCGGAGTACATCCACAAGACGCCCCGAGCAGTGATGCAGGCGACTGTCGAAGCGCTTGCTGCTGCCGGGCGCGACGGACGCATCTTCTCCACCAAGGACTTTGTTCCTCTGCACGATAGCGAGGGCACCGAAGTGCCTTCTTACCAGGTCTACGTTGTCATCGCGCTGCTTAAGCAACTCGCGATGATCGACCAACATGGGCGTCAGGGATACTCGATCCCAAAGCTGACGGAGTTCAAGGACGCAGTGGATGCCGTTTGGCGAAAGCTGCCTGAGCGATGAACCAGCGGAGGTCACATGATTGAACCCACGTTACTGGCCAGCCACGTCAAGCCCAGCGAGTTCATTGCCAAAGCTGTTCTGGCAAAGACTAGCCCCGATGTCGAGTCGCTCCTGGCGCAGCTCCCAATCACCCCGGAGGACGAATACACCTTCGACGAGGAGGCTCCGGAGCGGGGCTGGCAGCCCGGGAAATTCCATTGGCTGCCAGTGGGACGTGAGCGCGGCAACGCGGGTCGCATCAAGCAAGCCAATCAGCCCGTGAACCCGATTGCCGAGCGTGCCATCAATGGCATGGAAGCATTGATCGAACTGGCCCGGCAGCGTGAACTGCTGAAGGATCCAGCAGCACACGCCCCGACAAGCCCGCGGGACGCGGTGCGTCGGTATTTTGGCGTGCCCTCGCTCGATCAACTGCCGAAGCTTGACGACAACGCAACGGCCAAGACAACGCGTGCGCGAGCACGCGACCTGGCGCGGCAGCTTCGTGTTCGACTCATCTTCGACAAGGTTAGCCGCGAATTCACGGTAGCGATCGAAGATGACGGGATCGGCCAGTCACCATCGAAGATCCACAGCACGCTGCTGTCGCTCGGGTCGACCACGAAGGCGGACAAGTGGTACCTGATTGGCGTCTTCGGCCAGGGCGGTTCCTCGGCGTATGCCGTTAGCAAGTACTCTTGGGTGCTATCGCGCCGTGCGCCGGACCTTTTGGGCTCTGACCAAGACGGCGCAGGCTGGACTGTTATCAAGCACGTCTTTCCCAAGGGCCGGCGCGACGACTACTTCGCCTATCTTGCCTCAACACCTTCGGGGCATGTTCCGTCAATCCCTAGTACCGCGGCAGACGCGGCCGGTATCTCCCACGGGACGCGCTTTGTGCACATCGGATATGACTTCGGTCGTGGTGGGTCCGCAATCACACGGCAGTTGTACGCCGCCATGAACCACGTTCTCTACAACCCGGTGCTCCCGTTCGATCTATTCGTCGGCAACACAACCGCAACCGTCTACGGCAATGGCTATCGCCTGTCCTCCCTGGGCGGCAAGTCCAGCAGTACGCCGCCGGTGCTTGATAAGCTTTTCCCCGCTCAACCCGTAGGCATCTAGGAGGTGCGAGTATGCCCGTCGCCCAACTCGACAAGTCTCTGGAAACACCCGTTGCCGAAGGCCATGGAACGATCACGATCCGCGTGGTTGTGCTCGAGAAAGGCTTGGCCGCTGCGCCTGCGCCGGGATCTGTTGATGAGACGCCGGTCGACGCAGCAGCAGAGGAACTGCTGCCCGAGACCGACAAACGCCCCATCTCGACGTTCCTCGAAGAGCCGAAGCGCGGGCGGCAGGTCTGCGTTTTCCTCATCAATGGGCAGCGTCAGCATGCATGGGACAACCAGTTCATCATGCGCGATCTGGAGCTCAAGTACCTCCGGAACCGCATGTTGGTCGTTGTGGACTGTGATGGCCTTAAGCCGGAAGCCATCGCGGATCTGATGCAGGGATCACGATTCCAGTTCTACGAGGGTAAGGTCTATGCGGCACTGGAGTCGCGCGTGATCGCAACGCTCAAGAATGATCCCGACCTCCGACGTCTGGAAGAAGAGGCCGAGGACGATATCTCAAGTCTTCAAGCAGGTGACGAGGCCGTGAAGGCCGCCCTCGATCAGTTGATTGAGGCTCACCACGAAGCTGCACCGCACACCGGCCACGGACATAGCCAACCTGGCGAGACCACTCGGGACGAAGGTACGCCGGGCCAGCTTGTGCTGACACACGACATCGTTCAGGAAGGGCAGCCACAAGAGGGCGTCGCCGGGGCGGCACCGGTGCTGCTACTGCGACCAGACATTGCCACCATTCGGCTAAAACCCAACGAGCAACGCAAGTTCCTCATTCACTCTCGCCCCGATGAAGCGTGGAAGATCTTGGAGAGCCTCACGCTCACATTTGATCCGCCGGTGCCGGAATTGCAGGTCAGTCGCACCACACAGTTGATCGGAGGCGAGGAGGTGGCCCTTAGGTTTGTCGAGCCCGAGGGGCTGGACGAGGATGCTTACCCAATCGAAACGACGCTTCGGTCCATGGCAACTTTCAAGGGGCTCCCCGAACCCCGCGTTCTCGAGCGCAGGGTTGTCGTGACGCCCGCACGCAAGAAGACCCCGCGACCCCCAACGCCGCTCAAGGATGATCCCACCTTCGTTAAGGTCACCAGTCGGCAGCCGATCAAGATTCTCGTTGGCGGAGCTGACGTCCACGTGAAGCTGCGCTGGGATGGGAAGGACGAACTTGTGAGTGGGACGCCGCCAACTTGGCAGCTGCGCGTAACAGTGGATTCGCCTTCCGTCGAGCCGCAGACGTTTCTTACCCGACCCGTTGATGGACGCTTCGAATTGCTCATCCAAGCTACACCGGGACTCACGGCTGGCGAGCAATTGAAATTCGACGTTGAAGCCGTTGGTCCTGGAAAGACACTATCCACGGCTTTTCTGGCCGATGTCGTGGAGCCCCCGTCGCCGCGGAAACTTTCTGCAAAGCAGCAAGGAGGCGGCCAGCGCCGCCCACCGTACGACCTCAAATACCTCACGCGGAGTGACTGGACCGACGCGAACCTTACCTGTTTCGATCAGCCATGGACGGGCATGGAGGCTGGATCGTTCGACCCGCCCAGCGCGAAATCCCCGCTGACGATCTTCATCAACCAGGACATGGACCTGCTTATCACCTATCGCGACGGACTTCTCGCTAAGAAACACGCGGAAACGACAATCCAGCAGCGTATTAACAAGTACACCACGCACGTAGCGTTCCACTTGTACCAGATGTACCTGAAGACCAAGGAAGCCAAGAGCCAGCCCGAAGGGAATGGCGATGCGCCGACGCCGGGAATGATGCGCGACGAAATCCAACGCGTGGCGCACACGCTCTTGAAACTGATGGAGGTCACCCTGTAGGGCATCAGACCGCACGGTGGACCAGGACGACCTCATTCGAGGAGTGTGTCTTGCCGCGCAAGGTGGCGTGCCACTTACGATGGGGCACTTGCCGCCATATACGGTCTGCCGCGCCCCCGCGCCACTCCTCGAACCCAGCGGCCTGCATGTTCGCGAGGTAACGTGGCATCTGCTCGTCTGGGCGGTTGAACGCCACCATCTGGATGATGCATCCACCATCCCGCATCGCTCTTCGAATGGACTGCAACGTCAGTAGGGAGTTGCGGAAGTAGTTGTCCGCCGCCGCCTGTCGACGGTCTCCGAAGTTGTAGAACGACGCGCCTTGGCCATCGTTGCAGCCGGCGATCCAGTAGGGCGCGGGAGTTTCCCGCCGCCCGTCCACCTGCCATCTGTGATAAAGAACATGCACCCCAGGATAAGGGGGGCTCGTCACGACGAGCGAAGCCAGATTGCGGCCCTCTCGAAACACCCTAGCTTCATGCAATCTCGCTGCGTCCCCGTTGAGGATCGTACTGGACCCACCAGAAACCTGAACCGCTTGGGTAAACGTTCCGAGCGAATCAAGCATTTCAGCTACCATCGCCTGCAACTTCTCGCGAAAGTCGGCCAGTGATGTGTGGCGGACACGGCCATCAAGCGCCCATTGGCCCGTCCGCAGAACCACGCATCGAACGAATTGCTGCGCCTCGACGGTCTCTAGATGTCCCACCGAGGACAAGGCAGCAGCGATGGCCTTCTTGAGGAATCGGGCCCGCGGGACACTGAGGTTCTTGGTTCGGAGGGGATCAATGAACGCGTCGAGCTCGTCGCGCGCCCGCTGAAACCCGAAGGTGGGTACTGCCTTGGATGCCCACCGACGGATGCCTGCGACGTCGGATTCGGTCAGCGGCGTCGTCTTTGCTCGGGTCACAAACACGGCGAGTGAGTTGAGGTCATTGCCGACCATCCTGCGGCCGGCGAGCATCCCCTCCACCACAGTCGTTCCTCCGCCCATGTACGGGTCGAGGACAACATCGCCCGGTGAGGAGAAATGTGCAATGGCTGACGCGGCAAAGTGTGGGGAGAATCGGGCGGGGTACCGGTAGAAGTTGTGAGTCCATCCAGTGACAGGCGTTCCGTCTCGAGCGGCGTCGGCCAAGGCGGCAAAGCCATCATTCGTGGCTGGTTGCCCCGTGGTTTCTGACATTTGACTTCCATGTCGTGTCATCATCTCAGTTCCATCTATCGGCTAAATGGACCGACGCTGCGCACCCTTGGTCTTTGGTGTCTGCGTCGAGACATCGGCCAGATACCGGTCGACAGCTTGGCGGATAATCGTCGCCACCGAGGTCCGCGCTTCGTTTGCGATCGCCTCAATCTTGCGGCGCTGATCCTCTCCCAAAGTGACCGTCAGTCTCTGCGCCCCTGTCGCCTTCGCTGCACCTGTCGATTTCTCTGCTTTTCGCCGGCGGTTCATTTTGCACCATTGTGGTGAGCCGTTCATCATTATGATGAATGGCCTGCGGGTCCGTCAACAGGAAAACGCCACCCGCCTGCGAACCTACCCATGCTTTGCACCAGATCACGATCATGAAGAAGGGTGAAGCATGGCGGGGTTGTCCTCTTTGGTTATCTATGCCGTGCGCCGCGGATGCGCACCAGTTTTGATGGCCCCCGGAAGCGGTTATAGTGGTGTCACGTGACGCCGAATCTCGCCGTCCGGAATGTTTTCTGTGAGGATCTCTATGCCGCTTACTATCGAATCGATGCTGGAGCACGCCCAGGCTCATTTCCTCGCGAAACAAAACCATGTCGCTATCGTCTGCGCTGGACCACGCTCGGAGCAGTGGTTCAACGGCGAAGTCCGAATCTCACTAAACGAGCGGTACGCCAAGGGCACATGGAAATGGATCACGGTCGAGAAGACGATTGAGGGGGGCCGGATCGACGTCTTCGCAATGGATGGCGAGAAAGGCAATCAAGCCGATGGCGCGATCGAGGGCAAGCATGCCCAGCAAGATGATACCGATGCGGAGATTCGGGCAGCGTGTGAAGAACTCCACCGGCAGATGGAACACCGAAAGAAGGCGTTTCCCGCTTGTCCCGTCCTTGGTCTGATCTACGCCACGTTTACCTACCAAGTTTCCGAGGAGGACGATACCAACGCCGACGAGGACTCCGTATCATGCCCGATCATCGACACCGAGCGCACCTTTTTCAAACGCGCCCGAGACGTTGCTGTGGGCGTTTTTGGCGAAGATGCCGTATCGCAACCCGGTACCGTTTTTGAAAAGGCGACGGCCGGCCTCGGCAATTGGAGACTGCTTACATCGTTGGCGCTCATCGCCGTCGATGGTGCGAAATGAGTCATCCGTCCGAGACGGCCCCTTAGCAAGTGTCTCCGAGGCCCTTCGGACCGCATCGTGCGCCGATCGGTCCGCGCGCTGATGTGCCATGAGCCGCGGCTGGCGGTACTGGGTCCGCCTCACCTGATGATCTATGCCGCGTGGAGCGTGTGTCTGCCCGGTCATCCGAAGGTCATCTAGTCTGGAGCAGAGACAACGGGGCTATAACCCGTGCCGCAAAGTCTCTCCGGCGAAGAGAGACTCTGTTGGCGAGGGTGTCGGATGGGGTGGAACGGGCGTCTCTTGGGCGAGCGCCGGTTATGGAATCGCAACGCCCGAGCCAGACCGCCGCGAACGGAAAAATCTGTAAACTCTTGCGGGAACTGGCGTAGAAAACGAAGAAGCCGCCAAGGTCTCTTGGCGGCTTCTCCTGAAAACCAGCGGGCCGGTCACGTTTGTAACCGGCCCTGAAGTAGCGGGGGTAGGACTCGAACCTACGACCTCCGGGTTATGAGCCCGACGAGCTACCAACTGCTCTACCCCGCATCCGTATACCATGAGGTTATCAGTCGCTGGCCGCCTGTCAAGCGCGAAACCGGGCGTCCGCGTTGATGAGTTGCGGTTGGCGGGCGAAATGGTTGCGCGGGGTCGGCGGAGGTCGGGTACTGCGCGAGTGCGAGATTGTTGGCGGATTCCGGGGCGACACGCCCCGGCTCTGCTCTGTCTCAGGGCGGCACGCTATTGTTCGGAGCGGGCTCTGCGCAGTGCGAGATTGTTGGCGGATTCCGGGGCGGCACGCCCCGGCTCTGCTCTGTTTCGCGGCGGCACACCCCGAATTTGCTCTGTTTCGGGGCGGCGGCCCCAGCTCTGCTCTGGATCCGCCGTGGCGCGCGCCGCGCATTCGGACAATCCTCCCGCACATTTGACAATCCGTCTCGTACCCACGACAAAGGAAACACGCCACCGGCGATCGGGTGGCAGGCCCGTGCCGCATAGGCCGAACGCGGCTGGGCGTTTACGTGGAGCAGCATGCCCGACGCCTCCGAGTGCAGCATGCCCGAACCCGACGACAGCAGCTTGACCGAACCCTCCAGGAGCAGCATGCCGGAACCCGACGAGAGCAGCATGCCCGAATCCGCCGAGAGTAGCATGCCGGAATCCGCCGAGAGTAGCATGCCCGATCCTGCCGATCTTGAACCTGCTGGCCGCGGTGAGGAGCTATCCTGCTGCGGTGAGGAGCAATCCTGCCGTGGCGAGGGGCGATCCTACTCTGCTCCCCCGGCTGACGCGCCGCCTGCGGAACCGGCCGTGGCGGCCGCTGGAACGGGCGCGCAGGG
>JAAYEH010000415.1 GCA_012728855.1 Rhodopirellula sp. | reverse complement strand
GGTTGATATTCGGAATGCCCGAGGCCGTGCATACCGTCGGCACGATGCGGGGCGAAGTGGCCGAGCGATTTTCCACCCAATTCATCTACGACCCGCCGCGAATGGTCACCGCCGCCAGCGGCGTGATCGATCAACAGGGGCGGCCCTTCACCCACGGCTTCGAGTTGTACCTGGAAAAAGCGACGTTGCTGTTCGATTACATGGCCCTGCCGAAGCTGGGCGATTCGCTTGCGCCGCTAACCCTGCTCACCAGCGACGGCCGAGCCTCGCGGCCGAAACTCGGTTCGGCTGATCCGGTCGATGCCTTCACGGCGGAGTTGAAGGAAGTGGTCCGCGCGATCCGCGCCGGAGAACCTTCGCCGCTGCTGGCCGGAGAACTTGCCCGCGATGCACTGCTGATGTGCAAAAAGCAAACCGAGTCGTTGCGGAAAAACCGGACGGTGAAGCTATAGGCTGGTGGTACGTATTGTCAAAGACCGACCGCCGGACGAAAGCCGAACCCAGCCCGGGCGATGTCGATCTTACCTTGCGGCGGAAAACGATTTCAAGCTCAAGAATCGGACAGGTCGAAGACCGACGAATCAATAAGTATCGTGGGGCAGGTTTGCAACCTGCCTCAAACCGGAAAAAACACGGCAGGTTGAAAACTTGCCCCACGGAAAATCCGACAGTAATTGTTTTACCGGGCCTTACGATAGCACAACCGCACGGGCTGTCCGTTGGGGAGTGTTAGTTATGCGGCGAATTTGGAGCGAGCTGTCGGTCGAATTCTCCGCCCGCGAAAAACAGATCGTCCATCAAATTACATAAACAGCCATAAGCGGAATGTGTTACCCGATACGTTTTGCAGCAATAATTAAAGACTCCCGACCCCTTTAATCCTTTAATCTTTAATCTTTACCCGTATGTCCTCGGCACCAAACAGTATCCGTATCGGCAGCATTGTCCGTGGTCCGACGTTACCTGAACCTATTGAGGTTCTGGCAGTCGCCCCTATGGGCAGCGCTGTGAAGGTGATTGGGCGCGGGCTGAACACCGGGCTGACACGCGACCCGGTGCTCAACTCCGACCAGATACTTCATCTCACGGTTTCCGCTGAATGCGAGCCGTTCGATGGCGACGCCCGATTGTTTCGTCTCGGCATCGAGGCGCATCGTCTTGGCCTAGCTTACGAGTACGACCCATTCTTCTCGCTGTCGATTGCCCGCGTCGATCCGCTTCCTCATCAATTAGAGGCGGTGTACGGCTACTTCGTGAAGCTGCCTCGCATCCGCTTTTTATTGGCTGACGACCCGGGTGCCGGCAAGACGATCATGGCGGGCCTGCTTCTGAAAGAACTCAAAGCCCGCGGCCTCGTGCGGCGCATACTGATCGTTTCTCCGGCAAACCTCACGTTTCAATGGCAGCGGGAGCTAACTGACAAGTTCCGCGAACGGTTCGACGTGATCCGAGGCGACGTTCTCCGCGCCAACTACGGCCAAAACCCGTGGCAGGAGCGCGACCAGGTCATCACGTCGGTTTCCTGGGTATCGGTGGTGGAAGACGCCCGCGAGAGCCTGCTCCGATCGCGTTGGGATCTGGTGATCGTCGACGAAGCGCACAAGATGAGCGCCCGGTCCGAGGACCACAAGACCTATGCCTATCGCCTGGGCGAGAACCTGTCGAAGATGACCGACCACTTCCTCTTGATGACGGCCACGCCGCACAAGGGCGACCCCGACCACTTCCGCCGCTTTCTCGCGCTGCTCGATCCCGACGTGTACGGCAGCATCGAAAGCCTCCAGCAGGCGATGCGCGAGCACGAGGCCCCGTTCTATCTGCGCCGCACCAAAGAGGCCCTCGTCACGTTTCCCCACCCAGATACGGGCGAGGTCCGCAAGCTGTTCACCAACCGCGAGGTCCGCACGGCCGCCTTTGATCTCGACGGCGAGGAACTCGATTTCTACGACGAACTGACCCGCTACGTGGAAGACCAGTCGATGGCCGCCGCCGGCGACCAGTCGGCACGGGGCCGTGCCGTCGGCTTTACAATGGCCATGCTCCAGCGCCGCATGGCTTCGTCGATCTACGCCGTCCGCCGCAGTCTCGAACGCATGCGAGACCGTCGTGAGAAGATTTTGGAAGACCCCGAGGCATACCGGCGGGAACAGATCGAGCGGCGCATTCCCGACGACTTCGACGACCTCACTGAAGAAGAGCAGCAGCGAATCGTCAGCCAATTGGAAGAGGAGGTGTTGTCCGCCGACCCCGCCGTGCTGCGGGAGGAGATCGCCCGGCTCACCAAACTTGTCGATCAGGCGAAGGAACTAGAAGGGCGCGACGTACAGTCCAAACTGAACAAGCTGCGTTCGGTGCTGACCGAAGAGGGCATTTTCGCCGATCCCAAAATGCGGCTGCTCGTCTTCACCGAGCATAAGGATACACTCGATTTTCTGGCCGGCGACGGCCGCGACGGGCGCCCGGTTGGCAAGCTGCGCGAATGGGGGCTAACGCTCACGCAGATTCACGGCGGCATGAAGATCGGCGACCGTGATACGCCCGGTTCGCGCATCTATGCCGAGCGCGAGTTCAAGGAATCGGCCCAGGTGCTGGTGGCCACCGAGGCCGCTGGCGAAGGAATCAATCTTCAATTCTGCTGGTTGATGATCAACTTCGACATCCCCTGGAACCCCGTTCGTCTGGAACAGCGCGTCGGCCGCATCCACCGCTACGGCCAAGAGAAGGACTGCCTGATCTTCAACTTCGTGGCTCAAAACACCCGTGAAGGTCGCGTGCTGCAAAAGCTGCTCGAGCGGCTCAAGGAAATCCGCCGCGAGCTGGGCACCGACCAGGTGTTCGACGTTGTGGGCACGGTGTTCCCGTCGAACCAGTTGGAAAAATACTTCCGCGACATGTACGCCCGTATCACCGACGAGCACAAGATTCAGGACCGCATCGTCCGCGACGTTAGCCCACAGCGATTCCGCGAAATCACCGAAAGTGCCCTGGAGGGGTTGGCAAAGAAAGACTTGAACCTGTCGGCCATCGTCGGTAAGTCGGCCGAGGCCAAGGAACGGCGGCTGGTGCCCGAGGTTGTAGAGTCGTTCTTCGTGCAGGCCGCTCCCGAGACGGGCCTTAGCCCCAAGGAAACCGGCAAATCGAGCGGTGTGTTTCGCGTCGGCAAAGTGCCACGCAATCTGCTGCCGATTGGCGACCGACAGGAATCTCGCTTTGGCCGGTTGGGACGGGAGTACGGCAAGATCGTCTTCAACAAGACTCTGCTGCCGAGCGATCCGTCGTTGGAATGGGTTACGCCCGGCCATCCGCTGTTCGAGGCGGTGCGCACCGATTGCCTCGACCGCTTTGAGGACCACCTGCGCCGCGGCGCCGTGTTCTTCGATCTCCATCGCAACACCCCGGCGCTGCTCGACGTGTTTGCCGCCTCGATCAAGGACGGGCGTGGCAGCACGCTCCATCGCCGGCTGTTCGTAGTCGAAAGCGCCATCTCCGGCGAAATGCGGGTTCACGAACCGACCATCCTGCACGAAGTCAGTCCCGCGCCGGTCGGCACACCCACGCCGGCCGATGTGAACATTCCCAATCGCACGGTCGTCGAGCAGTTCCTCTACCAACATGCACTGGAGCCGTGGATTGGTGTGGCTTCCCAGGACCGCATGGATGAGGTCACTCGCGTGGCTCGCCACGTGTCTATCAGCCTGAATGCCCTGATCGACCGCCAGCAGTTGCAGCTTGCCGAGTTTCTCAATCGCCAAGTGGCGGGCCAGACCGTCCAAGGGCTTGATGGCATCATCGCCCAGGCCGACCAGCACCTGGACGAATTGAACAACCGCCTGGAGAACCGCAAGCGGGAACTGGAACTGGAGCGACATTGCACGATCTCTGACATCACGCATCTCGGCCGCGCCTGGGTTCTGCCCCATCCCGAGCGAACCAGCCCGCAGTTGGCCCCGATGGTGCGTGACGACGAGATCGAGCGGATCGCAGTCCAAGAAGCGATCCGAAACGAAGAATCCCGGGGCTGGGTAGTCGAGAGCGTGGAATCCGAGAACCGCGGCTTCGACCTCATCAGCCGTCGCCCGCACGCCGAAGACCCCAAGACGTTCGTCGAGGTCCGCTTTATCGAGGTCAAGGGCCGCGCCGGCGTCGGCGTCGTGGCGCTTAGTGAGAACGAATACCGCACGGCCGATCGACTCAAAAACGACTATTGGCTTTACGTGGTGTTCAATTGCGCTGGCACACCCCAGTTACACGTGGTCCAAAATCCCGCGCGACTTGGTTGGCAGCCGGTGGTAACGGTCGAGCATTACCAGGTGAATGCGGAAACAATTTTCACCGCAGAGGGCGGGGAGGGACGCAGAGGATGAATCCGAACGAAGTGAGCGGACAAATTGTCGATGCGGCGATGAAGGTGCATACGGCTTTGGGACCAGGATTGCTGGAATCGGCGTATGAAGGATGCCTAGCCTATGAGCTTCGGAAGCGGGGATTGAAGGTCGGCACCCAAGTCGGTCTGCCGGTGGTGTACGAGGGCGTCAATATCGAAGTCGGCTACCGGATTGACCTGCTGGTGGAAGACCTGGCAATCGTAGAGCTGAAAGCCGTGGACAAAATTGCTCCAATCCATGAAGCCCAACTTTTGACCTATCTCAAGCTGAGCGGTAAACGACTGGGGCTGCTCATCAACTTCAATGTCGTTCACCTCAAGGACGGCATCAAAAGGATGGTCAACAACCTATGAAATCCTCGCCTCTGCGAACCTCGGCGTCCTCTGCGGTGGAACGATTTGTTTGCAATCCTGGTTAGATAATGAACATGTACGTTGGCGCAACTTACTGGTACAGTGTGAGATACATAGATCGTCATTATCCGTTTAGCCCTAATGGGTGGTGAGAAACTTGCTTGTGAAACCATACCCCAAACGCCTAATCGAAGTTGACCTGCCCATTGCTCGAATCTCTGCCCATGCGCGGCGGGAGAAGTCGATTCGGCATGGTCATATCTCTACGCTCCATATCTGGTGGGCGCGACGGCCGTTGGCGGCGTGTCGGGCCGTCGTCTGCGCGGCGCTGTGGCCCGATCCGGCCGATGAGAATTGTCCCCAGGCGTTTCGGGATGCCGCGGCACGACACATTATGAAGTTCGCACGCCGGGCGGACGGCGACTTGAAGTTGCTGGCCACTTCGTCCGAAGAGGGTAAAGCCCGTTGGGCAGCGCTGGTAAAAAGAGGATTCACCGCAGAGGACGCAGAGAGCGCAGAGAGGGACCATCTGACTTCCTCTGCGTCCCTCCGCGTCCTCCGCGGTGCATTATTGGATTTTATCGCCGACTTTGCCAATTGGGACAACTCGACTGTGCCCGACTATCTGGAGACGAGCCGGGCGCTGACCCAAGCCGCCCACGAGGCGCTCGGCGGCGAGCCGGGCACGCGGCCGCTGGTGGTCGATCCGTTCGCCGGCGGCGGGTCCATCCCGTTGGAGGCCCTTCGGGTCGGGGCCGACGCCTTTGCAAGCGATCTAAACCCCGTCGCCGTGTTGTTGAACAAGGTCGTGCTGGAATACATTCCCAAGTACGGGCAGCGACTGGCCGACGAGGTCCGCAAGTGGGGCAAGTGGATTAAGAAAGAAGCCGAGAAGGAACTGGCCGAGTTCTACCCGAAAGACCCCGATGGCGCAACGCCCATCGCGTACCTCTGGGCACGCACGATTCGCTGTGAGGGTGCCGGCTGCGGCGCGGAAGTGCCGCTTGTTCGCTCCTTGTGGTTGGCGAAGAAGAAGAACCGGTCGGTGGCGCTCAAAATACTCACCGCGGAGGACGCAGAGGGACGCAAAGGGAAGAAAGGCAAGAAGCGGGTGGAGTTTGCGATTGTCGAGAAGGACGGGCGAGGCCGATGGCAATGGCGGGGGTTGCCCGAAGCGTTTTCTTCGCTGCGATCCTCCGCCCCCACGGCGGTCGACCCCGACGCTGGTACCGTCAAACGCGGCTCCGCCACTTGCCCCTATTGCGGATACACAACACCAGTTACGTCGGTCCGAACACAACTTAAAGCTCACAAAGGTGGGGCGGGTGATGCAAGGCTCATGTGCGTTGTCTCAACAAAAGTTGGTGAACAAGGGAGATTTTATCGGCTGCCGACGAACACCGACCTAAAGGCCATCGAGAACGCAAAACAAGAATTTGACCGTAGAGCTAAGTCGCACGCTGGCAAACTGAGTCTGGTTCCCAATGAACCACTGTCGCAAAATGAAATGCGCCGAATCAGCATTCCCATCTACGGAATGGTAACGTGGGGCAATGTTTTCAGCGACCGCCAGGGACTCTCACTTCAAACGCTTGCAAGAGTTGGTCGTGATGCAAGCACACGCACTGATGCAGGCATGACAAATGTGCTAGCCATGCTTTTTGCTCTCGCGCTTGGTCGCCAAAGTGACGCCTGCTCTTCGCTTGCTCGATGGCATACAACCGGCGAAAAGAATACGGGAACATTCGGCAGGCAAGCATTGGGAATGGTTTGGGACTTTTGTGAAGTTAATCCGTTCTCTGGTTCAACTGGCGGATGGGAAGGTGTAATTCAGTGGATTGCCAAGGTTTGTGAATCTCAAGCCGAGAGTAACGGCCAAGGCAGCGGACAGGCTCAACGAGCATCAGCGACCACGCATCCACTTTCAGATGATATAGCCTCTGCATGGATTACTGACCCGCCATATTATGATGCTGTTCCATATGCGCATCTTTCCGATTTCTTTTATGTTTGGTTGCGACGGATGCTCTACGAAGTTCAGCCAGAACTGTTTAGCTTTGAGTGCGTACCAAAGGATGAAGAAGTCGTCGTGGATAGACCGCACTCGCTGAGCAATTCGACGCATGACATCGCCTTCTACGAACGTGAGCTAACCAAGGCGTTTGCTGAAGGACGTCGGGTTGTGCGGCCCGATGGCGTCGGCACCATCGTCTTTGCCAGCAAGACTACTGCAAGTTGGGAAGCCATACTGAAGGCAGTTGTGGACGCTGGCTGGATCATCACTGGTTCATGGCCAATTGATACGGAGATGGAAGCGCGTGTTGCGGCACAAGGCCAAGCACGGCTTGCCTCGTCCGTCCATCTTGTCTGTCGGCCGCGAGAGAATCCCGACGGATCGGTGCGGGAGGATGACGTTGGCGAATGGCGGGATGTACTCGGGGAGTTGCCGAAGCGGATTCACAAATGGATGCCGCGATTGGCCGAGGAAGGTGTGGTGGGCGCGGATGCCATCTTCGCGTGTCTTGGTCCGGCTTTGGAAGTCTTCTCACGCCATTCCCGCGTGGAAAAGGCCAGCGGCGAGGTCGCCACGCTCCGCGAATACCTGGAGCACGTCTGGGCAGCCGTTTCGACCGAGGCTCTGTCAATGATCTTTCACGATGCCGACGCCGCCGGCCTGGAGCCTGACGCCCGGATCACGGCCATGTGGCTCTGGACGCTTGGGGGCGGAAAAACGAACAAACCCACCGCAGAGGACGCAGAGAGCGCAGAGGAAGAGACGGATGATTGGGATGCAGATACTCCGCGTTCCTCCGCGTCCTCTGCGGTGAAAACCGGTTATGTTCTGGAGTTCGACGCGGCGAGAAAGATTGCCCAGGGACTCGGCATTCACCTGGAAAAGAGCGAGTCGATTGTCGAAGTCAAAGGCGACAAAGCCCGATTGCTCCCGGTCGCCGAGCGTACCCGGTATCTGTTCGGCACGGATGCGGGCCGAGGGGCTACGGCTGGCGGCGGAAAACGTAAGAAGAAACAGCAGCGCACGTTGTTCGAGGAACTCGACGAGGCGCAAGCCGCCGAGGACGGTTGGACGGAGATCAAGGGTCCACCGCCCGGCACCACGGTGCTCGACCGTTTGCATCAGGCCATGATCCTGTTTGCCGCCGGGCGCGGCGAGTTGATGAAACGATTTCTGTTGGACGACGGCATCGGCCGCGATGCCCGGTTTTGGAAACTGGCCCAATCGCTTTCCGCCCTATACCCGTCCGGCAGCGAAGAAAAACGCTGGGTGGACGGGGTGTTGGCAAGGAAAAAGGGCTTGGGACTATAAAAGGCAGAAGGCAGAAGGCAGAAGGCAGAAGGCAGAAAGATGAAGGCAGAAGAAGACAAACCACGCGACTTGAAGGAACGTACCCGCGCGTTTGCCCTGCGGATCGTGCGGCTGTATGCGGCACTGCCGAAGTCAACGGAAGCCCAGGTGATCGGCAAGCAAGTGCTGCGCAGTGGCACCTCCGTCGGCGCCCATTACCGCGAGGCGATGCGAGCGAGATCGAACGCCGAATTTGCCAGCAAGCTCCAGGGCGGACTTATGGAATTGGAGGAGACGGCCTATTGGCTCGAACTGCTGCGGGATGCAAAGATTGTTCCGTCGGCCAAACTCGGACCGCTGTGCGGCGAGATTGAAGAACTGACCGCGATACTGGTCACCTGTAGCAATCGCGCGCAAAATAAAGGCAAAAGCCAGAAGGTGGAAGGCAGAAGGGGAAACAATGAACTCGCAAAGTGATATGGCCCCGTCTGCCTTCTGCCTTCGTTCTTCCGCCTTTGAAACATGGCGATCGTCGTTTTGGCAGTATCTGCAACAGAAGGATGTTGCGGATGGGCTGAAAACGGCGTCACTTTGTGAAGACTTGCGTCAGTGGACCTCTGACCTGACAACTGCCGTGGTCAAGTCGTGCGAAGCGGTCGGTTGGGTTGCTGCCGCGAAAGGGAACCCGTGCAAACGGCTGCCCAAGAAGGGGCAGGAATATCTCGGGATTGATGTAATGGCGCTGCCTGCGGCGTGCGGCGACGAATGTCGCTGGCCGATGCCGCTGGCCGTGTTTGAGTTGGAGAATCATCATACAGACGACCGGGTCGCGTACTCACTTTGGAAGGTTTTGTGCATTCGTGCTGGATTGCGAGTCGTGTTTGCCTATCGACCGGATTGGGAGCAAGGCCGTCAGTTGGTCAGTGCGATCAGCAGAGATGTTATTGGTGGTATGAAACCGGAAGAGCGATCCGCAATCGACGGCCAGACCGTTGTGGTGGTGGGCAACCGTGGAGAAGGAGAGACGTTCCCCTGGGGATATTTCAAGTTCTGGGCGCTCGACGCCAACCTTGGACGCTTTGGAAAGATCTGAACGGCGTGCTTTTGCAGTGAATACCGTGCAATATTTCCCGCCACCGGATGGTTTGGCGGTGCTGTGGATTCTTGAATCGTTGTGATAGAATAGCAAGGGGTGGTCGAATTCTTTTGGAAGAAGGGGTCTATGTCATGCAGACGGTAACGATGGAACTACCCGAGGACGTTTTTTCGGCCTTGCGGCGTTCGCCGGATGAATTTGCCCAGGAAATGCGTCTTGCGGCGTCCATTCACTGGTATAGTCGCGGCGAAATATCCCAGGAAAAAGCCGCCGAGATCGCGGGGTTGGATAGGACGGATTTCCTGATGGCGTTGGCCCAGCGGCATGTGGACGTTTTCCAAGTCGATATGAAAAGTCTCGAAGAGGAGTTGAAACGTGGCTAAATCGCCGGTCGTCAACTCTTCGCCGCTCATTCTCTTGGCGCATGGCGGGGCCTTCGATTTGCTGCGGGCGGGGTGGGAATCCGTCCTCGTGCCGTCTTCGGTCGCTATGAAAATCCGGCGCCGCGGCCCGATGGATCCGACGGTTTTAGCCATGAATCGCGCAAGTTGGCTCACGTTGGTTCAAGACCCGCCGATTCCGCGTGCAATTCTGTCTTGGGATTTGGGAATGGGTGAATCGGCCGTCTTGGCATGGGCTTACGCGAATCCGGGAACCGAGGCCATCTGTGACGATCTGGCTGCCCGGCGTTGTGCGGCAGCGCTCGGCATACCCGTGCGAGGAACAGTCGCGCTGGTGCTTGGCGCAAAACAACGGGGTCAAATTGAAAAGGCTCGACCAGTTCTGGAGAATCTGGTCCGCGCCGGAATGTATCTTTCGGAGCGGGTGTTGAACGACGCACTGAAAAACGTCGGGGAATAACAACTATGGCAAAGTTGAAACCGTGGTATCAGGTAGTGACTCCGCGTGAAGACCTTCGCGAGAATCGCCCCCTGGACGCATCGGAGTTTGCCGTCCACTTGGACCATGTGCGGGATGGTCGGGCGCATGCCGATTACGTCAAGCCGGATCGGTTCTTCGATAGAACCTACATGACCGTCAGTCTGTCGGACCTGGCGAGTCAGGTTTTGCGGCGATTGTCGGGCATCCAGGTGGAAACCTCCGCCGTGTTCAACATGGCCACCCAGTTTGGCGGCGGAAAGACCCACTCGCTCACGGCACTTTACCACTTGGCCACGCATGGTGACGAGGCCAAGAAATGGAAAGGCGTCGATGGGATTCTCAGTCGGGCCGGAATCAAGCAGGTTCCCAAGGCCGACGTTGCCGTGTTCGTGGGCACCGAGTTCGACGTACTCAAGGGCCGCGGCGGCCCCGGCTCTGATAACCCTGACGAGCCTGTCCGCAAGACGCCGTGGGGCGAGATTGCCTGGCAGTTGGGCGGGGAAAAGTCGCTGGCCGCCGTCGCGGAACACGACGCCAAGGGGATTGCACCCGCCGGCGATGTTATCCGACAGATGCTTCCGACCGGTCCCGTGCTGATCTTAATGGATGAGTTGTTGCATTACATGAGCGCCGGACGAAAGCTCGGCTTGGGAGACCAGCTTTACAACTTCATCCGCAGCCTTGCCGAAGAGGCCCGCGCACGCAACAACGTGGCATTGTGCGTCTCGGTGCCCTCGTCCAGCGACGTGGAGATGAATACAGAAGACCGCCACGATTACGAAGCGATCAAGCAGATGCTCGATCGGCTGGGCAAGGCGATTTTGATGTCGGCCGACAAGGAAATGGCCGAGATCATCCGCCGCCGGCTGTTTGAATGGCATGGACTGCCTGAAGAGGGCCGAAAGACCGCGTCCGCGTATTCGGAATGGGCCATCGAGCATGCCCAGGAACTGACCGGCATCGACGCGGATACCGCGTATGAAACATTCCAATCGGCCTATCCGTTCCATCCTGCCGTGTTGCGAGTGTTCGAGCAAAAGTGGCAGAGCCTGCCTCGGTTCCAGCGGACACGCGGCGTCCTGCGGATGTTGGCGCTGTGGGTTTCGCACGCCTACCAGGAAGAACATCGGAAGGCAGCACGCGAGCCGTTGATTACCCTGGGACTGGCGCCACTAGAGGATCCAACGTTCCGGGCGGCGATTTTCGAGCAACTTGGTTCGAGTGAACTGGAAATTCCCGTAACGACCGATATCGCCGGCAAGGCTGAAGCGCACGGTATCCGACTGGACAAAGAGGCGACCGACTCAATCCGGCAGGCTCAGCTACATCGCAAGGTGGCTACGACGATCTTCTTCGAGTCGAACGGCGGCATGAGCCAAGACAGAGCAGACGCCTCGGTTACAGAGATCAAAACGGGCGTTTGCGGCCCCGATATGAACATGGTCGATGTTGATAACGTGCTGGAGGGATTGGCCAGCAGTTGCTTCTACTTGAACTGGGAGCGGAATCGCTATCGGTTCGGCTTGTCGCCCAATTTGAATCAGATTCTCGTGACCCGGCGTGGGGCCGTGCAGGACAAGGAGATTGACGAACGGATCAAACAGCAGACCCAAAAACTGTTTGACAAGCACTCCGTGGAGGCTTCCAAGCAGATCGACCGCAAGTACTGGCCTGCCCGCAGCAATGATGTGCCGAACCGCCCGGTGCTCACGCTGGTAGTGCTGGGCCTGGAGAACGCCGCCGGAGTGCGAGGGACAGATGATCTGATGGAATCCATCGTGCGCGATTGCGGATCAAGCGGGCGGACGTACAAGTCGGCCCTGATTTTCTCGGCCCCCGATGCCGGGGTCAACGTCCGCGATGCCGCCCGAAGCGTGCTGGCATGGGAGGACATCGACGACGACGAGGACACGAAGAAACGGGTGGACGACGCGCAGCTCAAGTTGCTCACCCGAAACCTGTTGTCGGCACGCCGTGACCTCGATGAAACCATCTTTCGCGCCTATCGGCATGTGTACCTGCTGGGCAAGGATAATAAGGTACGGCACGTGGACCTGGGCCAGATTACGTCGAGTTCCGCCGCCAGCCTAGTAGAACTGATCTTGCGGGAACTCGAACGTAACGACGAAATAACCTCGGGCGTCAGCCCCGGCAAGCTGGTGAAGTATTGGCCGGCGATGGTCGAGTGGTCGACGAAGGCCGTGCGAGATGCGTTCTACTCGTCGCCGCAGTTGCCGAGGTTGCTTAACGGTGACACCATCAAGCGGACGATCTGCGACGGTGTGACCCAGGGCACGCTCGGCTACGCCAGCAAGGATTCCGGGGGCAGGCTCAAACTGGAGAAGCTCAAGCAGAGCCTGATCGACGCCGATGTTGAGATTTCCGACGACATGTTCATCCTCAAGGCCGAGGATGCCCAGAAGCTCCTGGAACCGCCCCGGCTGGCGAAGTTAATCGTGCGACCTGAGCAGGTCGTTCTGAAGATCGGTGAACAGGCATCGTTTTCGTGTGCTGCGGTTGACCAATATGGCGAGCCGTTCACAGCGCCAGCCGTGACGTGGTCCGCAACTGGCGGGACTGTGACCGCTGACGGCCTTTTCTCTGCTGGGCAGACCGGCGGTCTGCACACGGTACGCGCCGAGGCGGCTGGATACGAGTCTCTTGCCGAGGTGCGGATCACGACAAAGGACGACCCGCTGCCTCCTCCACCGCCGCCGCCTGGCGAACAGATTATCCGCTGGCGCGGCACGGTTCCCACGCAAAAATGGATGAATTTCTACACCAAGGTGCTGACCCGTTTTGCGTCGAACCCCCGTTTGGAGATCGAAGTTAGTTTTAAAGTGCCGATCGAACGGGAGCAGGCCGACAGCAAGATTCAGGAAACGCGGGCGGGCTTAAAGGAACTGGGACTGGAGGATGGCGCAACTTAGAACGAACGGAATAAACGAATAAACGGGAGTCTTTATTCGATAAGAACGTTAGTTGGGACGGCGTGGGTGACGCGCCCAGGCGCTCGCCACAACTTACCGGAGTCGAGGTTGAGTCGAACGGCGGCGGGGCAGTTTAGGCCGCGGCTTACTTTTGAGTCGGGGTTTCTCTGTTGTGCGGCGCAATATCCGTCTGTCATGCTCCTTGAACCAACGACAATAGCCGAGGACAATCAGCCCTCGGCTATTGTGATATTGGATTTTGCAGTCGCATCGAGTCGCCGTCTGATCCGGCGTTTATCGCGGTCCGATGCTGGGCGGGTTATCGACCAGGAAGTCGCGCGGGCCGCGAACCGTATAATAGGGATAGGCGACCGCGCCGGTCGGCGGGCCGGGGTTGGCGTATTGACCCCCGGAACAATTCGCGCATCCCCTGTCGCGGCAAGCGCGGCAGCGAATCATCCGGCCCAGAATGCCGCCGCAGTCTTCGTCGCATTCGCCAGACTGGCATGCCTCCGGGGCCTGAGCACAAGCCCCGCCCATGTTGAGGAGAGGCCGCCGGCCGTGCTGCGTTATGCATCCGGTCAGGCCGATTAGAACGAACACCGTCAATACCGAAAAAATTGCACGTTTCATGCTGACTATTCCTTGTTTGCTCTTGTCATTCGCGGCAGGTCGGATAGGATCGACACGCGGGAAGTGTCTTCCGCCATCAATTGACATCGGCCCGATAATCCTTAGAGTCCAGAAAATCGTCAAAACCGCTTATTGTGTTACGATTAGCACTGTCCCCCCTCGAAAAACAAGGCGTTTTCCTGTAGAATAGGCAAGGTGGCTTGAGTTTGCGGGCAGCTCGCCGCCAACCGCCACCGCGCCGTATCGAGAGCACAACCGAGCCGAAACACCACCACAGACAATCATGGCTGCTTCGCGTCAATACGTCGACAACATCCTGGCGACCTTCCGGGCCGCCGCCGAGGCGAACCGCTCCTCGCCCGGCCGCGAGGGCTGCACGATCGCGCTCGACGCGGAAACGGCCGACGAGGCAATGGTCACCGGCGATGTACACGGCAACCGGCGGAACTTCAACTTGATCCGCAAGATCGCCGCCTTGGCCGATAATCCGCGCCGCCATCTGGTTCTGCAAGAGGCCTGCCACGGCGGGCCGGCCTACGACGAAACCGGCGGATGCATGTCGCACACCATTCTCGAGGACATCGCCGCCCTGAAGGTCGAGTTTCCCGGCCGGGTGCATTTTCTCTTGGGAAACCACGAGCTGGCCGAGTTGTGCGACTATCCGATCCAGAAGAACCGGCAGTTGCTGAATTTGCAATTTCGTCTCGGTTTGCAACAGATGTACGGGCCGGCCGAGGCCGAAGTGCACCAAGCGATGCTCGATTTCCTCTGGAGTTGCCCGCTGGCGGTGCGGTTGCCCTGGGGCGCGATGATTTCGCACAGCCTGCCCGAGGGCGTCGAACGTCGCGGCTTCGATCCGGCGGTGCTGCGGCGCGAGCTGACCCCGGGCGATTGCCTCGAAGACAGCGACGTATTCCGCTTGCTTTGGGGGCGCGATTATCGACGCGAGAACGCCGAGGCGTTTTGCCAACTGGTTGGGGCGAAGGTGCTCGTCACGGGCCACGAACCGTGTCAGGAAGGCTACATCGCCCCCAACCCCCGGCAGGTGATTCTCGACTGCTGCGGCCAGTCGGGGGCCTATGTAATCCTGCCGGTTGGCAAGGAACTCAGCCACGCGGAAATAATGGAGCGGGTTCGCCTCTTGGACGAAGCGGCAGGCTGATGCCGCACCGGTACCGCAATGCGAAAATGGGGACCGGCTCCGCAATTTCTTGTGATTCTGATCTACTGAAAACGCTGCATTGGCACGCCTGCCCCCATTTTCGTCGTCGAACGGGGGGAGTTGTCATGCGGCCGCGCGTCTTCTATGATAGTTTTAGCGGGGGAGATTGGGAGATAGACACATGCGAATTGCCATCGGAAGCGACCATCGCGGAGTTGAACTACGCGCGAAAATCAGGGCATTTATCGAAAAACTCGGCGAGGAAGTCGTCGATCTGGGCGCCTCCGGCCAGGAGCCGGTCGATTATCCGGACATCGCCGTCGTCGTCGCCCGAAAAGTGGCCGCCGGCGAGGTGGATCGCGGGATTCTAATTTGTGGGACCGGCATCGGCATGTGCATCACCGCCAACAAGATACCCGGCGTTCGCGCCGCCCCCTGCCACGACGACATCACAGCCGAACTCAGCCGGCGGCACAATGACCTGAACGTATTGTGCCTTTCGGGCGACCTGATCGGTGAAAGACTGGCCGACCGGCTGGTCGAGAAATGGTTGAAGACGCCTTTCGACGGCGGGCGTCACGCCCGGCGCAACGAGAAAATCGCCCAACTCGAAGGTCGTGAACCCGCTCCATGCGAAGAACGAGTCGGAACTTAAACGGCTGGACTATCCCTCTCGACGAGGCCGCTGCATGACGTTCGTCGGACATGGAATTGCCGGAGCAACAATCGCAGTGGCGGTTTTGCCGCGCGATGCAAGCGTTCGATCAATAATACCGACCATCATCGCTTTTGCCGTTCTGGCCAATCTCCCCGATGCCCACTTTCCGGGCTGGGGCCACGACCGTTACGACATCAGCCACAGCGTATTCGTAACATTGGTTCTCGCGGGGGTTCTCGCCGTTCCGTTTTTTCTCTCGACCTCGTTATGCCGGAAGGTCGGCGGCTGTTGACCGACATTTCCTCTACCGGAACTACCACACCCGACGCCGGTTGGTTACAATGGACCTGGATTTATATTACAGTCTAAGTGCAGTTTTTTCCGGGAGTTTCGCAGATGTCCACCGCTACGCTCGATCCGGGTCCGGTTCCAG
>JAAYEH010000414.1 GCA_012728855.1 Rhodopirellula sp. | reverse complement strand
CGGTTGATGCCCAGCGCCCAGTTGAGCGGGAACAGCACCGTGTCGAAGTCGTACATCGCCAGCGCGCGCAGCGCCGCATCTTCATTGTGGGCGGAAAAGCCGACGTTTCGGATGATGCCGTCGCGCTTGGCCTTCAGCACGACCTCCATCGCGCCGCCGGGGCCGAAGGCGCGGTCGAGGTCGTCGTCGGTCGTCAGCGCGTGCAGCTGATAGACGTCGAAGTAGTCGGTCTTCAGCTTTCTGAGGGATGCCTCGAGCTTCTCGCGCGCCCCCTCGGCGCTGCGTTCTTCTGTCTTGCAGGCGAGAAACACGTCCCTGCGATACGGCGCGAGCGCCGGACCCAATCTCTCCTCGGCGTCGCCGTAGGTGGGCGCCACGTCGAAATAGTTGACGCCCGCATCGATCGCCCGGGCGACGAAGCGGTTGGCATGTTCCTGCGGCTCGTCCGTGTTGATGATCCCGCCAAAGGTCACGGCGGACGCGCTGATGCCGGTCTTGCCCAGCGGATGGTACAACATATCACCACCTCCATATCAATAGGATAGCATATCCGGGGCGACGCCGCAAGAGAATCGTTTCGCCTGCCATGCGGCGCGCGTCATGGTTCGCGTGCATTGGCTGGGGACGGGGTGGCTGGCGCCCGCCGGAAAAACAGACCGGACGCCAGGCGCCCTCAAGGATCTGTCCGTACCGCATGCGTGGGGAATCCGCGACGGCGTGGAGCGAGGCACCGCCAGCGTCGACACCGAAGTCTGCGAATCTTTTTGTTGAATCAGTCATTCATATTGACATTCTTCGATTTGGAGCGTATAATGCTCATATCGAAGTTATTGAATTTGGGGTGACGGTATGGACTACTACCTGGAGAACACAAAGGTGTTCAAGGCGTTGGGCGATCCCAAGCGGGCCATGATCGTGGATATGCTCTCCTGCGGGGAGATGTGCGCCTGCAAAATCCTGGAAAAGTTTGAGATGTCGCAATCCACACTGTCGCATCACATGAAGCTGCTGCGCGAGTGCGGGCTGGTCAAGGCCAGGGAGGAGGGCAAGTGGACGTACTATTCGCTGGACGCGGAAGCGATTCAAAAGACAAAGCAGTTTCTTTGCGCCATCACCACCGAGAAGGAAGATTGTATCTGCAGGAGCAGGAACTCCATCGACTGTGAAGGGCGTGATCAGAGTGTCTAAGTGCTGTTGTTCCTCCGAAAACTGCTGCGGGACTCCGCAGCCGAAGAAGCCGATTTCCATCGACTTTCTGTATCTGGACACGACTGTTTGCGGCAGGTGCCGGGAAACGGAAGCGGCTCTGGATGAGGCAGTGTCCAGCGTCGCCGTCGTGCTGGACGCCGCGGGGTATGCGGTCACGGTCAACAAGGCGAACATCGAGACAAGAGAGCTTGCCATCCAGCACCGGTTTATCAGTTCGCCCACCATCCGTGTCAACGGGAATGATATTGCCGTTGAGCTTCGGGAATCGGTCTGTGAGGACTGCGGGGAGCTTTGCGGCGACACCGTGGACTGCCGCGTATGGGTTTATAATGGCGTCGAATACACGTCCCCGCCGAAAGAACTGATCGTGGATGCCATCCTCCGGGAGGTGTATAACCCCAAGCGGGGCGAGCCGGAATGCGAGCCCTATCAGCTCCCCGAGAATTTGGAGACATACTTCGCGGCCAAGGCCCGCAAGGACGGGGCGGAACGCTAAGGGAAAGCAGTGAGCGGCAAAAATCGCAGCCCATTGGTTTCCCCAGTCGGTGGCTGACAACAAATAATCGCATAGAAGGAGTTGTCCATGATGAAGAAGATGAAGATATTTGAACCCGCCATGTGCTGCCCGACCGGTCTGTGTGGCGTAGGCGTAGACCCGGAGCTGCTGCGCATCTCTGCCGTGCTGGAAACGCTGAAAAAGAGCGGCGTAATCGTTGACCGCTTTAACCTGAGCAGCGCGCCGATGGAATTCATCACCGACCAGGTCATCAATGCCTACATCAACGCCAAAGGCCCGGAGGGTCTGCCCGTCGTGATGGTCGACGGCGAGATCGTGATCGAAGGCAGATACCCTACCAACGAGGAATTTACGGCGCTGCTCAACCTTCCCGAAGGTTTATTGGAAAAGCCCGCCGAAAAGGCGCAGGATGGCGGCGGGTGCTGCTGTAAAGGGAGTTGTTGCTGAAATGGAGATGTTCGCGCCCGAACGCATCAAATTGACGAAATACCTGTTCTACACCGGCAAGGGCGGCGTGGGCAAGACCAGCGTCGCCTGCGCCACCGCCGTATCTCTTGCGGATAGCGGGAAGAAGGTACTGCTAATCAGCACCGACCCGGCCTCCAACCTCCAGGACGTGTTCTCGATGGAGTTGACCAACAAGGCAGCACCCATCCCGGGTGTACCGGGTTTGGCGGTGGCAAACCTCGACCCAATCCGGGCCGCCGCCGAGTACCGGGAAAGCGTGATTGCGCCCTATCGCGGCAAGCTGCCCGCGTCGGTCATCGCCAACATGGAGGAGCAGCTTTCTGGCTCCTGCACCATAGAGATCGCGGCGTTCAACGAGTTTTCCAACTTCATCACCGACGAAACAGTGCAGCGGGAGTACGACCACATCATCTTCGATACGGCGCCCACAGGCCACACGCTGAGGATGCTCCAGCTCCCGTCCGCATGGAGCAATTTCATCAGCGAGAGCACCCACGGCGCATCCTGTCTGGGCCAGCTATCAGGTCTGGAGGGCAAGAAAACCGTCTACAAGCAGGCGGTGGCGACGCTGGCGGATGAAAACCTCACCACGTTGATCCTCGTCGCTCGCCCGGAAACCGCGCCGTTCAAGGAAGCGGAGCGCGCCTCCGGCGAGCTCTCCGCGCTGGGCATCGACAATCAGATGCTGGTGATCAATGGCGTGCTGACAGAGCACAGCGACGCTCTGTCCTCGAGCCTCCATGAAAAGCAGCAGGCCGCCCTCGCCGCGATGCCGGAGGGCATCAAAGGTTTCCCGCGCTATATGGTTCCGCTGCGGGCCTACAATGTCACGGGGCTGGAAAACGTGCGCACGCTGCTCAATACCGACCGTGTGGTCGCCCACGCGCATGCGCTGAACGCCACGCATATCCCCACGCTGAACGACGTGATCGACGAACTTGCGACAGAGGGAAAGCGCGTCATCTTCACGATGGGCAAGGGCGGCGTGGGCAAAACCACCGCTGCTGCCGCCGTCGCGCTGG
>JAAYEH010000413.1 GCA_012728855.1 Rhodopirellula sp. | reverse complement strand
GTTGTTCCGTCGTCATCTTGTCCGGCAGTCCGTCGCCGGGTGGGCGCTTGGGCTTTTTTGTCTTGGTCGTCTTCCTCCGATTCACAGACGAAAACATCAACCCGCTGAAGCCGCCGTCTTCGGCGGGCTTCGGCGTTGGTGATATTTTTGTTTGGGATAAAGACATTGAAGATCAACTCCTGATTTGCGGATCACTACTTACAGATAAAGGAGGTTGACCAGTTTCCGACCACCCCCTGCCCAGAATCCGACCACCCTACGTTGACCAGAATCCGACCACGGTATTGCCCAGAATCCGACCACCCCCTAACCACTTTCCGACCACCCCGCTATTCATCGTCGGAAACCTCCTCGATATGAAGCTTCACGAGCCCCTCTCGACCCGACGGTGTGACGACGATACGCGCTTCCCAGTTCGGGGCGACGATGTGTCTGGTCTGGCACCCTGTCTCGTCCGGCCCACCGTACCACTTGACCAGCTTTGCACCGGTCAACTCCCGCTTTGCGTGCGCGACGGTCTCGCGCGTCAACCCGGTTTGTCGCTCGATCCATCGCAGCCCCATCCGAAACCGATCATCGCCCCCCATGTGTTCAACCGCACCCACTACGTCGTCAGCTTCGCAGCCATGCCCGTCCTGCCGTTCCGCCGCACTTGTAAACCTCATCAGCCGCGCCAGCACGAGGGACAGCACGGCCTTGGCGCCCCAGGAGAGCTTCCGCTTTTTCTGGATGACGAAACCGCACGCCCACCACGGCAGGACGCCATAGGGTGTCAGGTTGTCCCGTGCTTTGGCGGTCAAGGCAATCGTCGACGTCCTCCGCAACCGGCCGCGGCGGGTTTCTTGACGCCCCCGGTTGTTGATCCAGCCGCGCGAGGCCAACGTGACCAGGTGCTTGCGGACCGTCGCCACGGGCAACCGGGCCTTGCCTGCAATCGTCGTCACCTCAACAAACGTTTCCTTGTCCGTCACTCTCAGCAGTCCCCCGAACGTCTGCGCCGCTGGCCCGCAGTCCTGCATCACGGCCAGCGGCAGCTTGATCCATTCCCTCGTCAGCGAATCGACCAGCGATATGTACTCGACTTGCCGATTCGTGTTATCGGTGGTAAAATCCATGCGTCGATCCATCTTCGCCCGTGCGGCCTGCCAGCCGGTTATCACGGGCTTTTTCGTTCTACTCGCCTTCCGTATCGGAAACTGAATCTAGCTTCACTTTCGGTAGTTGGTCGATGAAGTTCTCCAGCGTCTCTTGTTCGGCCTGCTCAACGCGCTGCAAGCGTTCCCATTCGTCGCCGTCGATATGCTCCTGGATGGCGTTCTCGATGCGTTGCCGTAGTTCGTCCGGTGGAACCGCGTCCAGTTCCGCGCACTTGTCGCCGTGCTCCGCGACGAAGCCCTTAGCGCGTTTGTCGCTGAACTCTCCGCGCTTGTTCCGCTTGATGCGAAGCGGGAGCAAGTCGAACTCCTCGAAGTCGAATTCGGTCAAGGCGAGTCGTTGCCAGTGAAATTTGAGGCCGTCATCAAGTGCCGAAATTACATCATCGTTATCCAGCAACTTGACAAGCTGAGAGTCCAACTCGCCGTAGTCGTTGTACGGAATCCGGCCGCTGTAGACGGTCAATTTTTCGCGCAGACTCCTTTCCAGGTCCAGCCCGGATGGATCCCAGTCGCCCAGATAGTAGCAGTAGACGGGCTTCTCGATCTGCCGCCATTGGCTTGCGATGGTCCAACAATACGAAGTCGAGATGTATCCTCGGATGACATGGAGAGCGACATCATAATCGCGGGTCGCCGGTTGTAGCGCAGCCGCCATAGCATCCTTCTCGACAAAGATTTCGATGTGTGCTGGCATGCGCGCCCAGAAGTCTTTCCGATAGGCTTCTCGAACCGTGTCTAGGAAGTCCACGAGGCCGGTCCACGAGGATGGCTTATTCGTTTGCCGTAGGTTGTCCACAATCCAGTTCCACGGGATAGAACCGTTCTCCCTGGCCTTGGTCATCGCGCGTCCCAACTTCGCATAGTTCGCGGGCGTGTTGGCGTAGACGCCTCTCGAAACCATCTGATAGTGGAGGCCGCGAAGCGACATAGGATGAAACTGCTGGAGTACCTTATAGGCTTCCGTCACGAGCGACTTGGTAGCCGATCTAAGGTTGTGCGTCCTTACTGTCGTGTTCCGCAGCCGCCCGCTCGGCCGCGATCTGCTTGTCCGCGTGCGCCAGCAGCATCCTGGCCACGGCGCGCACCCATTCGCGCGATGGCTGGGCGTGCGGATTGGCCACGGTGAAGACGGCGCGGCGGGTGGGAGCGGAGGCGGTCATCGTGTGTGCGCCTCCTGCCGTTGGGATTCTATCCACGTCCACAGGTCGCGCGCGATGAACCGGCGTTCCCCGTTTGGCAACCGGACCGATGGCACGTCACCACGGCCTGCCATCCGGGCAAGCTGGCCGCTGGTCACCTTGAGGATTTCCGCTGCCTCGGATTTGGTCAGAAGTGTTTGTGTCGCGTCCATGCCCGCAATCATGCGGAAAAAAAAAGGGCGGACAACAGCGATTTAACGCCGCGTCCGCCAATGTCCGCCGATGGCCGAAAATGTCTCTTCAACGTCCGCTATTTCTCCGGTAGGCGATACCTCCACTTGCCACCGCAGGGCTTCAATTGGATCTTCCCCTCCTCAACCCAACGGCCCAAAGTTTTGAGGCTTCTGTTGATCTCCTCGGCAACGTCGGCCTTGTCCATCGGCTCTGACCAGTCGCTCTGGTTGCTGGTCTTGCGGGCCATTTCGCGGACCAACTGAGATAGCTCTGCCATCTGATGAGCGAGGTCTCCGTCCGGCTCACCGGGCAATCGGCCACGTCCCGCAAGCTGCAATTCTTGGAGTAGGTGGTACAGGTGCGGGAACCGGTGACAGCCAAGGGCAGCGAGTGACGGCTTTAGCTCCAGCGGATCGGGGATCGGGCAGACATAGCGCGCAGTGAGGCCCGCGAATAGTTCGGCGAGCGAGAATTCCAGTTTGTAGAGGTCTCTCGATTCTCCGTAGTTCTGGCGTGCGTATTCGGCCACCAGCACGCCACAGGTCCACATGGCTTTGATGCCCCGAGGGGTGTCCTCGTCTGTTTTGACGCCCCGAACTATCTCCTCTGTTTGCTCGATGATGTGCATCAGGGGATGCGTTTTTGTCGTGGGCATTTTCCGATTCTCCTATCGGCTCCAAGGAAAGCCACGGGCAACCGCTGGAGTGTGCGGCGTTCGGTGATCAGCCTAGCCCGTGCTGGTTGGATTTTACTCGATTTCCTCTTTCTCGTCATCCTGAAACGCCTCGACCACCGCAACCAGCAATTCCGCGGCGCGGTCCAGGTCGTCTTCGTAGTCGTCCAGGTCGCCGGCCACGGCCAGCCGCCGCAGTTCCGGCAACGCCTTCTCGATGGTCCGTAGCAGGTCCAGAGCGTTCATCGTCCTACCCTGCCTTTCGTGCGACAAATGGCAAGGCGATAAGTTGTTCACTTAGCCCAGGCCGTTTGTGGCCTACGCTTCTTCTATCGCGTCACCCTTCCCAGGCCCTGGGTCGTGCAGCAGGTTCCCTTCGGCAAACGGCCCAAGCGGCTACCTTCGGTGCTGGGCTCCGAAGAAGTCAGTCAATTGCTGGCATGTGTACCGTTGCTCAAACATCGCACGATCCTGCTGACCCTGTACGCCGCGGGACTT
>JAAYEH010000412.1 GCA_012728855.1 Rhodopirellula sp. | reverse complement strand
CGGGCGGGCAGGTGCTTCAGCCACTGCGGGAAATCGCAGCGGAACGCGACCTGCTCCAGGATGGGTGTTCGGTGATCTTCGACCACCGCCTCCATCCACTCTCCGCGGGTGTCGTCAAACCGGTCCAACCGTTCGACTTTCTGCCGCCGCCGCTTTTTGGCGCAGGGCGAGAGCACGTCACGGATGCGCTGTCGATTCCCGACCCGTCGGCCGTCCCGAAACTGGGCCACTGCGAAGCGGGCCAAGGCGGACGGGAAGGCCCGGTCGGTCTTGTCCTGCCGGACCATCCGAGCGAACGCCACGCATGCGTTAGCGATGACCTCTTCGACCGCATCATCGCGCGCCTCCGGATCAAGGCGTCGGAACATCAGTCGAGCGTGCGTTTCGATTGCGGGCATCATGGCCAGAAACTGGTCTTGCCATTCGGGTGCCGTCGCCTGAAGCTGTGAAGCAGTGCAAATCATCGGAGCATCTCCTCTCGAACTGGGACCGCCCGTGCTGGGGCGGTCGTGTTGGAAAAACACGTACCGCCCCGCACACGCGAAGCAGCCGAAAGGTGAAAACCTTTCCGAGCACCAGCAATCGCATCACCGGTCCTCGACAGGCAGGCCCTCCCCGCCGCCAGCCTGTCGAGTACCGGGTGCCGGCGTCTACCCGCTCCGGAATGGAAAAGATGGAATCACAGACTCGTTATGACGAACGCCCACGAATCTGTTGCAGCAATTGCCACAGCAAACACGGAAACCGGCAACCGGGCAGTTCGAAACCAGCGGCTCCGCGTCCGCCGTGACGATGGTACCCGGCGGCGATGTGGAGATTCGCTCTGAGTCGCGCAAATCCAGCCGTCGCCAGCGGGCAAGGCTTCAAGGGCTATCAGAGCGTTTTCGAGATTTCGAGACGTGCTCGATAGGCGGCTGGCTGGCGGTGAAGCTGTCCGAGCAACAAGCAAATGCTCTCGGTCAGCAGTTGCACGGGGCATGCCAGGTTAGATCGAGTGCGGCAGGCTTGAGACATCTAGTTTTCCGCCCGGTTAGTACCAGCGGGCAATTGGTTCAACCGGCGACGTACAGACAAGGAGGTTCGTCAGGAGGCGATCGTTTGGCCACGCAACGGAGTATCCAGCGAAGTTCCGGCCAACGAGGGTTGCATTTCAGGCAATTTGTGAAAAAAATGCAAACCTGCCGAGTTTTGACAGAATAATGCCGGAACTCTCCGGAAAACGCCGTCATTTTTTTGATGACAGGCTCCAACACGCCCTTAAGTTATTTGGGAGAAGAATGGATGTCGGCGAGAGTCACGTTGAAGGTCACCCAGGGCAAGCTTCGAGGGCAGGTGTTCACGTTCGACGAACGCACGACCTGCCTCGTCGGGCGAGCCGAGGACTGCGAGCCGAAATTGCCCAACGACCAGGACCACGGGACGATTTCCCGCCATCATTGTCTGCTGGATATCAATCCGCCCGACATACGGATCCGCGACTTCGGCAGCTTGAACGGCACATTCGTCAACGGCCTGAAGATCGGCCAGCGGGACCAAGGGCGGTCACCCGACGACGCGGCCGGGGCCGTCTTCCCCGAGTACGACCTCAAGGACGGCGACACGATCGGACTGGGAAAGACGGAGTTCCAGGTCGGTATTTACGTCCCAACTGTCTGTTCCAGCTGCTCCCGTGAGATTCCCGAAGAGCACCGAGGCGAACTCAAAGCCGGGCCCGGCGTTTATCGCTGTGACGCTTGTCGTGCCAGGCAGACGCCGCAGCCGGCGCCGACGCTGCCGACCAAACGCTGTTCGAAATGCGGCCGCGACGTGTCCAACGAGATTGGGCAGCATCGTCACGGCGAGTACGTTTGCGTCGCCTGTCGTGCGGATCCCCTGCAGCTGATCCGCCAACTGTTAAATCAGGCGAAGTCCGGTCGCAGCGAGCTGTTAGCCATCAAGGGTTATGCGATCGAACGCGAACTGGGGCGGGGCGGGATGGGGGCCGTGTACTTGGCTCGGCACGAGGGCAGTGGCGAAGGTGTGGCGCTGAAAGTCATGTTGCCCCAGGTGGCGGTGGATGAGGGCGCCACCAAGACGTTTCTCCGCGAGGTGGAGAACACGAAGGCATTGCATCATGCGAACGTCGTTCAAGTTCGAGATGCAGGATGTTCCCACGGCACATTCTTCTTCACCCTCGAATTCTGCGACGCCGGGAGCGTTGATGTCCTCGTCAGGCAACGCGGTGGAAAGCTCCCCCTGACGGAAGCCGCGCCCCTCATCCTGCAGACGTTAGACGGTCTATCCTACGCCCACCAGGCACCCATCCCCTACGTCAAGCTTCGGGACGGCAGCGTTCGTCCGGGGCGCGGTTTGGTCCATCGTGACCTGAAGCCCCAGAATATCTTTCTTTGCAGGGCAGGCGCGGGCTACACCGCCAAAGTCGGCGACTTTGGATTGGCGAAAGCTTTCGATACGGCGGGCCTGAGCGGTCAGACCAGGACGGGAGCCAGGGCCGGAACTCCCGTCTTCATGCCGCGTCAGCAAGTCGTGAACTTCAAGTATGCCAAGCCGGACGTGGACGTGTGGGCGGCGGCGGCCAGTTTCTACTCGATGCTGACCGGGTGCTTCGCCCGCGATTTCCGGCGGGACCGCGACATTTGGCGAACCATCCTCGACATGGATCCCGTGCCCGTTCGCCAGCGAGATCCATCGATTCCGAAGGGGGTCGCTGAAGTGATCGATGTGGCCCTTCGTGAAAAACCACAAATCGGTTTCCAGACCGCCGCCGAATTCAAGCGCGCACTGGAAGGAGTCCTGTAATGCTGGCTGTGAAGTACGCCGCAGTAAGCGACCCAGGACGGGTTCGCCAGAGCAACGAAGACAACTGGGCCGTCGACACAAACGGCGGTTTGTTTGTTGTCGCGGACGGCATGGGGGGGCGGCCAGCCGGCGCCCTAGCTGCTAAGATCGCCGTCCAAGCGCTGCCTGGTCTGGTCCAAACACGCCTGGCCGGAGCCGAGGGACCATTGGACCAGTCGTCGTGCCAGGTAGTGGCGGAGGCGTTTTGTACGTTGAACCGCGAAATGGTCGAGCAAACACGCGGCAAATTTGGGCTCGAGAGTATGGGGACGACCGTGGTCCTAGCCCTAATCCGCGGCCGCAGCGCCCTGGTCGCTCATCTAGGCGACAGCCGTGCGTACCTTCTGCATTCCGACGAACTGCGGCAGCTCACACGGGATCACAGCATCGTGCAGATTCTCCTCGACCACGGCGAGATCACCGCGGACGAGGTCGCCGATCACCCGGGCCGTGGACAGATCACCATGTTCATTGGCATGGAATCTGACCCGCTTCCAGACGTTTGCATCGTGGACCTCCATGACGCAGACCGCCTCCTGCTGTGTACCGACGGGCTCACCAACCTGCTGCCGGAGCCCGCGATCGGGGATGTCTTGGCCCGCGAGCACCGGGCGGGGGAAGCGTGTCGACAACTGGTCGATGCCGCCAATGCGGCGGGAGGCGCCGACAATGTCACGGTGATGATAATCGATCTGACAGAAAAAGCTGACGTTTCGCTGCGGCCTTCCCAACTGATTCTGGAAGAGTGCTGCCCATGAAACCTGACAGAAGCGTTCGATCGCCGGACTCGCACGCCGTATTTCCCACGACGGTCTGGACCTTGATCCGCGAGGCTCAGGCCGCTTCAGAGCAGCATCGTCGCGAACTGCTCTGCCAGTTGGCTGCGCGATACTGGAACCCGCTGTACGCCTACTTCCGTGCGAAGGGACAAACGCGACAGGACTCGCAGGATCTGGTTCAGGGGTTGCTGTGGCATCTCGTTTCCGGCGACCGGCTGATGCAGATACCGCCCAGGGCGAAGTTCCGTTCCTGGTTGATGACTTGTGCGCGCAATTTCCTGTCGGATGAAACGCGCAGGGCGAAAGCCGGACGCCGGCATCCGCCGGGCGGCGTGCGTTCGCTCGACCAACTGGTTGGAGTCGACGCTCGCGGCTTCGAGCCACCGTCGGGCGATGATCCCGAACAGGCCTACCGGGACGGCTGGCGGCGGACGGTGCTTGGCCAGGCCCTGCAATCCGCGCGGGACACATGCTGTCAGAAAGGCCGTGGAAAAGACTACGATATCTTCCTCGCGTACTACGCACCTGACGACGACGGCCAGCCAACGTGGGACCGCATTGCCCAGCAGTTTGGCGTGGAGAATGCCAAGTCAGCGGCCCGCCTGGCCGACTGGGTGAAAGCGCAGTTGGCCCGCGCGATTCGCGCGCAGGTGCGGCAGTATGTCGATTCCGAAGCAGATGTGGATGACGAGATACGGCAGTTGCTTGGCTAGGCGGCCACAAGATCAAGGCGATTCGGCATGAACGAACAAAACATGAAGACCTTTACTTGGAGCAAGACGCGCATCAGCGAGTTGCTGGGTCTGGGGCTCATGCAGCCTACCGAAGACCAGGGCGAGCGATCGCGCCGGCTGGTGGCCAGGCTGGTCGAGGACCGCGCCGGCACGCACCTGAGTGCCGTGCTCCGGGACCTGCAGACCCCGCTGGATGCAGACCAGCAAGGCCCCTTGTCCCTGTCCCGACTGCTTCATCTAGGCCGGGATCCGTCACGCGAGCTTCACGGCCGATCGTACAGGGTGCGATCCCGGAATATGGCGACGCTTGGTGCCGGTTAGCTTGTTACGTGTCCACATGTTACGTTGTTTGCGGACGGTTTCGCGTTGGAGCTTTCAACTGGCAGTACGGTGAAACTCGGTGCAT
>JAAYEH010000411.1 GCA_012728855.1 Rhodopirellula sp. | reverse complement strand
TTCGACTCAAGACCTCAGCTGCCATCGTCACGATTACCTTTCGCAGGAAAAGCATCACCAATGCGGACATCGCCGCTGCCCTCGATGAAGCCAGGGCTGAAGTGGGAAGTCGGGACCTGGGATGTTTGGCTTGATCTGTTTCTTGGGACAGCAGTCCTGACCGGTAGTTGCGACCCCGCAGACCGCGAGCGGGCGTTCCAGGAGAGCAACGTATTTCGGGACTGCCGCATCGCCGCTACTCCTCTGCACGAAAGCGCACCGAGCTTGACGATACCAGCTCTTTGGCGAGACGCCTCGTGTGGCGTAGACGCTCTCCAAGACGGAGAAGTCGCCATCGGCCATAGCCCAAGGCCACCGGCGTGTTACTGAGCACACAATCCCGGTAAGGTGCGGCACCGACAAGTTACGCGTCGTAACGGAACGGCTAGGAGCCGGGCAGGGTGGCTACCGACACCGGGTCGATCACCATTTGGCGACGGGCAGCGAGGACGGCCGCGCTATCTCTGTCCATGCCGTCAGTCCCAACACGCCACCGGCTCTCGGTCGGCCCACAGGCCCCGGCTGGCCTTTCGTGCCGATTCTGCGGCTGCCAGTTCGCGGTCGTCTGTCACACATTGAGTCATGCCTTCCGGTTGCCTGCAGTCAACGCGGGGACTAATGGGCGATTTGTGCACCTAGTCGTGGTTGATGCTGGCCAACAAGTGCATCGCGTGGCGGCGCGGCTGTCGAAAAAGATTCTCAGTTCTGGCTTGTCATTTCGGTCGTCCCATTTTCGTATACCGTTATATGGACGCCGTGGTAGCATCGCGCTGCGCGGCAGGTTATATTGCTCATCCGACGAGCTTTTTTCAGCTCCCTTCCGGGAGCGGCCCTTCGGAGGGCGAGCCATGCCGCGTGAACGGTTCAGCGATTTGCCGACGGATGCGTCCGCGTTGGCCTGTCTGGTTGGGGATTCCAGCCAGACGGAGGAAAAAAGATCCTACGCCTTGGAAATGCTGGTGCCGACGATCGAGGCCGTCGCCGGGCAGGTGGCCACGGGATGTCGGAGGCGTTTCCGAGAGGATCTGGTCGCGGAATCCAGAACGATCATTTGGCTGCGTGTTCATCAGTTCAATCCATCGGCGGGCCGATTCGACGATTGGTGCCGAACGGTCCTGCATAACTACGCTGTCGATCTGTGGCGCAAGTCAAACAGCGGCCTCGTCAGACCGGCAGCGGGTGGGGATGAGTCCGGGGCCGCGATGGATCTGGCGGTGACGGTTGATACCGACCAGGAGAGCGAAGAAGCCATGGAGCGATGCCGCGAATTGCGGGCTGCGCTGGATCGGATCGCGTGGGCTCCTTCACGCGGAGTGTATTACTTTTCCGTTTTGCTGCTGCAACTGCGACTGGCCATGGCCCGCCGCCTCACCCAGGACCAACTGAACGCGGATGCGGTCTGGCGTAGCGAACTGCCGCAGTTTGTTGAATGGTTGCTTCCCTGGCGACCGGACGAGGATCGGGCCTGCTTCAAACGCAATTGGCCGCCGCTGGGGCAAGTGTGGTCGGCAGTTCGCGAAGTGATTTGTGAGCCCCCTTCGCGGATCGAGGCTCCCGTGCTGTGTGAAGTCGTCGGGCGTTGGCTGCCCGCGTCGTCGCAGCTGACGCCGGATGTGTGGAATCACTGGGTGCATCGAGCCAAACGCGAGGCTCGTGATCGCGTGCGGGACGAAGTTGTCTGGGCTCGCTGCTTCAGCCGGCTGTTGCCGGATCGATAGGAGGAGGGCCGTCATGAATGCCGCTGCCGACTTGACCGACAGCCTCCGACTTGGAGAAGTGCCTCATCCGGCGCGTCCCGGCAAAACCGTGCTGTTCTTTTCCGATTGGCAGTCTGCCTGCCAACACCTTCGAGACCACCTGCTGACGGCCCCCGAATGTCTTGCTTGGCTGCTCGTAACGCCAGAATACAGCCAGATCCTGGACCCCCACGATCCCAATGCTCGTTGGTCCTACTCCGAGCAGTCAGCCGCCTCAGCAGGCCGCACGGCCCAGGCTCTTTACGACGTCTATCGTTCCTCGGTGTCACGGGATGCAGGGGACGCAGCCGTCCTGGGTTGGCATCGTTGCTTGGAACGGACGACGGTGAGCTTCGGAACCAGCGGAATCGTAACCATCATCGAGCAGACAGTGAGGACGGCCTTCCTTCCCGGTCAGGGAAGCCCCGAAGCCACGTCGGCGAGCCAGGATCCTGACCAGCAACAGGGCCTGCCGCGAGAACGCGGCATGCGTAGCGGTCGGCCAGGTCGGCGCGACCAGAAAACGTCAGACCGCGACCGTCAGATACGCGAGCAGCGGGAGGCGGCCTGGTCCCGATCCCAGCGTCTGTACTACCGCGTATTCAAGCCGGCGGTACAGTCCGTGAAACAGTCTCATCATCGCAACCGAAACATGTACGGCAAATTGATCCGTGGCGATTACGCCTTGTTGAAAGACGTCCTGCCGCACCTGAGCCAGTTCAAGTACGAGGACTGGCTCGCGCTGCGGCAGCGCTGCGGGCGGGATGCGTGATTTATGAACGGTAGCCCCTACATCTTGCCACACCTGGCGGCGACGCAAGCCGGCATCCCCGACCCGCTCGTGGAGGTCGATGGCTGGCTCAGTCAGCTGCAGGACTTGCTGGAGGCAGGCGTCGAGACGGCGGACGAAGCGTACGACCTGCTGGCTCTTTGGGCCAAGATGCGTCGCGTGCGCCCGGAACTGATCGCCCAACTGGGCGGAGCTGACGTCCCGACGCGCGCCGACGCCCTGCTGGCCGATCGCGGAACGCAGTTGGCTGCCCAGGCCATGACCATCCCCAATCCGCAAGCCTGGCTGGAAGAAACCCAGGCTCTGGCCAGCGCGTACGAGGAGCCCGGCACATCGGAAGCTCGCAGCGAACTGGCCCAATGTTTGTTGAACGATCTGGACGATGCGGAACTGGTCCTTTACGCGTCGCGGCGATCTGGCGTCGACGACCGTGGACTCGAAATCGATCTGGGGCGCTGTCAGGAATGGTTGGCCGACCATGTCGAGCTGTTCTTGGCGGCCAGCGTTCACGTCCAGGCCGTGGGAATGACGTTCCGCCCCGACCTGGAAGAATTCGACTACGGCCTGGCCGTCACAGCCCTGAAATACAAAGACGTGCTGCAGGCCGCCGGAACGGCCGAAAGGGAACTGGCGTTGGCGAGCGTTCCGCAGCTCTCCCCCGTCGTGGCTAGTCGGCTGGCCGCGAAATTCAGGGAACAACGGAACTTGCTCTTGGCCAGGGCCGCCTTCCTTTCCATCGCGGTCCAGTTGCGAACCAGACTGCAGCAGTCCCCCTGGGGCCGGGCTGCGGAAGCCACGCTCTTGGAACCCTTGTGGTGGTGGGAATGGCGATCCCCGACGAACGACATGGTGGCCCGGTTGACGATTCCTCCGCAGCCGACGCCGCAACAGCTGGTATTTGTGGAGTTTCTGAGGCCGGATCAGCAGCGCGCGTTGGATCTGGCCGGGCAAGCAGTGACCTTGCACGGCGCGGAGGCCGCGATTGATCCGCAGGGAAAGGCGACGTTCCCGCTGGCCCAGTTGCTCGAAACCGACGAGCCGTTGGTCTTGCGAGTGGGACCGAATCAAGTCGAGTGGCGACTGGGTGCAACGGACGCGGAAACGTGAAAACGAGTAGGCTGATGACCAAGAAGTTGGACTGGGACGATCTCCGCCGAAAACAGAGTCTGCCGGGGGTGTGGTCCAGTCCGTCTGCGGCCAGCGAGGTGGTCCGGCAGCTGGGCGGTTTGGCCCGTTGGTGCCTGAAACCCGAACTGCTGCGACTGGCTGCGGAAAACGACGCCATTCCGCCGGCTTACCGGGACGCGTGGCGAACCCGTCCACAGCTGCCAGCCACCCACGGTTCCTGCAGCGTCGTCTTTGCCACGCATTCCCAGGACCGACTTCCGCTGATGCGGCCCGCCTTTGCACTTCCTCTGCGGTGGGTGCAGGGGCAGAAACACAGTCCCCGCCTGCCGGCCGCGTTGGTCCAGCTGGCGACGGAAGTCGCTGCCATGTTCCCGGCGCATCACCGCATCCGGGGGTGCGAGTGGGGACTGCAACCAGGGGAAGAACTGGGCGACACGGACCTAAGCGACATGCCCTTGGCTGGCAACTCCGGTTGGGCTTCACTGGCCGCGGGGCTGCTGGTGGCGGCGGAGGGCGGCACTCCCGATCCGCAAGTCTGGGCCACGGGCAGCTGGGATCACCGCAGCGGCGTCCAGTGTGTGGAATTCCTGAAAGAAAAACTGGACTTGGCGATCGAAAGCGGCGTCAAGGTTTTCTTCGTTCCCTTCGCTCAAGCCGACGAGGCAAGAGGGTTGCGGGGCGACATCGAAATCGGCGTGTTGCGCATGGCCGAGCGCGAGCCCAGTCGAGCGCTGGCCGAGTTGGCGCTGCGGCTGGAAACCCCGCCGCCTCCGCCGAGCGGTCCGGATGAGGCCGCCGAATTCGACCGGTGCGTCGCGTATTACCTGAAGCGTCCCCGCGGCCGGCCCTCGACGACGCAGTTTTATTGGAGCCACCTGCTGCCGACCATTACCCGGCGTTGCCGCAGCCAGGTACTGTCCGAGTATCCGGGCTGGCAGCCCACGCATCTGGTGACGATTGTCAGTGGCAGCCCGGAACTCGTCCCGCTGGCCGCCAGGGCCCTGGACGTGACGCACTGCCTGCTGCTGTACACGCCCAGCGCGGAACCCCTGCGAGACCAGACCCGAGCGATGCAGATGGTCAAACAATTGCTGGAAGCGGACGGCCGGGCCTGCGTGCCGGGTCCCTTCGAGGATAACCGATCGCTCGAATATCAGATTCCAGACGTCGTGCGCCGCTTCGGGCAAGGCCAACCGCCGGAGTCCCTAGTACTGGACTTGACGCCGGGCAACAAATGGATGACCTGGGTGGCAGATCGCGCGATGTTGACGAAAAGCTGGCGGGTGTACGTGCGAAATGATACCTTGACCGCTGCGGACCGTCGCGTGCGGCCCGGCAGCGAACGACTGATTTGTTGGCAGATCTGAGAATCAAGGAGCGAAAGCTGAACAATCACTGTCATTGGGGAAGGTCGGTGCACGTTCTATTGTAGGTGGTGGACTGCCGAGTGCAGCGAATTGGCAGCCGACCGACGTTAATGGAGGAGAGAACCCACATGTGGCACCGCGACACCTGATGGAATGCTTGTTCCAGAAGCAAGAAAGGGATCATCGTGCTTGGTGATGTACCGTTTTCTGTGGTCGTAATTGACACGCCTTCTGTGAAGCAGTTCGTGTTCGGTACGGATCCGCTTGCGGAAATCCGAGGGGCAAGCGCGATCCTCGACGAACTCAATCAAAGCGATACGGAACAGGTGTTGCGAGAGCACCTGACTCGCTTTGGGGGACGGGTGGACAAGGTTTACGCGAACGGCGGCTCCGGTCAATTCATCATCCGTAACTGCGAGCCAAAACAGATCCACGAGGCTCTCGCCGTCTTGGCCCGAGTCTATCGCGAAAAGACTGGTGGTGAAGTGCGCCTCGCCACGGGAATCGCAGGATACGACCGCGCCGATAGCTACCGTCAGGCCGTGCGGCTGGCTCACTTCCGTATGCGTGCCCATCGGGAGATGGCAACCCCGTGCCGCACAGTAAATCTATTGCCGTTCATCAAAGAGTGCGAGTCGGCATCACATCTTCCCGCTAGCCGCATGATGCAATGGGGTGGCGAGACCACAAAGTCCTTGTCCGATGCTTGTCGGCTCAAACGGGATTCGGCACGTGTGTCTCGTCGCTTCGGCGTCTGGTACTCGTGGATGCAGTCGCTGGCCAAGGCCGGGCCGTGGCCTGATGAGGCCCAATGGGACAAGTTGCGGTGCGACGATTTCGCAATCATCGGCAAGGCGTCGGAACGCAGCGGCTATATCGGACTGGTCTACGCCGACGGCAATGCGATGGGGAGACTGGTGCAAGAATTGGACGCTGCGGAGACGTGTCAGAGCTTTAGCGACCTCGTCGACTCGAGTATCCGCAACGCCTGTTTCCATGCACTTGAGGCAGTGCTCAAGTCCGAAGTGGACGCTATTCGGCGAAGCGTGGCATCGGGATTACGGCCGAAGCCGGTGCCTGCTGACATCCTGCTGCTCGGCGGCGATGACTTGATGGTTGTTTTGCCCGCTGACCGCGCCCTGAGTTTCGCTTTGACCATCTCCGAACATTTTGAGCGATTGACACAGGAGGCGATCGCCAAGCAGTCTGGGGCCTGCAGGAAGTTCTTCCAGGACCGACTGAAAGACCGCGGCCTCACGATCTCTTGTGGCGTGGCGGTCGGGCGTGCAAATTACCCCTTTTACCTGCTCTTGAATTTGGCGGAGGAACTGCTGCAGAACGCCAAACGAGCCGGACATGCCGCTCGTCAGAAGGAAGATCTATACGCCATGCCGTCGTTCCTGGATTTCCACGTCGTAGCGGGTGCCGCCAGCCATGAATTGAAGCATGTCCGCGAGGACGATTACTTCACGGAGACCAAACAGTCGCGGACGCTTCGCCCCTTGTCCCATGGTCAACTCCTCGCACTGCAACAGGCCGTTGCACAACTGCGGAGCGTGCGCTTCCCCCGCAGCAAGTTGCATGACCTTTTCGAGGCCGCCTTGGACCCTAGCCCGTCGGGGGCTGAGCATCGCCTTCGTGAGATCTTCAGCCGGTGTCGGGACACCGAACGACAGCCCGAACGATGGTCGTTGTGGCAAGCTGTGGCACAAATGTCGCCGCGTCACGACGTGTCGAACTTCCCCTGGCTTGATCAGGCCGACAAGCGGATCACTCCCATTGCGGACCTTGTGGAAGCCTATGACCTGTTTCCGTCAAAGGAGGAGGCATGAAACCACAACGCCTGGACCTGGTTTATACGATCGCGTGGGAGACGCGATGGCATGTGGGGAGCGGGTTTGATTCCGCTGCGGCGGACCGGCTGATTCGCCGCTACGGGAGTGAGAAAGGCTCGCGAAAAGGACCACCATTTGTCCCCGGCTCGCAACTTAAGGGCGTGCTTCGACACCAATGCGAGCGTTTGGCTCTGGCGCTGGGGGCGGACGCCGTTGATCCCCATGCCACCAGCGAATCCCAGCAACGCCATCTAGTGCAGCACTTCCGCCCGCTGGGAGAATCCGAACTGCTCGTGGATCGCCTGTTCGGCAGTCGCTATCAGGGGGAATGCCTGTTCGTGGATAATGCCTTGCCCGCGACCGAAGGAACGCAATTCACGTCCCTGCGGACGCGAACGGCCCTGGACCGCGTGACCGGTACAGTCCTCGAAAGGCACTTGTTCACTACCGAGTTAGCCGAAGGCGACAATGTGGTCTTGCAAGGACACGTTCGCGCCCGGCATCCGCCTGGCGTCCTCACCGTATTCGACGAAGGGGTGCCGTATGAATACGCTCTGCTGATCGCTGCGATGCTCAGTATCGACTCGCTGGGTGGTGACAAGAGCGCCGGCCTGGGGAGGTGTCGCGTCAGTATTCTCGGCGACCAAGTCATGTGGAACGGTCAGGCACTGTCGGTCGATACGGTGCTCTCTAGTTTTGAGGAATTTGCGGACGAGGACTGGGCCGCCTGGATACGGGAAGTGAGACGGGAGGGAGGGCAAGAATGAACTGCTTTCGTCTGACCGCGACGCTGGAATCACCAGTTGCCATCAAGCGGGACCGGCAATCGGAACGCTCCGAAGGCGTGCGATCGATCGGCGGCACGCTGTTGCGTGGGGCCTTGGCCACGGTCTATCTGCAACAGCACGGCGTCGCCGATGATTCGTTTGGCCGCCTGTTCTTGGACGAGAACCGGTGCCGCTATGGACCGCTCGACCCGGCTGACCGAGTGTTCCCACAAACGGCCGCAGCCTGCAAACGGGAGGGAATCGGTCACGGTCTGGTCGACCTGCTCTGGTTTCGCCTTGCGCAGCAGTGGGTTGCGGGTGTCCTGCCCGAGGAGGCGGAACAGGCTTGGCGGCAGTGCCGAATGTGTAAGGCGGACATCAAGAACCGCACTGGTTTCTGGTACGACGCAAATGGTCAAGTCCGAGAGGCAGAGCGCGATCGGCGGACCGTCGCGGCCCATGTCGGCATTGACCGTGTCACCTCGACGGCTGCAGAATCGGTCTTCTACACGCTCGAAGCCATGGCTCCCGGCGACCGAGACGCCGACCTGTTCGGTTGGCTCGCCGCTGACGACGAAACTCGCACGACGCTGGAGGAGCTACTCGCATCGGAAGACCATGTGGTGTACGTCGGTCACCACCGCACACGGGGCTACGGGGGCGTTCGGCTTTCGATCGGTGAGTCGGTCGAACCGCCTGACGAGCCTCAGCTTTTCCAAGCGTGGGACCGATGGAGCGAGTCGCTGATTGCGTTTTTGACGGCATCGCCGTTTCGGATCGATGGGTTGGATGCCGAGGGGGACTTCTTTTTCAGTCTGTCCCTACCCAACGGAGCGATCCTCCTGGATGACGTGCTCCGCTACACGCTCGATCCGACCGCGATGGAGAAGTGGTTGCCGCCCCTGCCTGACCCAACGGATGTCCGGCCCGTCAAAGACCGTCCGTTCCAAACCTTGGCCTCCGGCGGGGCGCTGCAATGCGTGACCGCCGTCGCCAAACACGAGCGCGTTCGAGGCTGGAATACCGCTCACGGTCTACCGAGGCATGACGAGTGGGGCCTCATGCGTGGTACGGTCTACACGTACTGGTTTCGAGGAACGCGACAGGAAAGGCAACAACTAAAGACAGGATTGCGCCAGCTCAGCGATGCGGGCATCGGTATCCGACGGAATGAAGGTTTTGGCGTCGTCCAGGTTTCGGACGACTTTCACAGCCGGTTCTGCCGGCAGGAGGAACAAAGATGATCACGCTTAAGCCCGATGAGGCTGCCAAGGCAGATCAATTCCTGGACGAACAACACGATAGACTTTCCCGGCTGGGCGAGTCGTTGTTCGAGACATTCGGGTACGACAGGAAGACCAAGCGAGTGAGTTCCCAAATTCGCAATCTTCAGCAGATCGTCTGCTCTGCCACGCTTTTTGCCGACATCGAGGACTTCGTCAAGAACCAGATGGGCAAAGGAACGGCGTCCGCCAGGGACTGGCAGCGGGTCGGCGAAGAGGTGCTCAAGCAACTCAGGGATCTACGTCAGAAAGCGATGGGCATGGCCGAATCTCCCGATGCGCAGCTCGCGGTTCGGCTGAGGCTGGCGCGGGGTTGGGTGCGCGCCGTCGTGAGTGAGTACCTGTTCCGCGTCGCTTGCGCCGAAATGGAGAACCGAGATGGCCGCGTTTGATATGCTCAGCGACACGAGTTTTGCCGAGGAAGCTGCGAAGGCAGTGGACGCCTTCGTTGGCGAGCACGAGTATCCGGTGGCGCGCGCCCAGGTACACGGCCTGCGGCAGATTGCCATGAACCAGCCAACGCAAATCACTGTGTTCGCAGACCATCAGAAGGATCGCGCGGAAAAACGAAACGCCAGCGCGCAAGTTGAGTTTTGGAAACTTGTGCATCTGCTGTGTATTGGCCGACCGCCGCGTGCATCTTGGTCGTTAGAACAGGCAGCCGAAAACGTCATGCCTGCGGAGTTGAAGTTGGAAACCGCAGCCCACGGCACCAAACTCTCCAAAGAAGAGCAACAGGAGCGCGCCGCCACGAAGAAGCGGCAAAAGCAATGGCTCGAAAGCTGGCGCTCCGAACACTACCCCGAATTCTTTCAACGGTTCTGTGCCCACTATCTCTACCGCCTGGGAATGAAAGGCGATTGACCGAGGATGTTCTCATGCCAGAAGCTATGACCTTGAAGACGGATTTTGCGTTGCGAAACAAACTGCGGATCACGGGCGCGATCGTGTTTGAAACGGCCTGGCGGATCGGCTCCGGCAAAGAAGGCGAGACGATGAGCGACCTCGGCGTAGTGCTCGATCCGACCGGTCAACCCGTCTTGCCGGGATCGTCTCTGAAGGGCAAATTGCGCAGCACGTGCGAGTCGCTTTCGCATTCCTTGGGCCTGTCCGCCTGCCTACTGAACGTGGAGGCCAGTGGAGTGCCATGCGTCAGCGATGTGAAATACTATCACAAAGTCCGGCAGGACTATCAGCGGGCGAGCGCTGGCGAGCTGTCGCAGCGGCTGGGCTGGATCGAAAAATACACCTGCCATGTGTGCAAACTCTTTGGCTCCCCGGTGCGACGCAGCCGGCTAAGAATTAGCGACGGACGACTGGATAGTTGGACTGGCGTCGTCCAGGTTCGCGATGGTGTGGTCCTGGATCGAGACAGCCATACTGCCGTCGATGGTCTCAAGTATGACTACGAGGTCGTTCCGGCCGGCAGTCGCTTCCGGATTTCGATCGACCTGGAGAACCACTGTGACGACGACCTGGCGTTACTGGGGGCCGCGATCTTTGAGTGGCATGCGGGCGGCAGCTTGGGCGGGTTCAGCAGCCGTGGCCTCGGCCGGTTCCGACTGCAGGACGTTGACTTGGCCACGGTCGATTTCTCGGACGCTGCCCAACGTCTGAGATTTCTTACGAATCGGACGGACGAAAGCCGATTCACCAAGCCAGCTCAGGGTTGGGAAGCCTATTTTGGGGAACGAATCAACGAGCGTCTCAGCACCTTGGGTGCTTCCGCGAAGGAGGTGTGATCATGATGCGCAAATGGCTTTGTCAGGCAGACGTCAACGTACGGATCGAGCCTGTGGATTCGGTGTTGATCAAGAGCGGCTACGCCACGCTCGACGGGGCGGACATGGTGCCGGTATGCACGTTCATCAACGGGAAGAAGACCTATTACTTCCCGGGCACGTCGCTGAAGGGCGTCCTCCGCAGTCATCTCGAACGGATTTCGCGAACCTTGCAGCCCAACAGCGTCTGCATTCCGTACTACGATCCTCGCAAGCAGGACATCAAGATCCCTGTGGATGGCGAACGCCAATCGCACGGCTGCGGTTTTCGCACCCGAGGAAATGGAAAGGACCCTTCCGCAGCCGCCTACAGCGACTCCTGCGCTGCTTGCCGCTTGTTTGGCTCCCTGAAATTCGCCGGTCGCTTCAGCATCAGTGACGCCTATCCGTTGGAGGGGCACGCGGCGCAAATCGAGCAGCGCAACGGAGTGGGGATCGACCGCTTTACGGGTGGCACGGTGAAAGGCGTCCTGTTTGACCTGCAGGTTCTCGTCGGGGGCATCTTCGAGGCCAAGATCCGCATGTTCAACTTCGAGTTATGGCAATTGGCAGCGCTCAACCTGCTTCTGACAGACCTCCAGGACGAAATACTGCAAATCGGTTCGGGACGCAGCCGCGGGCTGGGACGCGTCCGAGGTTGTGTGACAGATTACCGCGTCGCCTACGCCAAACCAGTCAACCGACTCGAAGGTCTGTTTAGCCTGGCGACGCCAGAGGAACAGCGGGAATACGGCCTTCATCCCTGGGAGCCGGCCTCAGCGATCGGTTTGGGAGACGCTCAACAACGCGGCCTACGTTACGAGTATGTCATCACTTCCAGCTGGTCATCGGCCCTGGCGAGCCTGATACCCGCGTTCGAGGAGTTCCTGCGATGGCACGGCGGTCCCAAAGGTCAAGCCACACACCTTCGCGAGGGAGCATGAAGCATGACCGTTCTCTTGAAAGCCGGCGACCTCACCCCTGGTGAACTGATCGATCTGATCGGCGGTGCCGAGATTCCGGCCGACGCCGAACGTCCCCTGCGAATCTGGGCCGAAGCGCCAGACGCTTGGGCTTTGGATTTCTGGCGGGGCCTCGATGGCCACCTGCTTTGGTGCGCTGCACACCGGGGCGCAAGAAACCTGAAGACCCTCGACTGCCTGTCTACGGCATGGGCCGGTCGCATCTTTGCACCGTCGGGCGAATTGCGTTGGCGAATCATCCGCGGCCTAGGATCGAACTGTTGTCGCACCGTATTTCTGGGTAGTCAGGACTGGCTACCTGGAAAGCTACAGGACCGCTCGGATATTTTGCGGACGCTGGTTCCGCATCTGGACCGGTACTTTCTGTGGGGGCAATGCACCGACGCGTCGCCCGATGAATGGATCGAGTTGCGTATCCCGCATCGGTTTCGTTATCCCCTGGTGACTCGATCGCGCGGCGTACGGCTGGTGGTCGAATTGTGGCGCGATCCTGCAGGAGAAACTCACTTCGCCCGTTTGTGCGACTTGGAACCGTATCAGGAGGCAGGCGATGCCCAAGAATGAACCGTTTTGGAATCCGTATCGCTGGGTGCAGTTAAGTGATTCGCCCATCCAGTATGCAGCACCGCATTACCACCATCGGCTGAGTGGCTCGTCCGGCCGGATCTGGTGCGACTTAGAGGCTCTGACCCCGCTCATCATCGGTGATGGCCGGTCGGGCGAAGTCAATTTCGTCCGACGAGCCTTTGACCAAATGCCGTACATCCCGTCGACTTCGCTCAAGGGTGCAATCCGTTCGCTTGCCGAGCTGATCGGAAACGCGGCCGTGCCCATCCACAGGTCCAAGGTGGACGATCAGCATCAGGTCCAAATGGGAGCGCGCGGGAGCGATTCGGGCTGGAAGCTCGACATTGCGGCGAGGATGTTCGGCTTCTTGAACCGTGGCGACGTGTTCGCGGGTCTGGTGCAATTCAGTGACGGCTCCCTCACCGATCGGTCCCAGGACTGGAGACTGTGGCCCACCTTCAAAGTTGCGGGCGGGCAGCCAGATCCCGACCATCGCCCCTTCTACCCGGACCGAAAACGACGCAAGCTCTATCATCACCAAGTCAACGCTGTGGGGCTGACCCCGCCGCACGCAGGAATCAGAGAAGATCAAAAACGTACGATCCGCCCTGCCCCACCAGGCACACGGTTTACCTTTCAAGTGGACTTCGCTAACCTGCGCGACGAAGAACTGAACTTGCTGCTGTACTGTCTGGTTCTGGAAGAGCGCGTCGAGGTTACGCTTAGCAAGCTCGCCTTGGGGCCTAGTGCCACGGCGCCGATTACGGTGACGGGGCCCCTGCGACACAAGCTTGGCGGATGCAAGCCCCAAGGTGGCGGCAGCGTGTGCTTTCGGGTACTCAAGCTGTTGGTGCGAGACGATCCGACGGCCCGATACCGGGGCGGCTCCGACCCCGGCGTTATGGAAGGCGAGCCACTGCGTCGCGAGTTGGAACGTCGTACCGAGGCGTTGCGAACGCGTCGTGACGACACGATGCAGCAGCTGCGTGCCATGCTGATTTACGCTGAAAATGATCCACGAGTGAAGAACATGAACTACCCCAGCTATCAATGGTTTCAAGATGACAAGGTGACAGGGTCGGGAATGCCTCTGAAACCGACTACCTGAGCATCTGATCGCGTCAGAAGGTTTGCAAATGGTGCAAGCAATAACCAGTCAGCTTTACGTGTTCAACACGCCAGTGCTGACCGCTTACGGCGACTGGCGATTCGAGGGGCCAATTTCGGCCGAGGAAGCCAGGCAGTTGCTCGGCGAAGGATTCATTTCTGCCGTAGGCCATGACGGCGCAGCCCATTTTCTCACCAATCTCCTGGGCGTGGTTGTGCCCGTGAACAGGATCAACGTCGAGATGCGTCCTTATGATCGGGCTGTCGTCCTGCGGCTTAAAGGCCGCCTTCCGGAAGGCGTTGTTCTGAGCGCAGACCAGATGCGAACGATTCCCTTTGAGTTCGGTTTACTCACCCGGCTTCCGGACGCGTTCGCGAGCCGCAGTGACGCCAACCACGAGAATGAGCGTTTATGACTCGGCAGATCTCTGATGCGTGGGCGCGAGATCCCATGAAAGATGACGAAGCCAAGGGTCTGGTTCTCGCTTCGGTCGAACCATCTGCGACGACCAACCTGAGCAACCGGCTATTGTCCAGTCTAAACAAGATACGCATCCTGCCCCGCAGGTTGCTCCTCGACACCTCCGGCGTGATCGCGGCGGTGCCGATGCTGCGTGGTGTGTGGGGAGCAGCGTTGCACGATCTGGACGCCGATGCGTACGGGACGGTTTTCGCACCGCAGTGCGCGGGCCAGGAAGAAGCGTCGCCCCTTTTCGTCTTGCGAGCAGCACGCGTAGACCCCTCGTTTGGGTCCGCTCTGGATTGGATCTTGATCGGCGACGCCCTGGTCTACGATTCAAACTTGCGGCGAGCCTGGGAGGTGGCTTGTGGCATGGGGCTCGGTCCGCGACGGCAACGATTTCACGTGCGGCAAGTAATACCGCTCTCTCCTGACGGCACCGCCGCTGGGCACGGCGACCTGAGTACGTCCGATGCGGCTGCCGGCGCTTGGTCGCTTGACGCCTGCGTCTGCCCGGTCGAAGTTCCTGCAGATAGTCCTTGCCGGCTGATCTTCAGCACACCCTTGCGATTGCGGCGACGCGGACGATTGATTGAGGAGCCGACTCTCCCGGATTTGATCGCCGCGGCAACAAGGCGATTCCGGTCCTATCTCCCCAGGGAGTCCCAAGCGGCCTGGGCGGAACAGGCTCGCGAAGCCCTCGCAGTTGCGCGTCTCGCGATGGTCGGCCCTTGGCGCGGCACGCCCTCGCACTTTTACCGTTACTCAGCTCGCCAGCAAGCCGATCTGGACCTGCACGGCGTCGTCGGTTCCTTGGATTTGCCCCAAGGCCCCGGCGAACTCTGGCCTTTACTGGCGGCGGCCCAGTGGCTCCATTTGGGCAAAAGCACCGCAATGGGGTTGGGGCAACTTTGCGTGGAGACGCTGTGAATTCCAGTGACTGTTCATCCACACGTCGAAGAAGGAGTCGTCCGTGAGTCACAGTAGCATACTACTTTGCACCATCGGCACTGGCAACATCGACCAGCTGCGCGAGACGTTGATCGAGCCGCTCAAAAAATCGATTCACAAAGGTGAGTGGACTCAAGTTATTCTGCTGCCGTCGCAACTCACGACGGAACATGCCACGCTGCTGCAGCGTGAAGTCCAAGACGTGCCGATCGATATCCGGGCCTTACCCCTCGCCGGCGCGGAAGACGACGTTGATATCTGTTTCGGTCATTTCGATCAGGTGATCGAGGAACAGCTAGCTTCAGGTGTATCGCCAACTCGACTGTTGGCCGACTTCACACGGGGCACCAAAGCAATGAGTGCGGCATTGGTGCTGGCGGCGGTCCGCCACGACTTACCGCAGCTCCGATACATTTCGGGCGGCAAGCGGGATCAACGCGGCATGGTAGTTGCGGGAACAGAGATCGTATCCGAGGTCAAGACGACAATCGCGACCGCACGCAAGCGTCTGGATGACGCGCACCAACTCTTCCGCCGTGGTAACTTCGCAGCTGTACTCGACTTACTCCCCGATCCCGCTTCGCCGTTTGCCGGTGTTTGGCCCGACGAACTAAATTCGGTCGCTTCGTTCGTCCGCCCCCTGGCTCGCTACAATGCTGCCTGGGATCGCCTGGACTATCGGGGCGCAGCAACCATCGAGTTGCCGGTAGTCCCTGCTCCATCGAAATGGAAGGCTTTCGAACCGACGCCGGAGGTAAGGCAATGGGTGAGCCAATTGGCAATTCCCCTTCCCGATGACGCTCGGGCTCGTGAAGAACCTCTACGTTGGCTGGCAATCGATCTACTGGCAAACGGCGAGCGTCGTTTGCGAGATCAGCAGTTCGAGGATGCGTTGATACGTGCGTACCGTGTCTTGGAACTGGTTGGGCAATTGCGACTCGGTAAGCAGGGAATCCACTCAGATGACCTCCCAGAGGACGATCCGGTTGTGAAAAAGTTCCAGGAAGAACTTGCGAAGAAGAAACAGAACCCGATCGACCGGCTTCCCAATCAAAAACTAGCCGCGTCTCGTGAGCAAGTTGCGCGATTACTTAAGCGGTTTGGCGATCCTTTAGCCCAGAAGCTCCTAGACCTCGCGAATGTGGGACAGATCAAGGTCACACGACGCAACTACAGCGCCCTCATCCACGGCTTTGAATCCGTGAGCGGAAGCGATCCCGAGCCGCTTCGGGAGCTCTACAAGCGTCTGGACACGCTTTTGCGGGACGACGACGAAACGCATGCACCGCAATGGCTAGCCGTCGCACGCCGACTGGACTACGGGGCCACAGCGCAAGACTAACGGACGTTGCTGTTAGATCAAGGGACACGCTTGTCTGCTATTGTTGAACACCTTGGGTTGGGGTCGGCGGTTTGACGCGCGCAAGTCGTTATGTCACAATGCTCCGGAGACGTGACAGGCCGAAGACATGCCTCGATGACGAGAGGATTGAAACTCCCAGAGGACGAAGCCTGCCAGTCTCCATGCTGCTCTGGCCGAAGACATGCCTCGATGACGAGAGGATTGAAACGCTTGACGCAACTGCGAAGCCTTGACCGTTGCCGAAGGCCGACGACATGCCTCGATGACGAGAGGATTAAAACAACGTGGTCCGCCGGCCGGTCGCCAGGTTGGTCACGTGGCCGAAGACATGCCTCGATGACGAGAGGATTGAAACACGCCTTCCAGGAGCAGCAAGTCCCGAGTGAACCCGCCGGCCGACGATATGCCTCGATGACGAGAGGATTGAAACGGGATTGCCGTTTTCGTCCACTTGGCTGGCGGCAGCGAGGCCGAAGACATGCCTCGATGACGAGAGAATTTAAACTCGGGACCATAGACCGATTCCAGACGCGCCTGGTGGGCTGACGACGTGCCTCGACCACGAGAGGATTGAGACATCCAGATATCCGTCTGCATGTTGGCAACTTCGTCTTGGCTGACGACGTGCCTCGACCACGAGAGGATTGAAACTTGGGAGCGAACGCGGCTCGCACTGCATTCAGGCCCAGGGCTGACGACGTGCCTCGACCACGAGAGGATTGAAACTTCAGGAACTCGCTGGCCAGGAACTTGACGAAATCCCGGGCTGACGACGTGCCTCGACCACGAGA
>JAAYEH010000410.1 GCA_012728855.1 Rhodopirellula sp. | reverse complement strand
GGTTGCCACGTGTCGGAGAGGGTGATCGGAGAACTGACGATGACCCCGTTCCAGGCGCCTTTCTCGCCCCAGCGATAAAAGGTGGCCCATGCCAGCCCCCTTCCCTTTGTGAGGAATGAAAGGCGGCCGACGGAGCCGGAGCGGGCGGGGAATTTCTCGCGGGTCTGGATGGCGCCGCCGTCGTCGCCAAGAACGTTCGTGATGCTCAACGCCGTGTTGCCCTCATAAGCGCCGGGTATGGTTTTGACGTCCGGGAACGGCTTGTAGCCGCCCCATTCGTGCATGACCCAGCCGTCGGGGAAGCCGCCGGGCGTTTTTGAGTGAAAGCGACCGTTGACGTCAATCGGCTCCGCCAACAGCGCACCGCTCATCAGAGCAGTCAGCAACGGGAAGAGGATAGTAGTTTTCATGGGAGGGCAGTCGGAGCTGATAAGGAATTGCTATTTTCGGCCTGTCCACGCCAAACCAGCCAAGGTCCAGCGCTCTCAACATCGACCAGTAAATGAACTCACCGTCCGAATCGAATCCCTGCAAATATCCGCTGGCCTCTCCCTGGCAGAGAATCGGCTCCGCCGCGAAGGCTGCCGGGCAACAGCCGAGGATCATAGCAGCGGCAACGAAGAGGCGAGTCATGGTTGGCTCCTAGTCAATACACGCATTTGGTTGCTTCTTACCGATGGCGTTCTCTTGTTCTCACGGGCGCAGCCAAGCGGGAAGAGGGGCATAGCATGACGGCCTGTACTTGTGTTCCAAACTAGTTTGTCAAAAAGGGCAACGAAACACAACGTGCGCGCAACGTGCGAATTTCGGCATCGGTCTACCTCTCTGTGGCTGGTTGACCGGAATCCGGATCGGCGTGAGAGAAGTCGCTTGACATAGGTGAGGCAGCGTCTACCCCACACGTGGTAGACTCGCCGTTCTATTTCGCCTAAACTATTGGGCTGATGTCGTTCCGGAATGGGGATTTCTTGAATCACGTCAGAAACGTTACTTGCATAAGAAGTTACTAAAAGACTCTTCGCTCATACGAACTCGAGTGGCTGCGCAATCCGGTGATGGGCCAGGGGGCAAGCCAACATGACGCAGAGCACTGGAATTGTGCTTGACGCGGGCGTACATTGGGACTGCTTCCGGAGTCCAAGTCCACTTTCGCTGCGACGTTTTAGGAGAGCCTATCGTGAGAAAGTACCTACTTGCCATCGTTGCCTGCTTCGTAAGCACGACACTCCTGGCTGCGGACCCGGCCGAGCCCACGTTTCGCGCCGGTGCGGCCACGAGCAACATCACGCCGGCATTGGGTTCGGCGATCATCGGCGGTTTTCTGCCCATTCCAGCCACGAACGTCCACGACGAGTTGCACGCGAGGTGCCTCGTGCTCGACGACGGCAAGACGAAGCTCGCGCTGGTGGTCGTCGACCTGCTGGGCATCCATTACAACGTGAGCCACGAGGCTCGCAAGTTGATCGAGCAGGAGACGGGCATCCCGGCGACGAACGTGTTGATCTCCGCGGTCCACACCCACTCGGCCGCCAGCGCCCTTGGCGAGAAGCACTTTGAGTTCCCGCAGGAGATCGACGAGTATCAGACCTTCGTTGCCCGGCGGATCGCCGACGGAGTCAAATGCGCCGCGAACCGGCTGCGCCCGGCCCAGCTCGGGTACACTACCGCCCGGGCGCCGGAGCACGTTTTCAACCGCCGCGGCGCCGTTCCGGTCCCTTCGGCACGCTCGACCAGGTGAAGATGAATCCACCGGCGGGCAGCCCGGACCTGGTGAAGCCGGCCGGGCCGACCGATCCCACCGTCTCGATCCTGGCCGTTGGATCGTTCCAAACGGAAGTCACGTCCCAATAACTACAAGCCGATTTCCGCCGGTTGCATCTGATAAAGTTCCGTTCGTTCGTACCGCACTCGATTTCTTCGCTGATAAATGAGTTTCACGGTTGGATGCACGCGAGGCGGTGGTCGCGTGGTTGCTGGGCCACGGGCGACGGAGCACCCGCGACTAGTGCAGAATGCCGGTTGTCCGGCGTAACCATGCGTCATACTGTATGTTACATTTCCCGCCTGGCACAACACGCCCGATACTGTACAACCCAGATCTTCGCCCGGCACACGCTGCACCGGATCGGCGCGGCCAGGAACCTCTTGGCGTCGTTCAACGCCGGTCCGCTCCGTGCTGACCGCCACCCGTTTGCCAGCGGCCGACAGTGTTTGGCCATACGCCGGATTGCCGGGGGATTTCGGCTGCGAGGTGTCGGCTGGAAGCGTCAACACGATTTCAGTCCCTGGATGGTCCACGTTCCTGACCCCTGCTACAATGCGTCCAACGGTGGCACGTCGCGTCATTTACGGAGAGTAGGTTTTGCAGATACCGCAGACAGGAATTGGGACTATGCTGTCCACAAGCTGGCACTCGCCGTGCTCGCCACCCACCGGCTGCACGACTGGCCCGCCACCATGAACGGCATTCTGGAGCGATTGATAACGCGGGAGTTCTTCTCTCATTCCTGCAGAGCTTCCAAAATCGCTCGTTCAGTGTTGTCCGTTGCCGGCGCAAAGCGGCAAGCCGAATGTGGCGGCTGGATCACCGACTACACTGCCGATGGCGAGCCGGTCGGTCTGGCGAACGTGGAGACAACCTCTTTGGCGATCCTGGCGATTGATGCTGTGGCGAAGCAGGAATAGCCGAGGGACATCAGTTCTTGCGCTGCATTAAACGCGAGTGCCCAATAGTGTGAGGCTGCGGGCAACGCCTGCCCTGTCGGCTGGTGCATTGGCTGGCAGGACATGTTCGACCGGATGGGGCGCGCCGAATGGTATCGCGGGGGAACGCACTGGGAGAAGCACGTACACGGCGGCAGCCATTCCACGTTGGTCCTCTGGCCGCCGAAGCAAGGCATCCGATGGCAGCAGACCTGGCCGAAGGCCGTACGTGTGCGCCCCGGCGAAACGTACCGTGGCTCTGTCTGGGGAGAGGCTGTGGCGGCGAACGGGGCGAGCTATCTGGCCTTAGAGTTCTCTGATACCGACTACCAGCCCCTTCTCACCGTGAAAAGCGATGCATTGGCCTCCGACGCAGGGTGGCAGCAACTGTCGCTGGTAGCAACGGTTCCAGACCGGCGAAATGGCTCCGGATCCTTCTCCATGGTGAAGGTAGCGGAGGAGCCATCTGGTACGACGATGCTGAAGTCGTCAAGCTGCCTCCGTGAGGGTCTCCAGAAGTAACCTTTTCGGAAGGGGATGAACAGCGAACAAAGCCTGGGCGTCCCTATCTCCTCTCGCCCGTCAACCTCCACCGCCCCTCCCCATCATTCTCCTCCTTGGCGGCCGGCGGCCCCGGCAGCGACTCGATCACCGCCGTCTGGTCATGCAGGTCGACATGGGCATAGACGCCGAAAACGGGTGGCGATTTCCTTCGATCGCCCGATCCTGAACAAGGGTGAACGGTTCTTGGCGAAAAGTTGTCGAAGGTCTTCCTGTCATTTGGTGACCTCCGTTGCCTACATCCCCGACTGCAGCACGCGACCATCGGGCGTGAACTCCACCCGCTCGCCTCCTCGGAGTTCGATGCTGCCTTTGCCGATGCGCTGATTGTCGTTCGATCCGTCCAGGATTTCCCAAGAATAGACTCCAGGAATCACGAAAGCGGTGCGTGTTTTTTCGGCAAATCTTCGTCGTAGTAGTAATTCTGTCTTCTGCCCGCGTGCGACCAGACTGATGTGATTGGTCGGCGAGGGCTGGAGGACCAGGCTGGCATACGGATCGTCCTTGCAGTGTTCTCTTGGCAGAGGAAACCCGTCGAATTCCACGACAAAAGATCGTAGGCCGCGTTCGAGCGACGTCGCATCGCCCGCATCGCCCCACTGCGCTTTTAACCACTCGGTGCTTTCTGTGGGGTAAAAGATCCTTTGTTGCGGCCCGTAAGGCGATCGGCCATCATTAGGCTCATCGTTTCTCCAATTGCTGTATAATAACGGCTCCCCAGTCACCCATCGCCAGCCCCCATCGGGTTCGCGCGCCCCCTCCAATTGCACCGCACCGATCCACGGTCCCCGCATGAATCCAGTGTCAGGGGCGGCGTACCAGTACCGTGCGTCGTTGAGCAAGCGGACTACAAAGTCGTCTTCTGCAGGTGATGTAATTGTGACGAGGTGCCCATTCATCGCCCATGCTCGTTGATCGGCCTCGGCCCACGAGATCCCATGAGGATCGATAATCGCCGCGTACCAGTGTCCGTTGCCGCCGTCCCTCTCGGACCAACGAACCGCGTCTGGATGCGGCGGTCTCGGCAGAAGTTGCCAAACGATCACTCCCACCAACACCGCCGGACGGCGTGAGCACGGATGAACTGGTCGCGGCGCAGCCGCGGCCGACGCAGTCCACGGTCATTCCGATTGCGGCGGTTAAGACGGTGCGGCTGCAAACTCCTGAGGCGGCTTCGGGTTGGTACTGGTTGATTCAGTACGAATCGGACGTTTCATTGTGGATGGGACCGTACGGCAGCCAATCCGCCGCTCGGAGAGAATTCTTGGACTACGCACCCACGATCAACCCGCGTGTCAAACGGTTCACGCCGCCGACGTGGTACTACGACCATCCGGGAAAGTGACGCGATAGCCAGGTGGCGAGTGTTCTCCGCCGGAAGCAGTGAAGCAGGTTTCTAATCTTGTGAGGTGATGTATGACCAGTAACTTGATCAAGACGTGTCTCGTCGTGGGGACATGCGTTCTCCCCTTGGGCTGCGGGCAATTACTGTCCCGGGCGGGGGAGGCGTGTTCTCTCGCTGCGGCGAGAACCCGTACACGCCGATCGCAGCGACCACCGCCAACGTGAAGAGCGATTCCTGCCAGTACCACGCAGAGGCGTCGCGACTCGACTTGGATGCGACGCAACCCCATTGGATTTCCCGAATCACCCGGCCTCGCTCAAGCCGACCGAACTCCCCGCCGCGGGCCGCGCGTTGCGCCGCCGTGGAGTCCGGAACCGCGATTTCATCTGCAAATTTGAAATCTTCATGGCCGCGAGTATATAACCATACGCAGTAGCGGTTGTTCTCGATTTACTGACCCCTTGATGGAGGGTGGATGCGATGTTTCGCAGAGACTGGATGACCCCGTTGGGGCTTTGGATCATGATGGCGGCACTCGCCGTAGCAGAGCCGCCGTATTCGGCGTTAATCGTCGATGGTCAGAACGGCCACGACTGGAAAAGCACTTCGCCGGTTTTGAAGCAACTTCTCGAAGAGACCGGTTTGTTCAAGGTGGATGTCGCCACGTCGCCGCCGAAGGGGCAGGACATGAGCGTCTTCAAACCGAACTTCGCAGCCTACAACGTCGTGGTCTGCAACTACCAGGGCGACGATTGGCCGGAAGAGACCAAGAAGGCGTTTGTTGATTATGTCCAGGGCGGCGGCGGTGTCGTGATCTACCACTTTGCCTGCGCCGCGTTTCCCAACTGGAAGGAATACAACGAAATCATCGGCCTCGGCGGCTGGGGCCGCCGAACTCCGGAGTGGGGGCCCTATATTCGCTGGCGGGACGGCAAAGTGGCTCGCGATCCGGCCCCCGACAGCAAGAAGACCGGATCGCACGGCCCCGCGCAGCCTTTCCAATTGGTCGTCCGCGACCCCGACCATCCGATCACTAAGGGGCTGCCTGCCAAGTTCATGCACGTGGATGACGAACTCTACGGCTGGCTTCGCGGTCCCGCGAAAAACCTGACCGTGCTGGCAACCGCTTTCGCCCCCGCAGATAAGGGCGGAGCCGGCGAGAACGAGCCTCTGTTGTTTACTGTCCAGTACGGGAAAGGTCGCGTGGTGCAGAATGCGCTGGGACATGCCCCCGAGCAATTGAAGAGTGTCGCCTTCATTGTGACATTTCAACGCGCCGCCGAATGGGCTGCCAGCGGGAAGGTGACCCAGAAGGTCCCCGATGATTTCCCGGGGCCGGACAAGGCAAGTGTTCGGGAATAGCCCTGCTCCGCTCCGGCTGGTTGGGGCTCGCCGATGTTCGCTTCAACCCGCTTGCGCCCGATTGGGAAGCGGTCAAAAAGATCGTCGACTGCTTTGAGCGAAACGGCATCTTCGTGCTGGCGCAGTTCAACAAGATCTGAACGGAAATAACCCTTCCCGGCAGACAACCTTTGTGTAGTGACGTAACAACGAACACCTATCGGAGCCCACCTCATGAAGAAGATCGTTCTCTTTATCGCACTGCTTTTCGTCGTGCAATGGAGCCAGGCCGCTGAACCCAAGCAACTCATCGACGTGCCTTACGGCAGCCATCCGCGGCAGGTGCTTGATTTGTACCAGGCTGCTTCGGACCAGCCGACGCCGGTGGTGTTCTACATTCACGGCGGGGGCTGGCAGAACGGCGACAAGAAGACAAACCCCAAGGCGTTCCTCGACAAGGGCATCTCGGTCGTTGCCGTCAATTACCGCTACGTGAAGATCGCCGTGGAACAGAAGATCGAGCCGCCGGTCAAGGCGCCTCTGGAAGATGCCGCCCGGGCCCTGCAATTCGTGCGTTCCAAGGCGGCCCAATGGAACCTCGACAAGAAGCGGTTCGGCGCCACCGGAGGCTCGGCCGGCGATTGCTCTTCGCTGTGGCTGGCCTTCCACGACGACATGGCCGATCCCAAGAGCGACGATCCGGTCGCTCGCGAATCGACCCGGCTCTATTGCGCCGCTGTCAACGGAGCGCAGGTCTCGCTCGATCCGAAGGAATTGCGCGAATGGATGCCCAACTACCGATACGGCGCCCACGCCTTCGGTCTGCCGGATATCCAGAGCCTGATCGATCATCGCGAAGAGATGCTGAAATGGATCAGGGAGTATTCGCCGATCGAGCACGTTTCCAAAGACGATCCGCCGATCGGGCTGTTCTACGGCGGCGAGGTCCCGGTAGTCGGCTCCTCGCCGAAGGATCCGACCCACTCGGCCATCATGGGCCTCAAGTTGGAAGAGCGGCTCAAAGCCCTGGGCGTCGACGTGGCGCTCGTCTGCCCAGGCCGGCCCGATCCGCCATATGCGAATTCCACGGAATACCTGATCGACCGGTTGCTCAAGTGAATCTCGGCTACGCAATCTCGCAATCGCTGGCCGACAGAAACCACTCGGCCAGCCCCGGGAACTGAAAGAACAAAACGTACCAGGCCCGCAACTTCTGCTTGATGCCCGCCTGGGCGTAAGCCGTGGGATGCGTCGGAGATGGCCACCAGCCGGTCGACCCGCTCCGGACAGTCCATCGCCAGCAACCAGCCGACTACTGTCTTGAAGATGAACCGGCCGACCGATAGACTAAATCGGCAATGATCGATGTGCGCATCACAGACGATGAGCCGCTCGATGCACGCGCGACGGTCTCTGCCGGTGAGAATTCCATTTTTGGATTCAGGAGGTTCTTCGTCATGAAACTAAGATCTCCGTTGGCCCCTTTGGTCGTATGCCTGTCCGTCGTCCTGACTTCCGGGTCGCTGTCGGCAGAGTCGTTGTCGGGAGGGGAATTCCAGTCCATCTTCGACGGCGAATCGTTGGAGGGTTGGAAGGCGCGCGACATGAGTTACTGGTCGGTGCGGGATGGTGCGATCACGGGGCAGTCGACGCCGGAGAACCCATGCACTTCCAATCAATTCATGGTGTGGCAGGGCGGCGACGTGGCCGATTTCGAGCTGAAGCTCAAGTTCCGCGTGACGGGAAACGGCTGCAACTCGGGGGTTCAGTTTCGCAGCGTGCTCAATCCGGATGGATTGCCGGTCGGCTATCAGGCAGACATCTATCAGAGAGGCCCTTATCTGGGCGGCGTCTGTGACGAATTGCACTCGCGAAAAGGCCCTGAACTGCTGACCGCCAATGGACAGAAGACGGTCATCGACGCATCGGGCAAACGAACGGCCACCAACCTTGGCGGGAAGGCGACCATGAAGCCGCCGGGAGAGTGGAACGATTATCACATAACGGCCCAAGGCCAGCACATCATTCTCCGGATCAACGGCGTGAAGTGCTCCGAATTGATCGATCAGGAGGAAGGGCACTTCGATCTGAAGGGCATCCTCGGACTGCAACTACGATCGGGTGAGCCCATGACGGTGCAGTTCAAGGATATTCTCCTGAAACAGCTCTGAGCATCATGGCTGCGCCGGCTGAGTGCGGCAACAGGAGCTGTCTTTTCCGCGGCCGACTGCGAGAAGTGGCGGGAAGGCGTGCGGCAGTGCCACCAGACGCAGTGTGAGATCAGACGGCGACCCGTTCGGGCGTAGTTGGTGGAGACTGACGCGGACCATCGGCGAGGCTCACCGACGTTACACGCGTCGGATCAACTTCTGCGAGAAATTGCCCGGCTACCTATGGCAGGGGCATTTTGCTTCTTTCGTGATGGACGAGCCGTATTGGGTGGCGACGGCACGATACGTGGAGTTGAATCCGGTGCGGGCTGGTCTGGTGTCCGATGCCGGAGACTGGCTTTGGAGCAGCGCAACAGCCCACTTATCAGGGCGCGACGATGGATTGGTGCAAATTGCTCCGGTCTCATCGGCCGATCGCCGGTCTGCCCCTTCTGTGACGATGGTGCTTCCTCCAGTTCGCGGTGGGCTCAGCGTCTCACGCACAGCACGATTGTCGGATCGAGCGGATAGCGACCGAAGCGTTCGCCGTACAGGGCCAGGCCGCCGGGAAGTGAGGCATCGACCTCGAGCCGGACGACGAGTTCCTTGGCCGTTGCTGCGGCACGCACGGCGCTGGGCGGTATCGTGGCCTGGACGAGGTAGCCATAGGAGCCCGCTTCGCGCAGCTTGCGGTCTCGTGGTTGGGCGTGCCAGGAGAGGATGCCCCGGTGATCCGCCGGGTCGTCGGGCAAGTCGAACTGGCCGATGGCCTGGCCG
>JAAYEH010000409.1 GCA_012728855.1 Rhodopirellula sp. | reverse complement strand
GGATTACCTGTTTCCTCAAATCACACAAGCCCATGTCGTACCTTTAGGCCGAAAGCCTCATGCATCTTGCCGTCATTGCTTCCGCCGACAGTTGGTATCTTCGCGACCTTCGCCGGGCGGCCGGCGATAGGCACGAGGTCACCGCGGTCTCCTTCGCGCGGCTGTTGTCGCAGTTGGGCCACGGGCGATTGGGCATTGCGGCCGGCGAGACCGACCTCCGCCGGCCTGATTGCCTCCTCGTTCGCAACATGCCGCCTGCTTCGCTCGAACAGGTCGTCTTCCGCATGGACGTGCTGGGGCGACTGGAGGCGACGGGCGTCCCGGTGGTGAATCCGCCGCGGGCTCTGGAAGCCGCGGTGGACAAGTATCTCGCCTCGGCGAAACTCCTCGATGCCGGTCTAGTCGTCCCGCCAACCGTCGTCTGCCAATCGCTCGAAGACGCCATGGTCGCCTTCGCCGCGCTGGGTGGCGACGTGGTCGCCAAACCGTTGTTCGGTTCCGAGGGACGCGGCATGATCCGGGTCGCCGACGAGGCGATTGCCCTGCGGGTGTTCAAAGCGATTGCCCAACTCCAGGCGGTGCTCTACTTGCAGCAGTTCATTCCGCACGAAGGCTTCGACTGCCGCTTACTGGTGATCGGCGACCGTGTGCTCTCGATTCGCCGGCGGAACGATCACGATTGGCGAACGAACCTTGCCCAAGGTGGCGTTGCCGAGCCGTTGAAGCCGACGGACGAAATGGTCGCGGCTGCCCGAACTGCGGCCGAGGCGATCGGAGCGCCGATTGCCGGGGTCGATCTCCTGCCCGGCCGCGACGGCCGGCTCTATGCGATCGAAGTGAATGCCGTTCCGGGCTGGAAGGGAGTGGCGTCGGCGCTGAAGGTCGATGTCGCGAGTCTGGTGGTGCAATACTGCGAAAGGAGAGCGATGGAGAATGGCCTTACGTGATTGCGAAAATCTACTTCTTGATAAAAGGGAAATGCCATGAGTGGGACCGATTGGCGAGAAGAAATCGGAGGCCGAGTGAAGATCCTCCAGATCATCGTCGGCGCGCTGCTGGCAGGCAGTACTGGGTTTCTGGCCGTGGCCGCGGTGCTCGCGCTGTCGGGCGCTATCGAGGCCGATCGTGATTTGGCCGTCGCCATGAACCTGGTGCTGATTCTCTTCCTGGCGGGCGACCTGCTGGCCCGGCTGATCGTTCCGCGTATGATCGTCGACCAGGGGCGCCGCAAGATCGCCGCCGGGAACTGGAGTCTCCCCGGTGGGGCCGCAGAGACGGAAATGGCCGCGCTGATCGAACGGACGGGAGACGCCGGCCGGCTGCTGGTGCTGTATCAAACCAAGACGATCGTTGCCGCGGCCCTCATGGAGGGCATCGCCTTCTTCGCAATCATCGTCTTTCTCATCACGCGCTCGACGGTGGGGCTGGTGGTTGCGATAAGCATGATCCTGGGGCTGGCGCTTCACATGCCGAGCCGCTCCGGCGTCGTCCACTGGATCGAAGATCAACTGCATCTCATCCGGCAGGAGAATCAACTCGGCTAAGAGCCTATCCCAATTCCCACATGACAGTGCTTCTCTTTGCCCCTTCTCTTCGCCGGTTTTGGGATAGGCTCTTACCGTCGGAATTGACGTGCCGTCGTCTTTGTCCAGCCTAACGCGGCTTTCAGCCCCAGCCAACGCCAAACCCCGGAATCCCCGAAATGTTCAAGAGAAGCCGCTGAAAAAGCGCCTTGATCTTGTCTCGGATCAGGTGCCTCGCACTTCCGGCTTCCGAATCAGCATTTAAGGCGAGCAGATCCTACGGACAAAGAACCAATCCAAACAGAACCCACCCGATAGAGGTAATCTTGTTTCCCCACTTGCTTGCAACCGTTCCTGGTTCTTGTTAGGATCGGACCGTGACGTGAGATTCGATGTTTCACGCCATGCGATCTCTCAACCAACAAGT
>JAAYEH010000408.1 GCA_012728855.1 Rhodopirellula sp. | reverse complement strand
TTTTCCTGTATCGAAAAGACGGCAACAGAGAAGAGGAACCCGTACTCTGTGTTTAAGTACGGGTTCCTCTTCTCTGTTGTCGTTTTTCCGCGGCGAAACGGACATATCCACTGTCGAGAGCACCGTTGCCACCGATTGCGAATCGTGCGAAGGAACCCACGAATTCTGCGGAGGAGGCCGGAAAAAAAGACTCCCGACCCCTTTGCGTCCGCTGTCATTCGGCCAGAATATGTCCGGAGCTATACTGACAAGCTTTGGCCGGGCTATGGACTGTCCCGACGACACTGTGCGGCGCGGGCACGGCGCGCTCCGTAGCGGTCTTTTCTGGGCGGCGCCAGAAGAAATGGCCCAACGGCCCGGCCAGCATCGCCGGCAGCAGAACCAGGTTGCCGACGGCCGAAGCGGTCAGCATGGCCAGCATCAAGTACCCGAACCGCTGCGTCGGCACGAAGGAACTCATCGCGAAGGCGAACAGCCCCAGGCCGATCACGGCCCAACTCTGGTAGATCGCCCTCGCGCAGTCTTCGTAAGCGAACATGATCGCCCCGCGCCGATCCATGCCGCGTTGTTGGCCATGGCGACACCAGAGCATGAAGTGAATGGCGTCGTCGACGGTTACGCCCAAGGCCACGGCCGGCGTCATCACCGTGCCCACGTCGACCACGACGCCCCACAGCCCCATCGCCCCGAAAATGATGGCGATCGGGAAGACGCTCGGCACGATCAACAGCAAGCCGGCCGACCAGTTGCGCATCAAGAGGATCATGGCGATGCCGATGAGAATCAGATCACCCACGAATCCCAGGATCAGCCCGTCCAGCAACGAGTGCTGCGCCTTGTAGATCAAGGGCACCAGCCCGGTGTAGGTCGCCGTCAGCCCTTCGACGCCTTGCTCGCGGTGGCGGTCGAGGATCGGCTCGACGGCTGCTTTCAAGTCGTCAACGAAACGTCCGTAATCGACGTCGGTCAGCGCGTTGACGCGTGCGCTGACGCGCCAGAGGTTCTCGCCGCCGTCGGCCTGGAAGAAGTCGGTCACCTCTTGCTGATGGCGCTGAAGCTGGACGATCCAAACTCGCCGCTCGATCAGACTGGGACGTTCGGGCATGTCGCGGATGAAGGTCGGCAGGGCCAGCGCGCTGCCGACCTCTTCGATCGCCGCAAGCTCTTGGCGGATTTCGCGGACCAGGTCCAACTGATCGAGCATGTCGAGCGAGCATTTCTCGGCGTCGACTCGCAAGACCACTTCCATCGGCACCAACGGGCCGAGTTTTTCCTCCAGCCAGGCGTAGTCCTCCAGCAGCCTCGCTTCCGGCGAAAAGAGCCGCATCAGTTTCACCGACGTCTCGACCTTGGTCGAGCCGTAGGCGCCGACGGCCAGCAGAATCAAGCAGGCGGCGGTCGCCCAGCCGTTGTGGCGGATGATCCACTCGCCCACGCCGCGCCATCGCGGCGACAGCCCTGGATCGAACCGCCGCGTTTGGCTCTCGGCATCGGCCAGCCCGGCGAGCGGCCAGAATTGCAGCAAGGACGGCATGTAGAAACAGAGGACGAAGAGACTCGCCACCACCCCGAAGGCCGAATAAATGCCGAACATCTTGATCGGCACCAACTCGCTGATCCCCAGCGACGCCAGCCCCACCGCCGTCGTCCCGGTGGCCAAGGCCAACGGCAGCCAGGCGGCGGCGACGGCGCGATCCGGCGCGCCCTCGATGCCGTGCTCGCGAACCGCGTCGCGATAGTAGTTCGCCAGGTGGATGGCGCCGGAGGTCGCGGCCACGTACACCAGCGAGGGCATCGTCAGCAGGATGGCATTCATCTGCGAACCGGAGAACCAGACGATCGCCAGTGCCAGACCGGCGCTGAACAACGCCGTGGTGAAAACCATCGCCGTCAGCGCCCAACTCCGCAGGCACCACCACGACAATACCAGCCCCACCAGCGCCGACATCCCTGCTAGCCGCAACAGCGACCGCTCCCCCTCCTGATCAATGGCAACATTGTCCACCGGCGGGCCGCCCATATGCATCGCATCGCGGGAAATCGCGCATTCCGCCTCCGCCACATGGTAGACCTTCTCCACGACCGCGTGGAGAAATTTCTGGCGGGCGTGCTTGCCCTCGGCCACCTCGCGGTCCCATTCCGCTTCGGCCTCCGGTCGGACGGTGAGAATCAGGCAGGTCTGTCTCCCATCGCGCCCGATCACGAACCCTTTTAGTCGTTCGATCGCCTGCTGGCGTTCGACTCCCTGCTCGACCAGGGCGTTGAGCAGTTTCGTGCCGGTCGACACCGTCTTAAAAAAACGAGGTTCCTCCCGATCGCGCGAATACTCTTCCGGCGGCAGCAATTTCTTGGCCAGCAGTTCCAGGGCGGGGCTGTCCAACGTACAGCCTTCCCAGCTTGCCAGGATAAACATATCGCTCTCGAAGTGAGCGCGATACCAGTGGAAGGTGGCAGTCTCCTCGTACGCACTGGGGAGCCAACTCTTCACATCGTTCTTATTGCTCCACATCGCCCGCCGCGTCCCGATGAGGAAAAAAGGGGACAGGAAGGCAATGATCAATAGGATGCGGAAGCTGTTGCGTGCGAAGAAAGCGGGTTGGGTCGTTTTCATCAACAGATCGCAAGAGGAGGGGTGTATTCATTCTAAAGGAGGGTCCGACGGACCGGACTGCCGCAACAGTGCTTATCGTCATATTTGTCATTTGTCATTTGTCATTTGTCATTTGACTTCCGGGGGCGACCGTCTACCGCCAAGGTTCCGGAACAGCCAGTTAGGCGGTAGAGCACTGCAACAAATGACAAATGACCAATGACAAATAACTACCCCTTTGTGGGATGATAATGCACTGACACCCGCCGCAGATACTCAATGTTTTCCTGCAATTGATCCTCGACCTGACTGGCGATTTCGTCGCCGGCGGCGACGGTGAGCGAACCGTCGACGCCGATCGTCACCTCGACCAGCAGGTAAATCCCGATGCGATGGACGTGGACATCTTCGACCTTGTCAACGCCGGGCACGCGTGCGACGATCTGACGAACCCGGCGGAATGTCGGCTCGCCGGCCAGGACGTCCATTAGGTCCGCTGAGGAGTCGCGAAGGATGCCGATGCCGGTATAGAGAATCACCATTGCCACGAAGGCGGCGGCCAGGGGGTCGAACCAGGGATATCCGGCACGGCCGAGGAGAATACCCAATGCCGCAGCGGTGATCGAGAAGATGTCGTTGCGGTGGTCGGCGGCCAGAGCTTGGACGGCGAGGCTGCCGGTTTTTTCCCCGATCCGACGGGTAAAGACAGTCAGGCCGAGTTTCAGGACGATGGTGAACAGGGCCACCCACAGCGCCACGGCGCCTGCCCCACCAAAGCTGCTGGTTCCCGAGAACAGCTCATAGACGTCGTTGACGGCTGTCCAGAAAATGGCCACGGCGGTGGTGATGACGAAAGCCCCCACCACCAGCGCGGCGATGCTCTCCATTTGACGGTGGCCGTAGGGATGCTCCGAATCGGGCGGCTTATGCGCTTCTCGCATGAAGATCCGCACCACGATCAGATAAGCGGTGTCGGAGGTGGAGTTGATCCCATCGGCCAACAACGCCGGAGAATGGCCGACGATCCCCACGGCGGTCTTGAGCAGGGCCAGCAGCGCATTGGCGATGAGCCCCAGATTCACAGCCACGAGGTTGTTTCGATCTCTGTTTTCAAGCGTCATGGCCGCGGGTGGCTCCTGGTAGATCCCGCTTGCCGGGCGGGATCTCTCTATCGATCTCGCTCGCCGAGCGGGCTTTCGCGACACAGGTTCTGCTCGGCAAGCAGAACCTACCGGATCAAGCAGAACCTACCGGGATGTTGGAAAGACATGATAAAGGCCCGGGCTCCGCCAGGCTATCCCCGCCGATACGGAGATTCCCTCCGCGTTGATGGGAAGCCATTGCCCGTTGACGTGGCGTGGGCGGCCTGCGATAATTCGCTCACTTGGTGGCAGTTCCTGTGACCCGATTGCTCGAAAAGTTTCCTTGGAGGCAGGCGGGGTTGTAGGTCTCCCAGATTACTTAGTTTGGCATGGTTGCTGCAACCTACATGGAAAGGATCGGGTCATGACGAGCATTTATGTCGGCAATCTCTCCTTCGAGGCCACAGAAGACGACATTCGCCAGGCGTTTGCCGCATTTGGCGAGGTCGAGTCGGTCAACATGATCATGGATCGCGAGACGGGTCGCTCGCGGGGCTTCGCCTTCGTGGAAATGCCCGACGGCGCCCAGGCGAAGGAGGCAATCGAGAAGGTCAACCTCGCCGAGATCGCCGGCCGCCGCGTCACGGTCAACGAGGCGCGCCCGAAAACGGATCGGCCACGCCGAGGCGGTGGTGGAGGCGGAGGAGGCGGTCGAAGGGGACGGTGGTAGACTCTCTGTGCCGATTGCGTGGCGAGGGGTGGCTTTGTCAGGCCGGCGGCGAAAGCATAGTTATTCTCCGGCCAGAGCAGTCGAAAAACGAACAAACCCCTCCGGCGCCCAAGGCGGCCGGAGGGGCTTGTTTTATTTGGTAAGCCTTATACTTTCTTAGAAGGCTCCCGGATCCAACACGCCGCTCACATAAGCGTCGTTGCTGTCCGGCGTCATCAGGTGGCAAAAGACCTGGTAATCCATCGTGTTATTCAACGTCTGCTGGTGCCCGTCGCAAAACGACACGACCACCACGCCGGGATGGAACGAACTGGGGCGAGCGTAGGCGGCATAGGGCCTGTAACTGGTGTCGTCGGTTGGAGTCCACTCGGTCGAAATCGCGTTGCCATCGTTGACGCACGAGTTGAGAAGGTAGCACTGCGACGACGGCGGTACGTACTCGGCAGGCTTGCCGGCAACAGACCCGAACCCTTCGTTTGAACGCATCCACCAGACGAATCCCAACTCCGCCTCCCAAGGAGCCCAGGGGTAGTGGTTCGAACTCGACGGGGCATCGTCGAAGTGCGTCCACTCGGTAGCCTGCACATTCTCCGACAGCATTAGAGTATGCTGCGACCCGTCGTGCTGAGTCAGATAGTCCAAGGAAACATCGGGAACTCCCGATCGTGTTCGATCATGAAACACGCCGTGCGCCGCCTTCTCATCCGCGCCTGTCGTTGAATAAATCTCCCACGAATCGGGAACACCGGTGTTCGCAACGTAGGCAAGGTGAGCCGATCCGGTAGTCGTCTCGGCTGGATCACTCGGGCAAGCAAGCAGTTTCGCCGAGACGACCGGCCGTCGCTTATCCAGACCAACTGCTCCAGTTCTAATCTCGTAATCGGTCTGATTCCAGCGTTCCCAAACGTCGTTCATTTCCATGTACGGAAACAACCGGATTGGCCAACTCACATTGATCGTAACGCCGGGATCGTAAGATCCACTCGAGTCCGCGGCAGTGAGCAGCTTCTCTCGGAAGCCCGGAAACCGTCCCTGGGCCGACTCCAGGTTGAGCATGGCCAAGCTCAACTGCTTCTGGTTGTTCAGGCAAGTGCCGCGGCGGGCCGCTTCGCGCGCCGACTGCACCGCCGGCAGCAACAGCGCCATGAGCATGCTGATGATCGTGATGACCACCAGAAGCTCCACCAAGGTAAAACCAGTTCTTCGCGTGCGCATCACTAAATTCCTCCCTCTGCCTTTAGAATAGGCCTACCTTGCCCTTCGATGTGAGCGGCCCCTGACAAGCTGGCGTACTGCCCTCGGACGGGATCGCCAATCCCTGGTGATATTCTCGCAGAACACTTCCGCAAAATCCAGTCTTTGACCGAAGAATTTTCAAGAACTCCGTCCCGCCACCGCCCGTGGAGTTCACAATTGGGAGTTCTGGGACATGAACACGGCTAAATATAGCTGCTTATAACCCAACCGCAGGTGGATGTTGAGGGTTTTCGGTCAAGCAGCCAGGCGAGCGGCGGAAATTCGTAGCCCGACTCTCCGAGTCGGGTCTGGCTTCGAAGCCCCAACTGGAGAGTCAGGCTACGTCCGAGGCGGGTAGGTTCTTTTCTGCCGCTCGCCCCAGCGGAATACCGGAAAATGTGGGGCAGGTCTGCAACCTGCCTGCTTTGAAAGCCGATTCTTGGCAGGCTGCAAGCCTGCCCCACGATGGTTCCAGGCGGGATCTGCGTGGCAAACGGGACGCCAGGGCAAGATCCCGCTCGGCAAGCGGGATCTACCGGGGCGGCGAGGTATAATGGCGTTGTCCCCTGTTTTCGTGGAGATTCCCGAATGCCCGTACACGATTGGACCCGTGTGGAAGCCGGCATCTTCCACGACTTTCATATGGGCTGGATCGCCGAAATCCGGACCGCTCTCAATGGCGGTTTGCTGCCGGAAGGCTTCTACGCCCTGGCGGAGCAGCACGCCGGCCGGTCCATTGCCGACGTCCTCGCGCTTCACGTCAGCCCGGCATCGCAGCCGTTGCCGCTGCCGCCGACCGCTGGGGGGATCGCCGTTGCGGAAGCACCGCCGTCCACGCAGCGGCGGCAAACCATCCAGCGTGAAGCGTCGGCTCGTCGGCGGAGTTTGGCAATTCGCCACGTCAGCGGGCATCGCCTTATCGCGATGATCGAGATCCTTTCGCCTGCCAACAAGGATCGCTCCACCAGTGTGGAACCGTTCGCCGCCAAGGCGGTGGAGGCGCTCGACGCAGGCATCCACCTGCTGCTGGTCGACCTTTTTCCACCGGGCGCAAGCGATCCGCAAGGAATCCACGAAGTCATTCAGCAGCGTATCAGTCAAGCGAACGATCACTATGACTTGCCCACCAATCGGCCGGTCACGTTGGCTAGCTATGTCGCCGGTCCGCTGGTGGACGTCTATCTGGAGCACCTTTCGCGTGGCGCGCGCCTGCCGGACATGCCGCTCTTTCTGACGCCCGACCGATACATCAACATTCCGCTGGAACCGACCTATGAAAAGGCCTATTCAGGCACGCCCTCATTTTGGCGCGACGTGCTCGAAGACCCTTTCGTCGCGTAGCGGTCCTGCCAGACCAGCAGCGAAACAAAGACAAGCACAGCCGCGGCCGCAACGCCCCATCGCAGACCGTTTCCCGGCGGTCCCGCGTACCATGCCTCCACGGTGCAGCCATCCGGACATGCCGGCAGCGCCAGCCCGATGCGGCCGTTGTCGGTCAGCGTACTGCTGAGCACTTCGTCGGGAACCTCCCTGCCGTCGACGCGGACTCGCCAGCCGGGGAAGTAGAACTGCTCGATCATCGCGCGGGCGGGCGCTTCCGTGCGGACCTTGAACCGCAGATGGTACGGTGAATGGCTGTCGACCGGCAATGCGGCGGCGTGCTCGACGAGCAGGAGCGGTCCGGAACCGCGATAGCTCTGGGGCGCCGAGGCAGTCCGCGGCAGGAACTCGTCGACGTTGGCGAACGTCTGCCATTGGTCCGGTGCCAGCCGGAACAACTCTCGCGACAACGCGTCGGCCGTCGGAAAATCCACCGCCCCATGAACGCGAAGTTGGTTGGAGTGCCACAGCGCCGTCGCCGCCGGCAGCAGGATGAGTAGCAGCTTCCGCAGACGTTGGTTTCGCGGATCCTGGAAGCGGAGAAATTCCCAGCCGATCAGGCAGCACGCCTGAAGCGACGCAATCACCCCCAGCAGTCGCCAGGGAAACTGAAACGGCCTCAGTAATTCGACGTGCTTCCAGAGCGGAGCACTCGGCGGGAGCATGAGCAAGATCATCGCCACATAAGCGGCATAGGCTGCCACGATGAAGCGCTGCCGCCGCCCGAACCAGGCGCCCAGGGTCGCCAGCAGAAAGTGCGGCAATCCCAGTTGGAACGACATGCCGTCGCTGGCGTCGCCGATCGTCGACGCGCCGAATCCGTAACTGCGATCGAACAACTGCCTCCAATACACGATGTGGAGCGACGCCTCATACACCCCCTCGAAAGCCTTGTCGGCCTGCACCAGATGGCGCAACTGAACCACCGGGTACCAGTAAACCGAACTGACCGCCAACGCAAGGACGAAAGCCGCCGCACCGGTCGCCAAGAATCGCGTTTTCGTGCCACCGGGAGCGGCCGGCGTCATCGCCGCCAGGAGCATACAGACGACCGCCCAAGCCGGCATCGCAATCAGCGGATGCGCCAGCACAACGAGCGCCAAGCCGGCCGCCAGTCCGGCCGCAGGCGCCAGAAGCGGTTGCCCCCGGCTCGCTCGGCGGAACAGCAGGATCGCAAAGCAGAGTATCCAGGGAACGAGTTCGATGGCGGCGAATTCCGAGAGGTCGCCTCGCACGTAGAGATCGACGAAGCGGTACGGGGTAAGGGCGTAGAGCACGGTCACCATGAGCGAGACCGGTTCGTCGGCGAAGAGACGAGCCAGGCAATAGACCCCCGCCGTGCCGACGACGGAAAACGCGAAGCAGGCGGCCCAGACCGCCAGGGAGGGTGAACCCGCGCAGACCGTTTCCAGCGCCGACGCAACGAAGAAGAACAGAGGCTGGTAGAAGATGAACGTCGGATACCCGTAGCCGCCCGCCAGATGCGGCAGCCAGCGTGGATAAACGACGCCTGCCTGCTGGGCGTCGTGAAAGTGGAGCAGCACCGCCGGGTAACGGAGCAGCTCGTGGGTCTCAGGAAAGCCACCGGCCAGCGCCAGCGGCGCCATGGGAATGGCCGCCATCGCCAGAACGAGCAGACCGCTTCGAATGACCTGCTGCCGGCGGGGATCGGCGGGCGGTTTCGAGTCGCGAGTGCGTCGAAGACGGGCAGAATGATGTCGCATCAGATTGCGTTCGGAAGAGTACGTCAGACTTTCCAGCCTGAGAATTGCGTTACGCTCGGTTCGGAAAGCCTCACAATCGCGTGACCGTCCGGCTGGAAAGCCTGACGTACTTCTTTCTTCTTTGCAGCACTTAGGATCGGCGAATGAATCACTGCCGTGTTTACCGGCAGTGGCGGGGCCGAGGGGGTCGGGAGTCTTTTTTTCCTGTCGGCCGAAAAGCGTCTATCCATACGCGGAACCGTCGCGCGGCCGACAGGAAAAAAAGACTCCCGACCCCTTCCT
>JAAYEH010000407.1 GCA_012728855.1 Rhodopirellula sp. | reverse complement strand
TGACGAATGACAAATGACGAATGACAAATGACGAATGACAAATGACATCTACCCGTTAACCGCCACCTCTCCAAAGAGGGTAAAAGCATTGGCCTTCGTGATTCGTACCGGCAGGATCTGCCCGATGAGGCGGCGGTGCCCCGGGAAGACGACGATGCGGTCGCAGACGGTTCGGCCGGTAAGCTGGAGAATGTCGCCGGCGGTCTGCCGTTGTGCGGCCTTGCTCGGGCCCTCGACGAGGATTTCCAGAGTCTGATCGACGAGCGCTCGGCTCTGCTCTTCGCTGATCGCGTTTTGAATGGCCAGGAGTTCATTGTTTCGTCGCCGCTTCACCTCGTCGGAAACGTCGTCTTCGTACAGTTCGGCGCTTTTTGTGCCCGCGCGTGGACTGTATTTGAAAATAAAACTGTTCTTGAAGCGAGCCTCTCGGACGAGAGCGACCGTTTCTTGGAAATCATCTTCCGATTCGCCGCAGAAACCGACGATGAAGTCGCTGGTGACTGCGGCATGGGGGACTATCTGGCGAATCTCGGCGAGCATTTCACGGTACTGCTCGACGGTATACCCCCGCTTCATGCGTTTGAGCACCGAGTTGGCGCCGCTTTGGGCAGGAACGTGCAAGTAAGGCGATACTCTTTCCAGATCGCGGACCGCCTCGAGCAGATCCGTGGTCATATGGCGGGGATAATTCGTCACGAACTTGAACCGCCGGATGCCTTCGATGCCGTGCAACCGGGCAAGCAGATCGGAGAGCCGAAACGTCCTCACCCCGGATACTGCCCGGTAACTGTTGACGGTCTGACCGATCAGCGTCACTTCCAGGCAACCTTGATCCGCGAGCTGCCGCACCTCGGCCTCGATCTGCTCGACCGGCCGGCTCTGCTCCGGCCCGCGAACGCTGGGCACGATGCAGTACGTGCAGAACTTGTCGCAGCCGAGCATGATCCGGACCATCGCCTGGTGGCGCGTTGGCCGCGCCGGCGCCTCGCGTACCGGATCGAACCGTTCGAAGCTCTCCTCGACCTCAGTCCGGCTGCCACCCTTGCGATCCAGGCTCACCTCAATTTGCGGGCCCATGCCACCGTGAATACGCTCCAACAGCGCCGGGAGCTGGGCCAGTTGGCCCGGTCCTACGACCAGATCCACATGCGGTGCCCGCCTGAAAATCCGCTCCTGATCCTTCTGAGCCATGCAGCCCAGAACGCCGATCACTTTATGCGGGTGTCGGTCTTTGACGTGCTTGAGCCGGCCCAGGGCACTGTAGATCTTGTCTTCGGCGTGCTGCCGGACACTGCAGGTATTAAAGAAGATCGCGTCCGCTTGGCGGGGGGTGTCTACGGCCTGGTACCCTGCCCGCTGCAAACTGGCCGCAACCAGTTCGCTGTCGAGCACGTTCATCTGGCAACCGACCGTCTCGATATAAAAGCTTTTTCCCATAACCGTTTATGAAGCTCAGGCAGCCTCGGTGGCCTGCCCGGACTGGCGAGGTTTCTTCGATTTCGCCTTCTTTCGTTGTTTCTCCGCCTCCATCTTTCCACGGAAGTCGCCGACCAACCGATCCCGGTGGCGAACCATCAGCCGGACCAAACTCGTGACCGCGATGTAGGCAGCAACAACCACCAACACAATACTCCAACCATCCATCGTTCCCATCCCTGCGCCTCCTGGCAAGGGGCTGCGGATATTAGATTATCTATTTTATCGCAACTTGAGGCGTCTAACGAGGGCAGTTTGCGTTGGCCCCGCTCTTCGTGATTTACAGACATCAGGGGGGACAGAGATAGCGCCAAAGACAAGGAGATTGCAGAGAGGACAGGTCAACGGAACGCGAGTCCGGATGATTGCGATGCCGGAACTCCCGTCCCCGTTCGGTCAGGGCCTCTTAAGGCAGATTACTCCCACAGGGCAAGAACCCGGTCGACGCCTTCGGGGTCTTCCGTCTCGTTGCCAATGGCGCTGTTCCCCTGTTCCAGGTTCTCGATAGCGTCCAGCCAGAGGATTGCTGCCAACTGGTTCCGCGGGATCGATCGGGACGGGTTGGAGGCGTCCGGATCGATTGCCTGGTCCGTGAGAACCGCCTGGTTGCCGGTTGCGGCAAGGGCGCTGACCGCTTGGAACGGCGTGGCCACGAGCGACCAACTGGTCAGCACGTGAGGGCTGTTGCTGACCGAGTCGGTGATTTCCAGAGTCCAGTTTCCGGCCAGCGATTGTCCTTCAAAATCGGGCATCCCGTAGATTCCCGAAGTCAAGACCGGGATGCTCTGCTTCTTACGGCTGGGGCCAGTGAGAACGGCCGACAGATCCGTCATGGACGTGCCGCCGCCGTCGACCGAGATCGCGAATTGGAGCGTGCCAATGCTGGTAATCGCCGTATCTTGCGAAGAAATCGCCAGTGTGGACGCGGTTCTCTTCGCCCTGCCGTTTCTCGGATGTGCGTCGGCGAGGGTCAGTGGGGTGTCGGTGCTGTCGTGTGTTTCGGGTCCGATGATCTCGGTGACTTCGATGGTCGCGGTTGCCACGTTGGACCAGGCTTGGCCGTCGTTGGCCCAAAACGTGAAACTGTCCGTGCCGAAGAAGTCGCTGTCGGGCGTGTAGGTCCGGTTAGAACCCGTCCCGGAAAGAACGCCGTGGGACGGACCGCTCACTACGTCGAAGGTGAGTGGATCTCCATTGGGGTCGTGGGCCGAAAGCGTGATGGCGACGGCGGTGTTTTCCTGCGTTGTCACCGATTGCCCCTCGGCCACCGGCGCCCGGTTACCGACGACACCCGTGGTGTACTCCACATGGAGCAGGGGAGCCCCTTGCTGGTCTCCGTCGAACGACTCGGCGACACGTTTTCCGCTTCCTGTAATGATCAACGCTAGGGAGTTGCCGCTCGCCCAACCACTTCGATTCACAACCTCTTGAATCACTGAGGCGAGATCCGGCGTCTGCTGGTCGGGCCCGGCAGATCCCCTTTCCGGCCACGCTGCGGGAGACCAAGAAACCTGACTTGCCGTACGTAGTCTGGACGAAATGCCGTAATTCGTGGAAGTGAAAGTTGTCGCGTTGTCCGCGGCCTGGCCTTGGATGATCAGTGCAGCAGCCTCGCTGTTTGCCTCGTCCACCTGAAACTGGACATAGGCGTTGGTAATCGTCGCCCCCCAGGGAATAGGTAACCCGGCAAAGCGGATGCCAACTGTTTGCAGGGTGTCTTCACGAACCATCTCCAAGTCACTGCTGCTCCGTTCTATTTTTCCTGATGACGACTCCTCAGCATCGTCCGAACTGGCGGACACTCGAGATTCCACGACGAAGAGATGGTCGGTGACGTCGCCGTCGACGATGGTAACGGTGCCGCTTGCCGACGCGCCCAGGGTGTACGAAGCGGCCGGCGACAGCTCGATGGTCACCGTTTCCGACGGCTCGGCAAACAGGTCATCGATGGCCACGATCTCGATAAGGGCTTTCGTAGCCCCGGCCGGGATGGTCACGACGCCGTTGAGCTGCCGGTAGTCCGTGCCGTTGCCGGCTGTCCCGCCTACTGTGTATAACGCGTGAAGGGTCAAGTCCTCGCTCGTATCTCCGGTACGGGTAACCTCAATGGTGGCGGTATCGTCGCCCGTCTCGGTCGCCGTGTCATCGATGACGGTAAGGTTCACTGTCGGCAGCACGGTCGACGGATCCCGGCAAAGCTCGACAACGTAGGCTGCGACATTGCCATGGGGATCGTCCCAGTTGCTTGCGAAGATCACCTTCATTCCATCCGGGGAAGGGGACGCGTGCGGCTCGGTCACGTACTCATTGATGACCGCATGGGTATGCACCAGCCGTTGGACATCCAGACTGCCGTCAAGTCTGGCGGCCACGACCTCGGCGAAATACGGCCCCAGCGACGGATCGTTATAGGAGAGATAAGCCCACTCCGGCCGTCCCAGATTTCGGGTCGACGTGTGGGATGCCCCGGCATCGGCGACGACCGTGACCAGGCCGTCGCTAAGACGGCGTTTGATGACGAGGTACTTGTCGGGGTCCGACTTGCTGCGGCCCACGGCGACTTCGTCGCCGTTTTCATCCACGGCCACATCGAAATGACCGGGGCGATGAAACTCCGACCAGAAAGGCCCGACCTTATTGCCCTCAAGGTCGTAGACCTGAGTCTGATCCACGCCGTCCAGATCGCCGGAAACGACAACGTAGTTGCCTAACGGCGAAATCGTCACCGAACTCGTGCCGGCCGGCAAGGAAAAGTCGGGATATTTGTGTTGGGCCGCCAAGTCATAGACAAAGATAACCTCTTTCCCAGCGGGATTGAATCCGGCAACGGCGATCTTGGTGCCGTCGTTGGACGACATTCCCTGGTTGGGGCCCTCGTCAAATTCGGAATAGCCCTCCAATGAGGCAAGGACGTTCACTTCTTCCGTGAGGACATTCCAGGTACCGATCCGGTTGCCGTCGACAAAGATCAGGAGATCGGGGTCCGTAGGATGCCAACGGAAGCGGCCTGGCGGCTCTTTGAGGAATAACGGTTGGTAGGTGTCGCCATCGAGGAACAGGCTCGCTCCGGGCGTGCCCCGGTCGAGCATCAGCAATGACTGGTCGGCGTTCCAAGCCTGGTCGGTGGAGTAGTGGTGTCGCGCAACGGGCCCCCAGGTCGGATCGACACCCGGTAACGGTATGGGATTTCCGGGATCGGTCACACGAATGACGCGGGTGCCGAAGACCGGGTCAATGAAGGGCTCCAAATAACCCGGCAATGGTATCGCGGGCACCGCTAGTTCCAGACTCTTGTCCGTGATCAGGTGATCAAAGCACGTCGAACTGTCGGCCAGTGCAAGCTGCTCCGAGCCGGTTTCCGATGAGGCCGACACGAAGCTGCCGACTTGTGCGGTATCGGCAACGGACTGACTTGCGGGGTCGTCCGATAGGGCGACCGCGGTCGCGAGCACCAGACGAGCCTCAAGCGACTCCATGCCCAAGCGACGGACGATATCTCGCTTGCGGCGGTAACCGGCCCGGGCAGTGGAATCGCTCCGTGCCGTGCGAACATTGCCACCCTTCTGCGATGATAGCCATCGGTAAAACATGCTCCGACTCCCTTAGTGGGTGTGACACACTCCACGTCGACCACGATCTGCTGGCCGCGATCGTTCGACAGGAGCATGTGGTCTGTGTACGAGCGTACCGGCTTCTTGCCCTTCTCGGAGTAGTCGCGACGACGTTCCAACCGGCCTGAAACCGCCAATCTGCCTGGATGGGACGCAGAGCGCCACTGATCGACGATTCAGCCCACCCCCCATCTCGGCACAGCCTGCCGATTGGTTAAGTCGACGCGCGCTGATTTGATTCTGGGGGCACCCGGCAGCCGTGCAAGCTGACGTTTGGTCGAACTCTAGTGTCGATCTGGTGCCAATTGCAGGCGTCGAGGTGTCGGGACGCTGCGGATTGGCGACGACCGCCGCCTGGATTAGAATGGCCTTGATTTGCGGACCCGACCACACGATCAGGAGCCTGGAGCATGAACCTCCGTTTGCGATCGATTATCTCTCCGCGGATCATGCTGTCGGCTGCACTGGTCGCCGTGGCGCTTGCCGCTGGCGGAGATGCCCCGGCCGCCGATCGGCCGAATGTTCTCTTTCTCATCTCCGACGACATGAATACTTCGCTCGGTTGCTACGGACACCCGCTGGTGAAGAGCCCGAATATCGACGAGCTGGCCGCCCGCGGCGTGCGGTTCCAACATGCCTACTGCCAGTTTCCGCTCTGCGGTCCGAGCCGGAATTCGATGCTCACCGGTTTGCACCCCAACAGCAACGGCATCCTCTCCAACGCGCAGATTTTCCGCCAGACGATTCCCTCGCACCCTAGTCTCCCGCAGGCATTCCGCCTGGAAGGGTACTTCGCCGGGCGGATCGGCAAGCTGTATCACTACAACGTCCCCAAATCGATCGGCACCAACGGTCACGACGATCCGGGCTCCTGGGAACTGGAACTGAACCCCGCCGGCTGCGATCGCCTCGAGGAAGAGCCGGACATCTTCAGTCTCGTTCCGGGCCAGTTTGGCGGCACCTTGAGCTGGTATGCCTCGCCCAGAAGCGATCCGCATCACACGGACGGCATGCTCGCCGCCGACGCCGAGTGGGTGCTCCAGCGGTGCGCTCGGCAGAAAGACCGACCGTTTTTCCTGGCCGTCGGTTTCTATCGGCCCCATACGCCCTACGTGGCCCCGAAGTCCTATTTTGAAGGTTATCCCGTAGAGCGGATGCCCGTGGTCCAAGGCGTCGAGGAAGATCAGTCCGACCTGCCGCCGCCCGCCTTGGGCAGTTATAAGCGGGAGCAGGACAAGCTCACCGACGAGTTGCGGCGCCAGGCAGTGCAGGCGTACTTCGCCAGCATCACGTTTGTCGACGCGCAGATTGGGCGAGTTCTCGACGCGCTGGAGCGGCTGGGGCTGGCGGACAACACGATCGTGGTCTTTACCAGCGATCACGGCTACCACCTCGGCGAGCACGGCCTCTGGCAGAAAATGAGTTTGTTCGAACAGAGCGCTCGGGTGCCGCTGATTATCGCCGCGCCGGGAGTGAGCGTCCAGGGCGCAGTGGCAGAAGCCCCCGTCGCCCTGATCGACCTCTATCCCACGCTCGCCGAGCTTGCCAGCGTCCAATCGCCCGACAATCTTCAAGGCCAGAGCCTGACGCCAATGCTCAAGAACCCGGCTGCGATAGGCCGCAGCTGGGCGTTGAGCCAAGTGACGCGCGGCGGCCGAAACAACCGCTTTTTTGGTTATACGCTCCGCACGCCCCGCTGGCGCTATACCGAATGGGCCGAAGCGGAGCAGGGCTGCGAACTGTACGACCACCAGGCTGATCCGCAAGAGCTTGTCAATCTCGCCGACGTCCGCGCTCACGTTGAGACCGTTGCCGACTTATCCCGACAATTGCGTGCGGCCGTCCGAACGTCGTTCCCGCCGTCCGGCGAGACTCCCGAGTTGCGGCCGGACGTTTGGGCGCCGAACCTGACGGATCCGTAGAGTCGCTGCGGGAGAGGAAGATTTGTTCTTGTCGAGCACGAAACGGGAATTGCAGCAGGCCGAGCAGGCATTGGCGGCATGGGAGCGAGTGCCGCGTTCGCGTTGAAATCCAAACCGTACTATGCACCGGGAGCCGTCCGAGTGTCTGTTGATCCAAAACGCGACCCGGTGGCCGCGGCGAAGGCCGACTACCGAGCGCACCTGCTGCGACTCAATCCCAGTGCGAGCGGCGAGAAAGCCTATCGAGGTTCCGTTGAATGCTACGACGCCGAGTTGAGACCGTTGCTCGGCGTCGATCGGCAGGCGCGGATCGTCGAGATCGGCTGCGGATTCGGGCACCTCCTTCGCTACCTGTGCGAGGCGGGCTTTTCTCGCGTGGGCGGAGTGGAGTTCGACCGAAAACTGCATCGCGCCGCTGCGGAATACGTCGGCGCCTCCACGGAATTCCTCGTTTGCGGCGAAGGCACGGCTTTCTTGCAGGAGCACGGCGACGTCTTCGACGTCGTCATCCTCTTCGATGTGATCGAGCATTTCTCGCTGGACGGCGCGGCAACGATGGTCGAGGCAATTCATGCCAGTTTGCGGGCGGGAGGATTGGCGGTCGTTCGCACACCCAACATGTCCAGCCTGCTGGCCTCGCATAGCCGCTACATCGATCTGACCCACCAGACCGGGTTCACCGAGTACAGTCTCGGGCAGGTGTTCCAGCAGGCGGGATTCGAGCAGATTGGAGTCCACGTACCGGTCTATGCTCATCTCAGAGCCAAGCTTCGGCAGAGGCTGAACTACGCGATGCACCGGTTGCTCTACAACCTGCAGAACCGGGTGGCGCCCGCCAGTCTCGACGCAAATCTGATTATGTGGGCTAGGAAGCCGTAAGCATCGACGAAGAATCCAGTGTCGAACTTACCAGGGGCGGCGGATCCGAGGGGGTCGGGAGTTTTTTTTCGTGTCGGCCGGGCAACGGTTTCGTGTATGGATAGATTCTATTCCGGCCGATACGGAAATAGACTCCCGACCCCTTGCCCGCGGCAGTTCGGTCCGCGGCACCGGCCCTACTGGACCAACGCCAGTTTGCGGTCCGAGGCGACCCGCCGAAAGACATCCTTGAGCTGCTCTTCGTAGTCGGCGACCGGCTGGCCGCCCGGGATCTCGAAGTAGACGCCTTTGGTGATGTCGGCGATCTGCTGCATCAGGTCGGTGTCGGCGCCGGCGCCCAGGGAGATGGTGACGATGGGAATCCTGGCGGCCGCAGCCGCATGGGCCTCTTCCAAGGCCCGCCGCTTGGCCGTCTTCTCGTTTTGCGGAAGGTTGGCCTGTCCGTCGGTCATCAAGACCATCAGTTTGCCGGCGCTGGAGCGGCCGTTGCGCTCGAATTCGAGCCGGCCGGTCTTCATGCCGTCATAGATGTTCGTGTAAATGTTGTAGTGTCCTGCCTGCCGATGCCGAGTTTTTTCGGCAACCTCGGCGAAATCGTTGGTGAACTCGCATTCAAGGATGGCCGTGGAATCCGAGGCGGTATAGATGGAAAGCCCCAGGCGATCGTGGGGGCAGTTTTCCTGCAGATAGGCGACCAACAGATCGACGGAATCCTTCACCGCGGTGACCGGCTGCTCCCGCGTCATCCACAGATCCGGCGTCTGCGCGTGTCGGCATTGCTCGGCTTGCAGGTAGTTGATCCAGGTGAGATAGCCGTAGCGGCGGCGGTATCCTGCCCTGTTGATGTCGGAATCGGTCATAACGTAACTGATGTAGTTGTCCCACGAGCCGGACGGATAGGGATAGGGAACTTTGGTCAATCCGAGCGCGGACTTGACCTGCTGTGTGGAATTCCCAGGGATGGACTTCGGCGTCCATTGCATCTTTCCGAAGCGGGGGGAACCGAGATCGGAATAGATCTGCTGAAGATTCTCCTCCACCATCACCCGCCCCAGAGTGTCGATCGAACTCAGTTGGCTGTCGAAGCACATGGAGCCGGAGAAGTCGAGCACGAGCATGATGTCGCGCGGTGAAAACGAGGCGATCGCCCGAGCTTGCGAATCGAATTCGTCCCGGCCGAGGACGCGCGCGAAGAAGAAAGGCCGCGCCCGGCTGTGGACCGCGACGTCGATAGCATTGACCTCCTCGGCGCCGGGGTCGAAGCGGCGAGTCTGTGTGTCCCAGTTTCCGAAGCGGATTTCTGTTCGGGATTCGTCGACCGGGCTGCCTTGCTGCTGGTGCAGATCGATATAGCGGCGGACTTCGGCCTCCGCGGCCTCGGTGCCTCCGACCATCGTCCCCGCGCCGGCCAAGGCCGCGGCATCGGCGGCCACTTGAAGTTGCGTTCGCGTCAGCGCCACAAATCCCAGATCGACGGCAAACGCGAGCATGGCGAAAATCACGATCATCAGCACGGCGAACAGAACCACGATGGCGCCACGGCGCGTGCCATTCTCTCGGCTTGCGGTACGGTTCATGGATGAATCCCTCTTTGACACTCTTGCGGGCCAACGCCTTCCGCCGGCCTGCCTTTGTGGCAGAGAGCGTCGGCGGGCCGCGAACCAATAATGCCTTTTGAAACCTGTCTCATGAACCGAGGGATGTCAACCGGCCAAAATGTTGGCCTGCCCGGAAACGGATGCCTGGCCGGCTGGTTGTCGGGTTTCTGCCATCGTGGCAGGTCGTTGCAGAAAAACAACAAGGGTGCGAACCGCATCGCGGTTCGCACCCTTGTTGGTCGGCAGGGGGGTAGGTGGCTATCTAACGGTGACCGGCGCCGCGATCCCGCGCCCGGCCAGCCCGCCGCGCACTCGGAGCGGCTGCGTGTGCCCAACAGGCGACGAGTTTTGCCAGTTCGTCGTCCAGCCAATGATCGAATCGCACGAACGACTCGTAGGCGACCTTCACCGGCACATCGCTATCCTCGTGTCTTTCCCGACCGTGACCGGTCAGCGGAGATCCGTCAGTTGTCATGCCGCACTCCATCTTGCAAGCAAATAGGGCCTGTGGGCGAGCCGGAGGAAGCCAAACCCTCCGTTTCCATCGGAATTCGCTCTGCACCGAACAACGTCTTCTGTACGTTAGACACACAACGGCGGTTCTGGTTCGTGCCATCGCGGCCTGGCGTCGGAATATCGTGGCTTCGCTCGGCCGCAGCCGAATCGTTGTTCGGCATGGCTCAAAACGATCCCGCGGAGTGTGCGACCTCGCCGATTCTGCCCACCCCTCATTTGAACGTGATGGCCAGACTCGAAATCTCTGCAGGTGAATCCGTGTGCCTTTTCTGCGGAGTTCAGCGGAAGCGCATTGCGTACACGTCGGCCTCTTGGATCACATATCGCAGGCGGACCGGTTTTCCAGAATGGGAACTCACGCTGTTTCCTTTACGCCAGGAGACGGCACCCTCGATCGCGTCGCCGACGATCGGCGTACAGTCGGCCAGGGTGTAGTCGGGCAGGGGCTTGCCGTCGGGGGATTGGATCTCGACGCGAATGCTGCCGGCAGCCGACGTGCTGTAGTTGAGCAGAAGCCGTGCGCCGGAAAAGGTCAACGCCTTGGTGATCATCTCGCCGCCGGCGTGCCCGGCGTGGACCGACGCGAATCCGTCGGTTCGCAGAGTGTAGCGGCGCCCGCTGACGGCGTGATAGATCGACATTTCGTCGGGCCCCGTCGGGACCACGTTAAGAGCGGCGTAGTTGGATCGGTTCCCCCACCGCTGCGGGTCGAGGCCGGGGCGGAGGAACGCCTCCATGAACGGGCGAGCGTAGCATGTCGAGCCGGCCCGCGACGTCATGAACATAATGTCCGTCGAACTGCCGCGGTCGGGCAAGAATCGCGTCGGCAGCGAGATATAGATGTGGGGGGCGCGGAAATACGGATGCGTGTTGCTGGTGTAGAGGTGCTCGCCGGCCACGTTGGGATTCATCGGCGTCGCCGCCGTCCAATCGATGAAATCCTTCGAGGTCGTCCGGCTGATCGTACGAAGCTGGCCGTGCGGCGTGTTCCAGGAGCGATAAAAGCAGACGTAGCAGCCTTCGACTTCCGACCAGAATGCGACGTTTTGGGAGTCGAAGGCGAAACCGCTGGCGGTGATGAGGGGCGCATCGTTCATTTTCTTCCACCGGAGGCCGTCACCGGAGACAAACGCGAAGAGCCCGCCTCCCTGATGGACGCCCGCCAGGGCCTTGAACCGCTCGTCGGCGGGCACGCCGGGACGGAGGTCGAGAAAGGGGCTGAAGTTGTGGCTGAACGGAGACGCAGCGGCGAGAATGACGTTGTCGCCATCTGGCCCGTTGACCTTGTGAATGCCAAGTTGGGGGTAGATCCAGTCGTGACCGTCGCAGCTCTGGGCGTAGCAGGTGATTTCTCCAGGGTGACCGTCATACTGCTCGCCCGTGTATTCGGGCAAACTGCTGCGATAATAGGCCCGGTAGAGGTCGCCGTCCTTGATAACGGTCATGTAGTAACCCTTGATGGGCTTCGCGGTCGGGGACGCTTGTCGAGGGCAGTGCATCTTCAGCCCTGGCCCGTCGAGCCGATCGATGAGGAAGTCGTCGACGAACAGTTCCAGGCGAGCCCCTATTTCGATCGGCCCGGGCTCCGCCGCCGGTTCATCGCCGACAGCCGAAACGGCGCCCCACGAGGAAAACAGCAAGTTCAGCAGGATCAACGCGAGTTTAACATTCGTTGGAAGCATTATTTCCCCTCTTCGTCAATCTGGCCGGTACGAGACGTGCAGTCATCAAGCTCGACGCTTCTGCCACTTTAGCAATCGGAAGTAGCAGAGTAAATGAGGCACCTCGATGGGAAACACGGCGATCGCATGCATATTGGCGGTGTTGCCAACCGTAGTCTTGCTCGTACCTCCGCCATCCACTGTATACAAGTAGCCGCTTTCGTCCCAGCACAAACCACAACCGCGCCCGGCAATTCCCGTGGTGGACCACTGGAGAGTCAGCGCGCCCGTGGCTGCATCCACTGAGTAGGCGTGGATTTGGGCATTTGCGGCCGTGGTGGAACCGAGAGCCGCTTACCGTCGGTGGCCATTTGTTTCCAGCGTCATCCATTGCTGATGGTCACGGCCGCAGACTGATCTTGGTCGGCTCGACGCTGCCAAGCTAGAATACTTGAAACCAATCATCTTGTTCGCACCCGCGAGAGTTGCATTATGAGCCTAATGGTGGTCGCAGTTGTATTCATGGCTCTGGGCGTCTCTTGGAGCGGATCGACGACATCATGCTCAACCGGCAGCTTGCCTACTACCGGCTTGGCGAGGCGCCGCCCTACCGAGTCTAGATCGCCCGGCTCACTCGCTCTTGCTGCGCGCCCCGCTGGCCAGCTCCGCCGGAGGGCTCCAGCGTGCGGCCAACCCGTCTTCAACAACACGGAGGACGACGACGTACCAGACGCTCCTCGCTCGCATCCAGGACGCCTCGCGCCGACTGCATGCCGAAAAACGATTCGACATGCCGGGTTTCCGGCCCAACCGCTACTACATCCGCCAGATGCAGTTGTTCGGCGTTCTTCCGAATCAACTACCCCCCGCCGCCTACATTACTCTTACGTTCGCGCTCAGAAAACATTGATCGCCTGACAATTAACCGCTGCCATTTGGAGAAACCTTCCATGAACCCCCGTTGGCTTGCCTTCCTGCTCGTCGTTGCGCCGG
>JAAYEH010000406.1 GCA_012728855.1 Rhodopirellula sp. | reverse complement strand
GGGCCGGGCTGGACGACAAGGAAAACATCCGCCTGTCGTTGTCGAATACCTACGCCATGAACCGCGGCGTCACCACCGTCGAGCAGTCGCGTTCGATTATCGAGGAGTACCTCGCGCGGCGCAAGACAACCAAAGCGTTCGCCGAGTGGTTTTCGATCGACCCACCGTACGAAAAGTTTGGAAGCTACCCGCCCGGAAGATACGTCAACGGCGCGATTTCCCCCTTCGCGGCCGGGGAACTGGCGAAGGCGGCGTTCCGCAGCGGCTACGAATCCTACGGCTGGGATATCATCTGCCGGTTTCAGCAAATGATCAAGCGCGATAACGCCATCTATTTCCTGTACTCGCCCGACGATGGCCAGTCGCAGGGCGGCGGCCCCAGCGCGTGGGGAGCGGCGGCTTTGTTATCGGCCATCGACGAAGGCCTGGCCGGCATCCGCGACCTGGGCGTCGGATACGACGTCATGGAATTCGCCCCCCGCTTCCCGGTCACCAAGTATACGGAACTGCGGTACTTTACCGGCTACGAAAAGACGGCCAGGTTTGTAGATGTTCGATACATCCTGACGGACGCCGGAATGCGATACCGGGTTCTGTCGCCGGCCAAAGAGCTGCGCGCGCATCTTCTTCTGCCGGTGGGCAAGAACTGCAGAAAAGCTTTATTCAACGGGCAGGAACAGACGTTTGCCCGTTCCAGGGTAGGCGAAAGCCAGTACGTTGATTTCGTCGTTAAGCCGAAGGGCAAAGCGGACATGGAGATTCTTTTCCAGGCACTCTGAAGCGCGCGGTTACGTCGCGTGCGCGAAGGTAAGAGGCTTTGACGTTGAAACGGTTCTTCCTCGTCGGGGCTAGGCGTTGTTCGCCACGCCCGCCACGTCGTTTGTGTCGGGCTCTCGACGCCATCGAAGACGTCAATGCGGTTCTCGATCTGTCCGACACCGTGACGTTCTTATCGCCGAAAAGACCCGGCTGCCTGCCTTTCCAGGGAGCGATGCCGAGATTCCATTACGAGAGAGCCGCCTCCGCGGTGCCAGGTTCCGTGCTCGTTGACACTGCTGACCGGGAAGACTATCTTGACGGCTTCGCGGCGTCATCATCCGGGAAAGGCTGCCGCTCGAATTGTGTCGGCAGTGCCCGCAACCGGTGAATGCCGGCTCAGAGTGAGGGCCATTCCGTGCATCATTGGACGACCATTCTGCTGGCGCAAGTCGCCGTCGCTGCCTTGTCGTACTCGGCCGATCCCGCACAGCAGCCCGGGGGTGGCGCACACCTGTCGGGCGAGGCGTGCGGTAGTTCGATCTCGGCGACGGCTCGGCAAACGATCACCGTGTTGGAGCCGCCAGGCAAGGACTTGCGCCCCTCGATCGGGCCCGGCCGGACGGTGCTCATCAGCGGCCGCTTTCTCACGCCTGCCGGCCGCACTGCGCTCACCCAGTCCTATAGTTGGGGAATGGCCATCAGCGCCGATGAATCGACCGCGGTTCTGTTGTCCCGCGGCGCTTTCCAGGTCATCTCCACCGCGGAGCCCAAGGTGATCGATCGCTTCCCAGCCTTTGGTCAGAAGGCGCCGAAATGGCTGGAGAACGGGACTTACATGGGCTGCGTCCTTTCGCCCGACTCCCAGAAGCTCTATCTCGGCAGCGCCAATCATGGGGAGATTGTGGTCTATGACATAAAGGCCCGCGCCGACGTGGATCGGATCAGCATCAACGGAGACGGCTATCAAGACAGCTTCTTGGGCGATTTCCTCCTCAGTGCCGACGGACGTTTGCTGTATGGCGTTGACCAGTTCAACTACCGCATGGTCGTGGTCGATCTGGGCCGGCGACGGGTAGTCCAGTCGGTACGTGTGGGTCGCAATCCGTTCGGCATCTGCCTTTCTCCGGACGCAAAGTACGCTTGGGTCTCCAATGTCGGCATGTTCGAGTATCCGTTGCTGCCCGGCGTGACGCCGAAATCGGGGCCGACGGCCGGGCTGTCGTTTCCCGCGTATGGTGTGCCCTCGAAGGAATCCGAGGAAGGCGTCATCGCGGAAGGGAAGAAGATCCCTGGGCTCGGATCGCCCAATCATCCCGATGCGATGTCGGTCTTTAAGGTCGAGTTGCAGACCGGCCGGGTCGAGGCCAAGATCAAGACCGGCTACCTGGTGGGCCAACGGCGCGGCGATATCAACACCGTCGGCGGCGCCAGTCCCAGCACGGTGGTCGCGAGCCAGCGGTTCGCCTATGTCTCCAACGCCACGAACGACACCATCTCGGTCATCGACGTCC
>JAAYEH010000405.1 GCA_012728855.1 Rhodopirellula sp. | reverse complement strand
CTTCCCTTCGCGCAGCGTGCCACCAGTCGGGCGGCGTAAGCTTGTTGTCTCGGGCCTGCTTGAGGTGGTAGAGCAGGTACGCCTTCGGGTCTTTCTTGAATCCGGGGAAGCCGCGGGCACCTTCCATCGCGCGGAGTGTCACGTCAGACCAGACCTGCACCTTGCCGTGGGGGAAGCTACGCAGGATTCGAGCGATTTCGGCGTCCTGGAAACCGATCGCACGTAGGGGATCGTACAGCGGTGATTCCGCAGGCACTGGCTTTCGAGAGTGGAGCGTCATGGCCGGGCTGCTGAAGTATCTACCGGGCACCAGGCCGACCGCGTAGCAGCCTTTGGCCTTCTTGGTGAACAGATCGCGGACATGGGACCGGCCGCGCGGCAGTTGGAGTGCGCCGATGTCGATCATCCGCTGCAGAACGCGGACGAGCTTCTGGTTGAGGATCTTGGCGGGCAGGTGACCGGCGAACCCCAGCACGTTGACGGCAAGGTGCCGCGCGTCGGTCGTCGGCGAGACCCGGCGGCGACTTCCCCCGAACAGCTTGTGGAGCATCAAGAACATCCGGCGGCTGGCGAAATCGAGATCCCGGTACAGATCGAGGTCAAAGAACAATCGTCCGCCGCCCGTTGCCCGACAGAACTCCAGGAACAGCGGATCCCAAACGATCCGCCACGCCCGGGAGGAAGCCGGATCGAGCGGCAGGCTGTAGCTCAGGAACCCAAAAGCGACCTGTCGATGTTCCGAGCGAACCGGATCGAAAAACGCGTCGCTCGTGTAGGTTACCGCGGCCAGTCGCCCGATCGCCTGCCGAAACGACTCGTAGTTCCCCCCGCCCTTCTTGGTCGCTTCGCCAATACAGCCCAAGCGGCGCAAGCAGTAATGCGGCGTCGCCCAGAACTCGATCCCCGCATCGCGCTCGGCGAGCGTCAGCGCAAGCAACCCCCACAGAAAAAACTCGTCCCCAGGCGACAGCCCGAGGCCCGCGGTAAGCGTCACGTTGGCGAACCGCCGACCGCCGGAAGGCCCGTAGTAGAAGCCGGTGCTGTATCGAAAACCGTCCCGGAGCGAGACCTTGGTGTCGAGCGGGCACAGCGCATGTTCGACCAGCGAGAGCTGCGCAAGTCCAGCGGTGGCCGCACTGCCGTTGTGTTTGCCGGTCCGCTTAGGAGTGCCGATGGCGGACGCGACTGGCATGGGCTCGCCGCCAGTATAGACCGACGAACAAGGAACCTTCTGCGAAGCTCGTTGACGAATGGAGGGATGATGTTGTGATTGCCGAGTTTCCCGGGGAAACTCAGGCCGCCTTTTGCTTGGGTAAGCCAAAGTCGTGGTCGAGTTCGCCGCAGAGCCCCAGACGATGAAACGGTTGTCACTGGAAGTTTGGCCGGTGTTTGCAGTTACGACTGCTGCAGGCTACAGCAGGCCGGCCCTCGCGCGGCGCAAGACGTCGCGCAAACGCCCAACGTTTTCGTCCGTGTTTGGACCGAACGCTCCGGGCCGAACGATCGGAAGTTCGGGTGCGGATCGAGTGCCAGCCGTGAAAAGGAGGTAAGTCTCGGCGCGGACATCTTCTGCTCTGACTCCAGGCAGGAGCGAGATCTTCACAGAGGGATGGAAGTGCGCGCTGGGCGAGTTCAGGCTTTTCGGTTCGCACTGGTCCCAAGCAACCTTTCGCTCCTCGCGCATCCAGTCCTCGAATAGGTCGGCAAACAACTCGGATGACGCATGCCACCAGACGACAACGGCATCGGCGGCATCGGTGTCGTACTCGATTGGTCGGATGTGCTGACAGTCTGTGTAAAAGTGGTGGTCCGCGGTAGCGACAAGTGAAGCCCGGACACCGAGTTCGTAGAATCGCGAAAACCAGCGGAAGGAAAAAGAGACTTCGTCGGTGTCTGCCGACCAAGTTCGGTCGACGTGGTGCCCCCACTCGTGGTACAGGGTGTATTCGCCCGGTGCGATGACGAACGGAAGTGGCGGCGGCTCCATCCCGAGATCTCGCATCATACGCATCACCTCCGCGGCATAGGAGTTCCCCGCATGTACGTACCTGCCGCCAGCATGCGTGAT
>JAAYEH010000404.1 GCA_012728855.1 Rhodopirellula sp. | reverse complement strand
GCCGTACCATAGGACACCTCATGAGTGAAGTCCGCTCCTACCTGAAGAGGAAAGATCGGCGCCTTCAGCGGCTCTACGCCCAAAAGGGCGGGCATTAGCTCCCAGAATCATGCAAGGCTATTTAGCAGCAACGGAAGTGGAAGGGGATTGCGCCGGATTCCAATGAGCGATTGACGCCCGATCGGCCCGTGCGGGGAGCGTCGGGTTCTCGAATCACCGACCGGCGACGCGCTCCGTGTGGCCGGAGTTGGCTGAACTCTCGCGAGATTTGATTCCCTTGGCGGGAATGTGTCTAATCCGGATAAACCACTTCATGAGAACCCGCCCATGACGCCCACTCACGTTCCGCACTCCCCGACTGTCGATCGGCGTAAGTTCATGGCAACGTCGCTCGCCACGGCCGGCGGTGCGATGCTCGCGTCGCGACGTGGCGGCCGGAGCTTGGCCGCTGTGCCGAGGCAAAGCTCGAGTGGCCGCTCGATGTACGGATTGATCTACTTCGACGTGGAGGACTTCTTTTCGCCTCCCGATGCGCCGACGCACACGCTGCCCCGCCAGCTTGCCGACGTGATGCACCGTCACGGGCTGGCGGGCTGCTTTCACATTATCGGCCAGCGGGCTCGCTTCTGGGAGCGCCACGGAATGACCGACGTGATCCAGTCGATCAAGAGGCATGACGTCAGCTTGCACTTCGATCGTGGATCGATCCACCCGACCACGGCGGAGGAAGTCTCGCAGTTGGACTGGTTTGAGGGGGTCGATCGGGTGCTGTTTCGCGAACTGCCCGGTTTTCAGACCCTAGAGCGGATCTTCGGCAAATGCACCGCCTTGACGCGGCACGGCGGCACCTTCGCCGCTCAAATGATCTACGCGGCGGGCAAACTCGGAAAACCGTTCTTTCATTCACCTTTCCGGTTGCCCGGGCGAAACGTCGTCTGGTTCTGCAATAATCTCCTCATTGGCGGTTACCAGGCGCCGTTCTATTTCGACAATGCTTATCGCGATACGGCGAAGTTCAACACCGTGCTGGACAAGGTACATGGCTACCTCGACCAGCGCGCCGACTCGGTGGACTTCACCGCCATGTTCGGTTGCCATCCGGTCATTGCCATCACGGAAGAGTTTCCCGACGCGATCAATTTCCTGCATGGCGCCAGCCCGGCCCCGAAAGACTGGGTGGCGCCGACGCTGATTCCGGGCGTCTCCGTGCCACTGGTGCTGGAGAACTTCGAGCGACTTATGAAAGCTCTGGTTGCGCATGGGCGGACGAAGTGGACTACCGTGGCCGGCATCCATCAGCTTTACGGCATGCGGCCCGCACGCGTCGTCGATGCCGAAGTAGTGCGCGGCGCGGAGCAGGTTGTCGGGCAGAGCGGGCCGCAATGGACGCCGACCCTCACCGCCGGTGAACTCTTGTTCTTGTTGGCGCGGCGAGTCCTGGCGTCGGCGCCGAGCTACGAAGTGCCCCAGGTGATGGGGCCGACGCAGGAACCAGGAGCTGCGACTGCAGCAACGCTCGGGCCCATCGAGCCGGCGATGGTCGCTTCTAAGATCGTCGATGCCGTGATGGCTTCCGGCTACCTGCCGCCGGCGGTCGCGCTGGCCGACGTTTCTCTCTCCCTGGAGTCGGCCATGCTCCTGCTGGCATTCCACGCGATGGGCCGCAAACCGCCGGCCAATGCAGCGGCGCAGCCGGCCATCGACTCCCTGCCCGGTGTTGCCGACGCCGTGGACCAGGTAAAGCGCTGCAAGGACTGGCGCATCCATGGGCCCGAGTACCATCAGGCTGGAATCCTCAAACATTTCTGCTTGCAGTGCTGGACGCTCAAACCGGCCTTCACGGCAGACGAATACGATGCCAACGTCGTCCTGGGACGCGATCTGAATCCTATGTTCGATCATCAGTGAACGGGCCGGCGAGTTAGGACGCGGAGACTCGCCAGAAACAGGGTATCGACACGGCTTGTTCTGCCGCATCTTGTCCCTGCGAGGGTCACCCAAGTTGCCCTTCCTTTGCTGGGTGTGATGCAATTCAGCGAAAGGGGAGATGCCATGAATTCCAATCAAGATAAGAATCAGGCCGCGTTCTACAGGCTCAAAGGCGAATTGGACAGCCGCTTTCCGCCTGGGCACTTTGTTGCGTTTGACAATGGCGAAATCGCGGTTGATGCGAGCAGTTTCGATGAACTGACGGGAGCTTTGGCCGCGCTGGGCAAAGACCGCCCCGACGTACTGGTGATTCAGGCCGGCGTGCATTATCCCGACGAGGTTTTCATTTTGTTGTAGCAGCCATGCCGGGAACACCGTCGCAGCAACGCAACATCTACAGAGGCGAACCCGCACGAGCATGGGTTCGCGTTCAGCTCATTGGGACGAACGGTCGTAGCCGCGAGGTCGATCTGCTGGTGGACACAGGAAACCCATGTGCAATCATCATCGATAAGGCAACCATGCATTCTCTCCGCTGGCGAGCTTCGCTCAGCGCGGACTCCAACTTCGGCCCTCTCGAAGGAAGTTGGTTACGTATCGCGATTCTCGAGTTTGCTTTCGACGTCAAGACGCTCGGCTATCCCGACAGCTACGGCAAGCCCACCGCGCAGGAAACATGGCAATCGCGCTACCCGATTGATCGCGCGGAGCGCGAGCGTCTCCACTTGACCATCGAGCGCATCCAGACTCAAATGGAGAACAGTATCGATCCGGCATCACGAGAATCATTCACCGCAGCCGATGAGGCTTCCGTCCATCGTCGCGTTGTGCGTCAGGCTCGCGGCGAGCTTGGCGTTTTATCTACGACCTGGAGGCTCATTACGCTACCAATTCAGCCCACAACGTTGGCAAAGATTTCGTAGTGGACACACCCACGATGTAACAAACCAAGAGAACCGGGGCGCCGGTAGGAGAGCCGCATGAAATTGAGATGTGTTTGTAACGAAGACTACGTTTACGATCACACGAAAGCAGGACAGCAGTTCAAATGTAAATGGTGCAAGCAATTGATCGTTATGCCTCACTTTCAGTCGCTGAGTACCGAAGACCAAATGTACTACCGCAAGGAATTGAAGAAACAAGAAGAGAAAGCAAAACGAGCCGCGGAGAAGGCAGAAAGAAAACAACAAGCGGCAGCAGCAAGAGAGGCAGCGAGACAACGAGCACAGCACCAAGAGGATGCGATACGTAAGAAACGTGAGGAAGAGGCACGAGTTCAGTTGGCGAAGAAAAAGCACGAAGATAAACAATACGCATTCACTCTTGCGTATGCCAAAGAAGAACCGAATAAGCCTAAGACGTGCTTCTGTTCCATAAAGAGAGTTCAGCACGGGCCGATGCAAGAAGCCATGGTGCAGAAATGGATTGATGATGGCTTATTGAGTTCCATGGACTATATTCGCCCAGACAATTTAGTCACTTGGCTTCGCCTGAGCGATATCCCAGAGAGGTGAGGTGGCCGGGCTTGTCAAGACAAAAAAGGGAGTGGTTTAAGGTGGAGTCTGGGGTTGCTGTTGTGGGGCGTTGCGGAGCGGAGTGAGCGCAGCGAACGAAGCGGAGCAACGCCCCACAACAGCCGCGATCTCGTACTCCTCATACGCCCGCCTGGTACACGTCCCACGGCGTGCGGCGGTCCAGACTCTGGTGCCGCCGTTCGTGGTTGTAGAACTGGAAATACGCCGCCAACGATCGGCGGCAATCCTGAACGCTCGCATAATCCTTCAGGTACACCTCTTCGTACTTCACGCTTCGCCACAGACGCTCGATCATGATGTTGTCGAACGCCCGGCCCTTGCCGTCCATGCTGATTCGCACGCCGGCCTTTTTCAGCCGCGAGGTGAACGCCTCGCTCGTGTATTGACTCCCTTGGTCCGTGTTGAAGATTTCCGGCCGCCTGGTCGCCAACGAGTGATCCAAGGCTGCCACACAAAACTCCGTGTCCAAGGTGATCGACAGATCACAGGTCGAAACGACCGAGGGCTTCCATTGGTACGATACGCCCAATGTCCGATTCTTCTCCATCGCCGACTTCGAACAGTAATGCGCCCAGGAGAACATCTGCATTGACCAGCGGATCGCCCTGAACACCGAGTCGAACCGCATTGTGTTCGAGGATCCCAACCTGGCTGCGGATGTCGCCGTGTTCTCGGTCAGTCGTCATCGCTCCGTGCGAGAAAAGGCGAACTCCATCCCCTCGAAGATCACGGCCTCGCCATGACATGCAACGGCCTCCGGTGAATTATCACGGGCCATGCCTGGTTGGCGCATTCCACGATCGGATGAATCTGCGGAAATCGCCCAGCAATGGCGATCGTGTCGGCATTGGCATGGCAGTTGGGCCAGGCTATGTGCGTGCGATGCCAGCGGCAAAATGCATCTCGTGGGAAAACCAGGCCACATCGCCCCGGTTGGGAAATCGGGGCGATGTGTCGGCTTGGTATCGCGCCGGCAGGGCTCGGATTGTCGCTGCTAGCAGCAGCCGCAACAGACCGGCATGTTGTTGAAGCAGACGCAGCATGTGCAGCCGGCCTTCATGCAGGCGCACATGCAGTCGCAGCAGGCTTGGATCATCTCGCAGCATGCCTTGTCGCCGCTGGTGCAAGTGATGCAGACGCCGTCCTTGGTCATGGCGCATTCGCACTTGCACATGGCCATGTTGCACATGCAGATCATCATGCCGTTCATCATGCAGCCCAGGCTGCACATGCCGCCGGCCATCATCTTGCACATGTTCTGCAACGTGGCGGCCGACATCTCGTCGTCGCACGCGCAAGTGATCTTCATGCCGCCAGCGCACTTTTCCATCTTCAGCGTACACCGCGGCACCATACACATTCCCATCCCGGGCATCATCCCAGGCATGCCGGGCATCTGGCCCATCTGCATTGCACCGGGCGTTCCCATCGCGCCCATCATCGTCGGCCGGTCGAACATCATCATACTGGACATCGCAGAACTCCTTTTTTGCGGCAGGTGAGATCGAAAGCGGACTACGCTCTATCCACAGAGGCATCCCCGATCGACATCGACCGTGCAACTGGAACTGCGCCCCTCTGGTTCGTCCAGTCAGCGGCGCGAGAAATGCGGAAGAGCCTCCCGCAGACGGGTTGGCGCAGAACAGACACGCATGAGTGTATCCCTTTGCCGAATTTCGTCAAGTGTTCGCTGTCAAAGAGTTTAAGCGAGTCTCGCAACACGATCGGTGCGATGATAATTGGTGCGATTTTCCCGCCATTCGGTCCGCGACATTTCACGGATTGAGCCGCGTCTTTACTTCATGTTTCCTAATCTAGCGAAGGTGGGCCGACATGGTAAGTCATCCCAACGTTCTCAGTTTGATTGGCAATACTCCGCTGGTAGAGTTGCGGGCACTCGACACGGGGCCTTGCCGACTCTTTCTCAAATTGGAAAGCCAAAACCCCGGTGGATCGATCAAGGACCGGATCGGCTGCTCGATGATCGAGGCAGCGGAGCGTGATGGAAAGGTCGGCCCCGGTTCCACGCTGGTCGAGGCGACGGCGGGCAACACTGGCCTGGGACTGGCCTTGGTGGCTGCCCAAAAGGGCTATCGGTTGATTCTTGTCATTCCAGACAAAATGAGCCAGGAAAAGGTGTTTCACCTCAAGGCATTGGGCGCCGAAGTCGTCATGACGCGGAGCGACGTTGGCCAGGGCCATCCGCAGTACTACCAGGATCTGGCCGAGTCCATTGCCAAGGACACGCCGAATGCGTGGTACGTGAACCAGTTCAACAATCCGGCGAATCCTCTGGCGCACGAGATAACGACGGGGCCGGAGATCTGGGAGCAGACCGGGCATCAGCTCGATGCCGTAGTTTGCGGTGTGGGTTCGGGAGGAACGATTACCGGACTGACACGCTTCTTCTCCCGTATTGCGCCCGACGTGGAGATGGTCCTGGCCGATCCGGTTGGCTCGGTGTTGGCCGATTATGTGGAAACGGGGCGCGTTGGCGAAGCCGGCTCTTGGGCGGTTGAGGGAATCGGCGAAGATTTCGTCCCGCCGATCGCCGACCTGTCACGAGTCCGGCGCGCCTTCAGGATTGCCGATTCCGAGAGTCTCGGCACCGCCCGCGATCTGCTCCGATGCGAGGGTATTCTTGCCGGATCCTCTTCCGGAACGCTTGTCGCGGCGGCTTTGAAGTATTGCCGGGAGCAGTCGGAGCCGAAGCGCGTGGTTACCTTTGCCTGCGACTCGGGCAACAAGTACCTCTGCAAAATGTTCAATGATTTCTGGATGGCGGACCGCGGCTTTCTCGACGTTCCGCTTTACGGCGACCTCCGCGACTTGATCACCCGGCGTTTTGCAGACGGAGCGGTTGTCAGCGTCGGCCCGGAAGATCCGCTGGCCGTTGCCTACACGAGGATGCGGCTTTATGAAGTCTCGCAACTGCCAGTCTTGCGAAACCGCAAGATCGTCGGAATTCTCGACGAATCCGACCTCCTTCTGGCAGTGACCGAGAGCAACGACGCTTTTCGCCATCCCGTTCACCGGTTCATGAGCACGAAACTCCAGACCCTCTCGCCCTGCTCTCGGGTGGAAGATCTGCTCCCGGTATTCGATGCGGGGCTGGTGGCGATCGTGGCGGAGGGTGATGAGTTCTTCGGCCTCATCACTCGTGTAGACCTTCTCAGCTTCTTGCGGCGGCGGCATGGAGCAGCCTAAGACGAGGAATCACCATGGATGTGTTTGAACAAGACTTCCACCAGCGCGAAGCGGCAGGCATAACGCCCTCTGCAGCCTCCACGCGATTGGACTTCGCCACGCGGACGATCCACGCGGGACAGACCCCCGATCCGACGACCGGCGCGGTGATGACCCCGATCTATACCACCAGCACCTACGCCCAGCAGTCACCGGGAGGTATCTGTCTATTATTCTGCCCGAAGCAGGGACGGATCGCCAGCGGGGCCGCGAGTGTGATTGAGGGGCATTGGAAAGGCTGCGGGCGAATATGGTCAGAATTGCCACGACCTTATGGAGGTTCTG
>JAAYEH010000040.1 GCA_012728855.1 Rhodopirellula sp. | reverse complement strand
TGGGTTGGGGCAATGGGAATTGCCGCGGTCAGAATGTGCCATCAAAAGTTCCCCTCTCAAGTCTGTCGATTTTTCAGCCGCATTCTCCATGGAACTGCTGCCAGGACTGGTAGAACTCTCGCCGCATCTAGCTGATCCGACCAGGCGTCAGCTCGAACCGCTTCGCTACGTCTTTCTCACGTGATGGCCGCGGCCGTCTCTTCGCCCTGGAAAATAGTCCAGGACTGGCGCAGTGCCTGCCGTAACTGACTGATTCTGGCTTGCGACACAGAGAAACGATGGGCTACTTCCCGCGGTGTGTGGCCGACAGCCAGCGACTCGGCGACCTGTTGGTCTCGCTTCGGCTGCAGATTGAGCCAGTCGTGAAAATCGATCCGCAGGCAGGCAACGTCCGCTGGCCCCGCATGGCGGTCCTCCACAGCAATCTGCCGCCAAGAACCGCGTTCCTCGTCGAAACGGTCCAGACGCTCGACAACGGCGTTCTTCTTCTGCTGGCAGTGTTCGCTGAGCAAGTCCTGAGCACTGCAATGGCCGCCCACTTTGCGACCATCTTTGACACGCAGGACGCCATGACGGGCCAGGGCGCCGGGATAGGCGAGTTCGACGTTTCCCAGTTCGACGAGCCTACGGTAGGCGAGCAAGGCGTGGGCAGTGGCTTCCTGCACGGCCTCCTCACGAGCTTCCCGCTCAAGGTGCCTGAACGACGCCCGTGCATAGAGGCGGATCTGATGGAGCATCGCCTCGAACGCACCGATGGAAGGATCGGAGGTGAGTCGTTTTCGACGGGGTTTGCGCGGTCGACGTTGAATCTTGGCGATCATGGGAGTGGTCTCCGATAGGTAAGACCGCCCCCGAGCGGGGCGGTCGTGTGGGATACACACGCCACCCCGCAACAGCGCGAGGAACGAGGCGAGCAAAGTGCTCGGCTTGTGCAGGATCAACTGTCGCGATGGGCATCGCCTCGCGATAGCGCTGTTCCTGCCATGGAAAAATGCCCAGCAACGGGCTGGTTCACCTCAGCATTGCGAGGCTCGGTAGCAGTCAACATTCAAACGGTGAACTGGATTGTCACCATGAGAAAATGCCTTGATAACGCCCAGATGTTAAGTGGCCCATGCATAACGGGCACCGCGCGGTTCGCGCGTGCAATTGGTTGAAGCCGATGGTGTCTGCGGTGCTCGTGGCCGGATAGGCTTTCACCGGCACCGCCACCAAGCTGAACTGGAGAATGCCGGTCCAACTGGCCCGGCCGCGCTGCAAACCGGAAACACCGGTCGAAGGCAGGCCGGCCCGGGCTGGTTCGGAGGTCTTGATCATGTTCTGGTCTCCCACGTGAAGTGATAATGTTCGTCTCTTGGTCGTCGCAGCCCTATCCATCCATGTCGTCGGGCATCGGGGCAGTCCGGTCGTTGAAATCGTCGAAGTACAACGCTTCGTCAAGAAGTTCTCGCTTCAAGGCCGCGTCTGCCGGATCGGCTGCGAGTTCATCGGCCTCGGTGCGGTCGT
>JAAYEH010000403.1 GCA_012728855.1 Rhodopirellula sp. | reverse complement strand
TGGAGTGGACGTGGCAGGGGAGAGGTCCAGCCACAATCTAATCCCTGGTTCAAGTAGCCCGCGGCGAGCAGCGAGAAAAGACGGCGACGTCTGGCATGGGGCTTGCTAGAGGGTTTTGCACTTTGCGGGGGTGATTCTGGCGAGGGTTGCAGAGCGTCGGACGGGCGGAGACGGTCGTGGCGTTGAGTTCCGGCAGCCGGGGGTCAAGCCGAAATAGTTGGCCAGGCTGTCGGGACGCTTGAACCGCTCAATGTCGCCGATCCGCGATGCGATGGCCACGGCGCTATAGTGCCCTATGCCCGGTACTGATTCCAAGAGCTTCACCTGTTCATCGGTCGTGGCTCGCTCGGTGATCTTCGCTTCCACCACCTCCAACTGCTCGTCGAGCAGATCCCATTGTGGCAGGAGGAGATTCATCTCCAGCCGGTCCATGGCGGGCAACTCCAGTTCGGCCAGCCAGCGGTGGACTTTTTTGGTCTGGAACCCTGGAATAGTCATCACGCCGCCACAACATCCGGCTGCGGCTAGATCTTCCGGAACGGGGTCGGACGGGTCGGGCGTCTTGCTCCGTATCGGTGGTAAAGACACCGGTATGCCTTGGTAAAGCCTCTTTGCCGCCCACACGGAAGAAAACACCCGGCCCCGCGCATTGCCTAATCCATAGACCCATTCAGGGCGCCTCACCTCCATTTTGCGGGCAGGCTTGACCTTCCGTGGCAGACCACTCGCAGGAGCCGTATTGCCCGCCAGTGAACAATTGCACGCGATTGCCGTCCACGGCAAGATTTCCTGGCAAGGGGTCGCGTTGCTTCCATCGCGCCCTAGATCTCTTGGCGGCGTCCGATGCCTCCGCCTTTCGGTGTGCCGGAAAATCTTCCCGCAAGTGTCGGCGCAGGTTCTTTGCAGAGAGGCCTCTTTGGAGTATACTTGAGGGCGCTGCGCTTGCCGAGGTGAAGCGGTTCTTCCGAGTGTTTGGCCCGAAGCCGGAACACGAGCCAGCCCTCCAACCACTCTCGCTTCTCGCTCCCAAGAGCAGACCTGCCTGGCGATTGCGGCTTTCACGCCGCTTCATGTCGCCTCGCGGAACAGGCGGTCGGAACCGTTCTCGCGATTTTTTTCCACGAGCGCGTCACGCGTGTGCAGCTCGGATCGTTGAGGACTATTTGCCTTTCGGGGCGTACTCTGGTGAAGAGGAGAGGATCATGCGATCAAGACAGAGAGCGGGTTTTACTCTGGTGGAACTTCTCGTGGTGATTGCCATTATCGGCATTCTAATCGCATTGCTGCTGCCTGCCGTGCAAGCGGCGCGCGAGGCGGCCAGGCGATCCCAGTGCACCAACAATCTGAAACAGATCGGCCTGGCGATGCACAATTACCACGACAGCTTCAAGTCGTTCCCTTCGGGCAACGTGACCATCGGCCATGGACCGACCGGCTGGGTTCTCATTCTCTCCTATCTGGAGCAAGGGGCACTTCGCGATAGTCTGGTCTTCAACACCAACTCGTACTATTTCGCCAGCACTGCGAGCGATCCGAACATGGGCTTAAACGGAATGGCCCTGAAGGCTCTGCTCTGCCCATCCAGCCCGCTGGATGTCACCGGTACGATTGACTGCGCGTCTTGCACGGTAGCCCCGACGACCGGCCGAAAGCTCCTCCTTACCTCGTATGTCATGATCAGCGGCGGCGACGATCATTCGACGACCGATCACACCGCGATACGCGGCCCCGTATCCGCCGGCGGAGTTTTCATCAAAAATCGGGCGTTCAGTTTCCGCGACATCCGCGACGGAACGAGCAACACCATGATGATCGGCGAGCAGAGCGACTGGGGGCGTACTTCGACCGGAACCAGGACGGAAATTCGTCCGCAGAGCGCCAGTGGGGCCTGGATGGGACACAACAGTTCGACAAACCCGAACGGCAACGGCACATATCCCACTGACACCAACGGTGCCCGCTGCTTCAATCTGACCACCGTCGCGGTACCGATCGGCACGAAGGACTATCTGACGCCGAGCAGCGGCCTTCCGGGCACCCGAAGAGAAGACTGCAACACGCCGATCCAGTCGGCGCACCCGGGCGGAGCCAACATTCTGCTCGGCGATGGGTCGGTGCGGTTCCTCAGCGAGACGATCCCACTGCCGACGGCCCGCCACTTGGCCAACCGGGACGACGGAAACGTGCTCGGAGAATTCTAAAGCGTGCGGAGTGCCCGATAGACATCCGCGGGCTGCCCCCGCCCATGGCGGACGGGGGCAGCCGATCGTTTCCGTTGTTTGGGAAATGCCGGTTAACGGCTCGCTCGTTCAGCTCTTGCAGGCAGAGACGTCTGCGTGCCAGGGGCGGCAGCCATCATTTTTCTTACTCTCTCCATCCACTGGCGAGGATTTGTAATGTTCCATCGAACTGTAAGCGTCGTCTTCTTTGCCGTCGCCGCGGCACTGGTTGTCGTCGGGTGCGGCAGTTCGGAGCCGATTGGCCGGATCAGCGGCACCGTGACACACAACGGTCAGCCCGTTGAAGCGGGAATCATCAGCTTCTACAACGCCGAGAGCGGCAGGGTCGGCCAGGCCGAATTGCAGCCTGGCGGCATTTACGAAATCGATACCGTGAAAGGCGGATTGGAGCCCGGACAGTACCAGGTGTCCGTGATGCCGCCCACGGAAACCCGGACAGACTCCTCCACCGGCGAAACAACGCATGAGACCAAAGAGGTTTCGAACATCCCTCAACAATACCGCGATCCTCGCACCAGCGGTTTGAGCGCCCAGGTTGATCAGGGGAGCAACAAGTTCGATTTCGCTCTGGAAGGCTGAAGCGGGAGACGTAACCGTTCAAATTCCGCGCCGCGTTGGACCGCTCCTGGGAAGCATGCAGATTTCCGGGCTAGGGGTCCGGTGTCTTTTTGCCGTCTCGGCGGCAAGCGTTCTCACTTATAGTCCGTGTTTTCGACGGAAGAAGAAAAGACCGCGACGTGCCGTGTTGCATCAGGCGTGCAACGACGCCATCGTGGACTTCCTTCACGTCGCCCGCGACAGGCGTCGGGAGCACTTCGACATGCCCGAAAGAGTAGACATTCGTATCGTCTACCCCTTCCAGCCCTCCCCGTTTCAGGGCCACGGCTCCGTCGCCCTTCCTCTCGACCACCTCATCCAGATCGGCAAGCCGTGCGATTTTCAAACCTTGGCGAAACGCCATGCTTTACAAACATTCCGAGGGCTTGGCACAGAAGATGCCGCGCGCACATCGCGTGCCGATCTGCTTGCGTATTGCACAAGCGCTCCTTGCCGTA
>JAAYEH010000402.1 GCA_012728855.1 Rhodopirellula sp. | reverse complement strand
GCAGATGACCTTGCGGCTTCGCACAACCGGACCGCCGTCTCGTATTGGTCGGCGTCCGACAGCTTCCCTGCGATGCTCAGGGCCGCTTCGGCAACCGCCTTGTGTTGGGCGGAGGTGGTGGCTTGCCGAGCCGCCGTCAGCAGCGTTTCGCCAATCAATTCGGCAGCCGGCTCGTCGAACTGTTCGAGCAGTCGTTCGACCGCTTGCAGCGCGGTTGCCGCGTCGCCGGTCCCGGCAGCCACATCGAGCGCGATCTTCAGCAGAACATACTGGTCCGCCGAACCAGCCTGGATCTTGCCCGCTGCGTCCATCATGTCGGTCGCCAGGGCTGTCTTCTCGGCGGTCGTCTTGGCCTGGGTGAAACGCTCCGCAAACAACTCGCCCGCCGCCTTCTTGGCCGTTTGCTGAGCCGCCGCGTCCGGGACGGGCGTCTTTGGCTGAGCGGCTGATTCGCCTGCCGCGGCGACAGAGGTCACCATCAACACGCTTTCCACGAGAATCACGATCGTACGGTGTGGACTCAATCGCATCGTCGGTCTCCCCAATGTCAATTCTTATGGAGTAGAAGCTTATCGAGCCAGAGTCCTGGCAACGCGGAAACCCCGGTCGCCATACCGATCGTCGGGCGGGCGATCGAGGCCGAACGCACACCGGAAGAGATCCACATCGTCGTTAAGAAATGAGCCACCACGCAACACACGCGACGAGCCTGAATCAGGACCCGTCGGGTCTTCTACGGGAGACTTCGTGTAGTAGTCGGGAGCGTACCAGTCGACACACCACTCCCACACATTGCCGTGCATATCGAATAAGCCGAAGGCATTTGGCCGCAACTGCCCCACAGGTTGCATACGCCCTCCCGAGTTTCTACTCTCCCACGCGTAGCCGCCAAGAATCGCCGCGTTGTCACCGAAACTGTAACACGTCGTTGTGCCCGCACGGCACGCATACTCCCATTCAGCCTCACTTGGCAATCGGTACACCGTCCCAACCGTCTTCTCCTTGGGCAATTCGCTCAGCTGGCGGCAGAATGCCACTGCATCGTGCCAACTCACTTGTTCCACCGGCTGGTTGGGGTTTTCCTTTGAGCGGCTGGGATTGCGCCCCGTCACCCACTCGTACTCACGCTGCGTCACCTCGCAAACGCCGAGGTAAAACGGCGTCGTGATCCGCACGCGATGCTGGGGTTTTTTTCCGTCGGTGGGCCGATCAGAGTCCGGCGCGCCCATTATGAAATCGCCCGGCGGAATGAGTACGAAACGCATGCCGATCGTGTTCGTCCACAGCATCGGGACTTTCAGATGCTTGGCCCAAACGACCTGATGTTGCTTCGCTGTTTTTTCGTCGAACGGAGCCATAGCCAGTGGCGGGCTTTGTGCCTCCGCTGGCCCTCGCGCAGCCGCGGGGATCTCGCGGCCGAGATTCGAAATCGCCTCCAATCGCTGTTTGACCTTCAGCGCAGCCAGTCCTCCGGCCAGCTTGGGTTCGGCCTGCCGATACCAGAATCCGGCGCGCAGTCGCAGCATGTCTCGCTCCTCGCCCTGCTTGGCTTCGGCCAAGTCCCACCAAGCATCGCCGATCGCGGCCTGCTCGTCGGCTGAATTCGCCCCGCGCAGGTCCTTGATCGCTGCCGCCTTCAACGCCGCGTCGCTGCCCAGCGCCAGCATCGGGACGCCGCGGGCCCAATTGCCCTTGACGAAACACAGGTGCCGACCCGCGGCCAGGTTCGCCTCCGGATCCGTGGG
>JAAYEH010000401.1 GCA_012728855.1 Rhodopirellula sp. | reverse complement strand
TCTGTTCCACCGATTTCTTCATCCGTGCCCCGGCTTTGCCATCCGTGCTACTTTGTCCTTGAGTTGTTCTGATAGCACGGATGGCAAAGCCGGGGCACGGATGAAAATGAGGACGAAAAACGGAAACCCAGCAAGCCGATCCTATTATCCCCGTTTTCACCTCCCCAGGTTAAGTTGCCAAACATCGCCCCACCGAGCGGGGTCGGTGGTGGCGTTTACTTTGCTGCACATAGGGACGTCGCGCGAGGGCGCTCGTGAGGCGCCCGGGGTAGCGCGAGCGTGGCCAGCCTCACGAAGGGATCTTTTATAGACGAGCTGTTCGTTGTCATTGGCATCGCTGGGCAAGGGGAGCCAATTGGTAAGCTCGCGGAGGGGCTTTTATGGCGTTGCACCAGGTTCTTGCCGTTGCCATGGTCGGTGCGGCAAGCGGTTTTGGGCTCTATTGCTTGAGCTGCGCTGTGCATGTATGGCGATCGAGACACAGCAATTCGGGAAAGTCCGGACTCCAAGACCAGCGGCCGATTCGCTGGATGCGAGCGATGGCGACCGTCTCGTTCTTCGGCGGAATTGGTTGCATGGTTCTAACGGCTGCTGTGGAACTGATCCTCAGCAACGAGGGCTTGCTTCACGGAGAGGGGCTTTTCACGGTCCGCCCTCCCAAGGATCTGTTGGTTGAGTGGACCACCCCGAAGAGGTCGGTCGAGGCAGGAGAGGTCATCGCACGGTTCGGCTCGCCGGAACGCCACGCGGAAATCGAAGTGGTACGGCTTCAGTTGGATGAGCTTCGCGCGGAGCGAGCGGTGCTCGACAGGCGGCCGCTGGAGCCCGACGCCGAGATCACACGCCGACTGCTCGACGCAGCCAACGATCGGCGGCACTTGCAAGCCACCCTCGACGAGTTGGACGTCGAGCAACGGACGGTCCAGCGGGAGCTTTCGAGAGAGCGCCTGGCGAGAGAGCACGAAATCAATGGGCTGTCAGTCACGATCGCCCGACTCCAACGTGAACTCGACCAATCCTGTTCGACGCTCGACTTCAACGAGAAGCAACTCAAGCGAAGCGGCCAGCTCTTGCTGACGCAAGCCACGAGCCAGGCGGCCCATGAGCAGTGGACCCGAGATCTCAAGCTGGCTCAGGACGAAGTCAACAAGCTGTGTGAGCAGGTGGCCAACACGGCCGCGCAGAAGGCAAAGCTCGACCAAGGACTGGCAGAATTCACCAGGGTGATGGAAGCTCAATACGCTTCCTTCAGCGAGCAGATTGGCAGCCTGACGACGCGATTGAAGAGAGTGACTTCCGAAGAACAGGCATTGACCGAGCGATTGGAGGAAGACCTCGCACGAGCGGCTGAATTGCGGCAGCGGGAATTGGAACAAATCGATGTTCAACTCTCCCAAGCTGAGGGGACACTTGCCGGACTTGTGGGAACCCTGCAGGAAGTCGCCCCGTTTTGCGGGCAATTTGTCTACCGCGCCCCTTCGCCTCGCACGGCCAAAGAAGAGGAGCCGCTGCTCGTACTCGGTCGACAAGAGGGCTTGCGCCTGCGTCTTCGCGTCCCGGTGTGGCATAAAGCATCCATGGAAAAGGCGACGACCGTCGCGCTTGAACTGGCTTCGCCGAAAAACAACAGCGGCGAGAGCAAGCGGCATTTTGTGGAGCGGCGGTTCACGGGCAGACTCTTCGGCTGGCGGAAACTGCCCGATGATCCCTGGTACGGTATGGCAGAACTTGCCTGCACGCCTCCCCCTGAGGCCGTCTGGTATCTGGCGGATGGAGGCGAAGTTCTCGTGAGTCCTCGGTGGTGGCTCTGGTTGATCCGCAATCCCGGCCTCGTCCTGGGGGCGATCCTTGCCGCGTTCGGTGTGGCAGGGTGGAGCGTGACAGCGGCTGGCCGGAGACTGGCAAGGCCCAATCGACACGGCCTAGTACCGGAGATTGGAGCGAAGGCGGAAGAATGTTTGCTCGGCGAATACGGGGCCGAGGGCGCCCTGCTTCATCTTCTGGGAACCCAGTTGCGTGATGCTATTGTGCGACGCCAGATCGACCGTCATCTGATCGCCGCTGCGGAATGGGCCCTGGACCGCCATCGGGCCAGGGCAATCCGCTTGATCTCGGCCGGCCTGCATGAGGACGACGGGATCGGCAGCGACCTGAAGCAACTCGTAGAGGAGAGTCGATTCGCTCAGTTGCACGGCACCAACGGCGTTCCCCCTCGGGGCGATTTGCGTCGATTGCTCCAGGTGGTGCAAGTGATCACCGGCGAGGATTTAGAGAAGCTGGTCAAACGGCTCTTGCGGGAGTTGGACAGCCCCGCTCTTCCCGTCGATCGGCCGCAGCGGAAATCTCTTCTCAAAATCGCGCAGCCGAGGTGAGTGCGAAGCATGGCAGTTTTGGCTTTCGCCGATGATGCATCGGGGCCCCGCCGGGAAATCTCAGTGCGGGTGGAAATGGCGCTGTTTGCCGCCGGTTTTCTGTCCTCGTTGGGTGTCCTGCTCTTCGTCATCTGCCGGTCCGGCGTCTGGCCGAGCGACTTCGGCGGGAATTCCGCCCCGAGCTTTAGCGCGAGTGCCGGGCGAGTGTTTTTTGCTTTGGTGGCCGTGCTTTCCGGTTGCCGGGGAGCCTTCTTTATTGGGCTTTCCTTTCTTGCGAGACGTGAGCACCTGCGGCAGAGACAGCTTGGGCTGTCTTGCTCGCCCTATGTCTCGATCCTTGTTCCCTGCTTCAATGAAGGAGAGACCATCGGACCTGCAATGGAATCGCTGCTGGAACTCGACTATCCCAGCTACGAGGTTCTTGTGATCAATGATGGTTCGACGGACGATACATTCTGGAAAGCGAAACAGTACGAGGGAAAGTACGGCGGCGTCTCGGTCCGGGTGTTCGACAAACCGAACGGCGGGAAATGGAGCGCCCTAAACTATGCCTTCCAGCGAGCCTCTGGGGAACTGATGCTGTGCGTCGACGCAGACTCGCGACTCGAGGAGGGAGCGCTCCGCCGGATGGTATGCCGGCTCGGGGATCCGAAAGTGGCGGCGGTTGCCGGTCAGGTTCGAGTCCGCAACCGCCACAACCTGATCACGCAACTGCAAGCGCTGGAATACCAAATGGGCAATGGGGCGGTGCGCATGGGCCAGAGCCTCTTCGGTACCGTCCTGGTTATCGCCGGACCCTTGGGACTGTTTAGGCGTTCTGTCATGGAAGACGTGCTCGCCAAGTACAACTTCACGCCCTATGGACATCCCGGCCGCGTTACGGGCCCTTACGAAGGGGACACGTTCGCAGAGGATTTCGATCTCTCCATGGCGATACTCTCGCTCGGAGGGCGAATCGTATACGAGCCCGACGCCGTTTCTCTCACCAAGGCTCCCGATCGGGCATTCACCCTCATCAACCAGCGCTACCGGTGGCTGCGAGGCTCGTTCCAGGTTCTTCGCAAGTTTATCCGCAGATCCAGAAATGAAAAGGGAGAGAGGCCGCCGCGACGAATAGGGGCGTGGATTTGCCTTACGTATTTACCCGATCTGACACTGATGCCCGCTTTCTACGTCGTTGGCCTCACCGTCTTTCTTACGTTGGCTGCGACATCCGGCACTCTGCCGCCGGCTTTGGCGATCTTCGCAGCGTTGCTGCTCGTGCAGTCGTGCATCGCGGCCTTTTTCCTGTCGATGCATCGGGACAGCCTTAGACTGCTGAAAGTCTTGCCACTCCTGGACGTTTATTGCGGTATTCTCCTGGGCAGCGCATGGTTGATCTCGGTAGTCGACGAATTGCGAGGCAGCAAGATGCGCTGGTGAGCAGCAGGGAAGGCGGCGGTCCCGCTATTTCGTCCATGTCCCCAGCGCGACTCGTCACGAGCAAACGCCGGGCCTGAATGGACCGGGCGCACCATGCACTCTGCGATTTTAGGCAGCATGGGATTGGTAGCAACGGGAGCCGGTGAGACGCTGCGGGCGATTTC
>JAAYEH010000039.1 GCA_012728855.1 Rhodopirellula sp. | reverse complement strand
TGCGAGTACCCGGCGCGCCGGCCAACGGCAAGAGTTGCCGCGAGTTCGTCGAGTTCGTCGATCTTGTACCGACCTTGGCTGAATTGGTCCGTTTCGACGCGCCTGCCAACTTGGAGGGCACCAGTTTCGCGCCGCTGCTGACCGGTCCCGATCGACCGTGGAAGAAGGCCGTATTCATGGTCGACAGCGACGGCGGCCAGATGGTGCGGACGCGGAGGTTCAGCTATCTTGCCTTGAAGAAAGGCCCGGTGCCGGCAGCCTTGTACGATCTTGAAAAGGATCCGTGGGAAACGGTCAACCTGACCGGCGATTCGGCCTACGCAGCGGCGGAGCAAGAGATGGCTGCTCTGCTCAAGGCGGGCTGGAGCGCCGCGTTGCCTGAGGGGAGGGATTGAGCTACGCCAAGTTGGACTATTTCAACGGGGCCAGCATCCCGGGCGTTCCGCCGGAAGGGGCTCCGCTGTGGCACGGCGTGGAGACGCCGATGAGCCGTTCAAGGACAAGGAGCCGATCGGGGTGAAGACCGTTGCTGAGGCGATCGCCGCGACGGCGGCGGAATGAATCGCACCGGCGCGTCGGTTCACGGTTTGAACCTTCCGCCCATGGTGATGAATTCGTCTTTGCTCAGCATGCCGTCGCCGTTCGCGTCGAACGTGGGAAAGCGGCGGCGACCCTCGGCCTGATCTGGGAAATTGCGGAGATACTCCTGGATAGTGAGCGTATCGTCGCGATCGCTGTCCTTGGCCTTGAACATAGCGGCTCGGTCCGGCATCGGTTTGCCCTGCGGTTTGGCCTTGCGAGGCGGCAGCGGCTGTTCCTCACCGGGCGGCAAGGTCGCCTTCCAATCCAAAGCTAGCTTCGCGAGCGGCTCGACCACGTCCGGATTGGTTGCGGCGAGGTTGTTCGTCTCCGCCGGATCGTTGGGGATATCGTAGAGTTCCACGCGGCTGCGATCGGCGTCGGTCAGCAATTTCCATGGGCCGTCGCGAACGGCGATCGGCGGCGGGGCGTAGTCGGGATTGCCGGCCACCCGAGAGCGCCATTCCCAGAAGAGCGGCTTCTGACGGGGCCGAGACTGGCCGCCGAGCAGGATGTCGCTCACGTCCTCGCCGTCAAGCTCCGCGTTCCCTGGCGGGGCCACCCCTGTCAGAGCGCAAACGGTTGGGAAGAAGTCCACGGCGCCGATGACCGATGTCCCGTCGAACACGCCGGCCTTGATTTTGCCCGGCCAGCGGACCACCAGGGGCTGACGCACACCGCCTTCATAGATGCTCCGCTTGCGGCCGCGGTGCGGGCCGGGCGATCCAACGCCAGCGTTCGCCGCATTGCGGATGTGGTAGTCTTCCGGCCCATTGTCGCTGCTGAAGAACAGGACAGTTTTCTGGTCCAGGCCGAGCTGTTCGAGCGTGTCGAGCAGCCGACCGACTTGCGTGTCGAGATCGGTGATGGAAGCCGCGTAGACCTGCATCTGCGAGCGGAAATCGTCGGCGGCCTTGTAGTAGTCCTGCGTCCAGCGGCCGAACGCCGGGTGGTCGGGACGCGGGTCGAGGTTCTCGTAGACCGCGAGTTGTTGAGGCGTCGGGTCCAGCTTCGCGTGCGGCACGAGCGTCCAGATGTTGAGATAGAAAGGCTTGTCCCTATTGCGGCGGAGGAAGTCGATGGCATGGTCCATGATGATGCCAGTCGATTTGCCCCACCAGTACTGCTCGGGCAGCGCGTCCGTCGGGCGCAACTGCGGTCCGTTGGAGACGATCGTCACGTAGCTGTCGATGCCGTACTCGCCCGGCTCCGGCGCGCCCTCTCCGCTGCCCAGATGCCACTTGCCGAAATGGCCGGTCACGTAGCCGGCGGACTGCAACTGGCGGGTCACCATGGCCGCCTGCGGATCGAGCCAATCGGGCATGGCGCGGGCCTGGTTCAACTCGTGGGCGGCGAAATGGCCATGCACGCGGAACCTCGCCGGATATCGCCCGGTTATGAAGGCGGTGCGGCTGGGCGAGCATACGGGATTGGCCACGTAGAATTGTCCGAACCGGCGCCCCTCGGCCGTCATCCGGTCGAGGTTGGGGGTTTTGCAGTAGGGGTGTCCCCAAGCGGCAGCGTCACCCCAGCCCTGGTCGTCGGTCAACAGGAAGATGATATTGGGTCTTTCAGCCGATTCCGCGGCTGCACCGACGGGCGCCAGAATCGCGCCACACACGATCACTACGAATAGCTTCTTCACGCGCACCTCCTTGCGTAATGACAGGAAACTCGATTTCCCACACGCGCCGAGTCTAGGACGGAAGAATTGAGGAGTCAATGGGGCGACGGAAAGAGAAGGCCGCCATAGCCGCCCCTTTCCCCGCCGTTGCTTACTCCCAAGAAACCACCATTTCGAACAACCGTTGGCTTCAGGGCATGCGTTCCCAACGTAGCGCGTTCACCACTTCGTTCGCATCACGCGAGAGTCCGAGAGTTGCGCCAGAAGCTGTCAACCAGTCGCCGACTCGGCGGACGAGTCGATCGGCTCCGTACGGACTGCGTCATCGATCTCGTTTCGGCGTGCGACTTATCGGGGGCCGACCGCGCGCCAGAAAAGCCTGCTGTGGCGTCCTCGCTCTTGAAACGCGAGTTCGCAGGTGCCATCATAACAAGTCCCCTGGCCACTTCCTTGTGATCCGCTCGGAGCTTTCGAACAATGCGCTCGCTCGCCTTGACGTTAACAGTCGCCGTAGTCTTCCTACCGGACGCCGCGCCGGCGGCTAACGTGACCGGACAGCCGCCGAACATCCTTCTCATTACTGCCGACGATCTTGGAAATCAGCTCTCGTGCTACGGCGAGACGCGACTGGAGACTCCACGACTCGATGCCCTAGCGGCCGGCGGTGTGCGGTTCACGCGCGCCTACGTGACTCAGTCGTCGTGCAGTTCGTCGCGGGCTTCGTTGCTGACGGGGCTCTTTCCCCACCAGAACGGCCAGTATGGACTGGCGCACCTGGGATTCTCCATGTATCCTGGACAGTCGAATCTGGTGGCGCTGCTCAAGGCGGCTGGTTACCGCACGGGCTTGATCGGAAAGCTTCACGTCGCGCCAGGCACCGAATTTCCGTTCGATTGGCAGCCAAAGAAGAACGGCGCGGTGGCGACGCAGAAGATTCGCTGGGTCGCCGAACAGAGCCGCGACTTCTTCGCATCCGCCAAGGAGTCTGGTCAGCCGTTCTTCTACTACGTGAACTACTTTGACCCTCACGGCCCTTACTCGCCTGACGTCCGCCAGATCGACGGCCTGCCAGAGCGGCCGCTCGATCCCGCGAAGATTGAACCGCTGCCATTCAATGCACGGACTCCCGAGGCAGCGAAACGCATCACGGCTGTCTTCTATGATTGCGTCGCACGCGTGGACATCGGCGTCGGCATGCTCCTCGACGAACTGGAGGAGGCAGGCTTTACGGAAGATACCCTCGTGATTTTCCTGGGGGACAATGGAGCCCCGGTCCAAGACGGCAAGACGACCAGCTACGAACTCGGCGTGCAGGTGCCCCTGATTATCAAGTGGCCCGACGTCGCTAAGGCAGGACAGGTGCGGAGCGAGCTTGTCTCGATGATCGACGTCATGCCGACGATTCTTACCGCCGTCGGCGCGGCGCTGCCGCGAAGACTTGCCGGTCGGCCGCTCCAGCCGCTGCTGGAGGGCCAACCCTCGCCCGCCTGGCGCGAGTACCTTTTCACGGAGATGAACTTCCACACGGCCAACATGTACTTGCCGCAGCGAACCGTTCGTGACGACCGCTACAAGCTGCTGCTGAACTTCCAGCCGCAGCAGGACCAGGATCCGGTCGAACTGTTCGATCTACGAAACGACCCGGCAGAGACGATAAATGTGGCGGAGAACCAGGCGGTTGCGGCCGCGCGGCAGCGGCTGGAATCGGTCCTGCACGCATGGCGTGAGGAGACGGGCGATCCACTCCTTGATCCGGCCCGCAGAAGACGCTGGAGCGAGGCGGCCGAGCGATGGAAGACCTCTGCGCCACGTCTGGACCGGGGCCCCCACCCCAACTCAGCAAAGGTGCCGCCCGGCGAGTTGGAACTGTTGAACTGACTGGCAGTTGGGCATCTTGCTCGGCTTCCTGCCTATGCTGCTTAGCGGATGGTTGGCGACTTCAGCGGACCGGCGCCATCGAATCTCGGGCAGATCGATGGCGCCGTCGGGGCCCGAGCCGGACTGCCCCCGAGTAAGAGCAGATCGAGCCCAGGGTAATACGGGACAGTGGCACCTCGGAGACGAGCCGCCTGAGGAAGTCACCGTACTCGTAGCCCGGGAGGATCGGCATAACGACGGCCCGGATGGGGTAACCTGCAAGGCTGCACTGGCGCATCGCTTCCAGGCGGTCTTCTACTGGCGGCGTGTTCGGCTCATACTCCCTTGCTATTTCCGGTGGGCTGACCGTCCAGGACAGGATGCTATGCCCCCGGTGGTCAAGATCCAGGAGATTACAGACATCGGCGCTCTTCGTAAGCAGAGTCAGGTAAGCGTGTTTCTGGCTGGCGAAAAACGGCACAATCTGGCGGGAGTACCCGCACAGCGGATCAAGAGCGAGGCCGTCTTGGAGCTTGCCCAGGTAAAACGCCGTGGGTCTGTCCAATTTCACCCGGCCTATTTCTTCGAGGATTTCTTCCAGGTTCAAGAACAGCTTGACCGTGGGCGAGGGCTGCACACCCTTGGTCCCTGCGAGGTAGCAATAGTGGCAGCCGTACGGGCAGAAGCCGTAGGGCGAGAAGTGCCAGTAGTTGGGGCAGCAGTTGCCGGATTCTGAGCTGAACCGCACGGCGCTGCGGTGTTCAGCCAGAACCAGCGTCCGCTTGCCTTCGCTGTGCAGGCCCAGCAGCCCGTCATGCTCAAGGGGCACTTTGTTGTGCGGGGTATCCGTGGCTTCTATTACGTCCGCATCGGGGTAGACGCGGCAGATGCTTTCCACCATCCGGCGGCGCGGTTCGGTAGTGGTGCTGCCCTTGGCGAGGACAATGCACGCAGGCGTGAAGTAGGGTATCGGGCGGGGATGATACATGTCAGCCTTCATCATACCCGCTCGGCATTCGCTCGATGATCTCCCGGTGAACAACGCTCCCGCTCCTCAGGACAATTTTGGGCACCGTCCGCCCGGGACCGGTCCACACAAGGCACGGGTGCGGTCTTCGGTAATGCGGCAGCACCTCGATCTGCCGGCCGACGATCCAGCCGACCTTTCCCCGCCGGTGGGCCTTCTCGACAAGCTTTGGGTCGTGACCGGCATCCCAGCGCTGCTGGTCCTTGGTGAGAACGTCGGGCTCGATGATACTGGGATCGTCCGCCAGGAGGCAGCGGGTCAGCACGAGACGTAGGCAATCCATGATGACCGACTCCTGGATCTCCAATCCAAGGTTGGTGCCCACTATCCGCGTGATGTTGGCGATGGACCGCTCGACGGTCAGGCCCGGCGTCAGGTTGAACGTGCGGCCGGTGTACAAGGGATACGGCGTGCCTGGTATCCGCTCGCCAAAGTCGATGAGGATGCCGAGATTCGTGCCACCCTCATCGGCCGGGGCCGTGAACGCCAGGATGCACCGAGGCTCGGGTTCTCCGAGTGCATTGCCCTTGGGGAGGCGGAATAGCAGGCTCGAGATCGGCAGGCGCACGAGATCGCAGTCCAGGTCCAGTTTGAGCCGAGTGAGAGCCGGGATGATTGACGGGTAGACGAGATAATAGGGCTTGCGAGCGGCGATCCACTGTGGCTCTACCGTCACCCAGGCGCGGGAGACCGGATCGTCCATCGCACGGGCATCGCGGTACATCTCGGCGTAGATCTGCTCGGCGGGGAGGCCCAGCTCGCGGGCAACGCTGGCAAGTGTGGTCCAGTCGTGGAAATGCACGGGAAGGTCTCCGGTATGGGGACGCGGCCATTGTAGAGAGTGATGGCGAGGCGGGAAAGCGGTGGAATCAAGGAGTCTTGGCGGGCCGACAATCGACGACTTGCTAGAGCGGCCTCGCGGTCCGAATCCGATACGGTGTCCCTGTCTCGGTACACCTCACCGCTCACACGGGTATCGGCTGGCGTAGGTGGGGATGCCGAACGAAAGGCCGGACGGTGCCAGAAGATAGACATGAGCGTGACGAAAAGTACCAGGAGACTGTGAACGCGATGAAGCAACGGATTCCCCTTTTTCAGGCTGATGCGCTCAAGAGATGCACTTGGTCTGCTGCGAACGAGAAGGCGCTGACAGGCGAAAACGTCGAACACCTGGGTATCTACAGTTTCGGCGCTGCCGCACACATCATCGCCCAGGTGGCGGTCTATGAAGGGAAAAAGATCTACGCTTTTACAAGACCGGGAGACACCGACGCCCAGGAGTTTGCCCGTAGTCTCGGCGCCATCTGGGCAGGCGACTCTACGGACACGCCTCCGCACCCGCTCGACGCAGCCATGATTTTCGCTCCGGTCGGCTCGCTGATTCCGGCGGCGCTGGGGGAGAGCGCCAAAGGGGCCGTGGTGGTGAGCGGGGGGATTCACATGAGCGACATCCTGTCGTTTCCCTACTCCATTCTCTGGGACGAGCGCGTTGTCCGGTCGGTAGCCAATCTGACGCGTCGCGACGGCATGGAGTTTTTCGAGATCGCTCCCAAAGTGCCCGTACGGACTGAAGTTCACACTTGGCCGCTAACGCAGGCCGCCGATTTCAAAGCGTTCCCGGTGATTTTGATCGGTCCGCCGCGAAAGCCGTGGTATCGGATCGCAACCGGTCTCCGAGCATCCAGAATCGGGCGGGGCAACTGGATCACCGCCCGCCCCGTTCTTGCGGCGACTCCGTTTGCGGGACCGCGGCGGTGAACGTGACTGCGTCCGCAATTACCAACCCTTTCGAACCGCCTGCCGCGATCTCCAGATAGCCGTCGGAGCCCTCGGCAAACTGAAAACTGCCGAGGAGCCTCGACTTCTGTGGGCAGACTCGCACCGTCGTGTCGCCGCTGCGGTGCCGGATGCGGACCGAGAATTCCGTATCCGGCCGGAACGGAGTCGCCGCGCTCAAGGCAACTTCATACGTTCCGGCTCGCAGGTCGGGCTGGAAGCGGGCAAACTCGCCCGCTGCCGGATTGGCTCCATCGGTCAGATAGAAGCCGTTTTGCCCGCGGCGAGCGGGCGGCACACGGCAGAAGCGGTGGCCGACCCAGAAATATGGGGTGGCAAAAAAACCGTCGTCACTATCGTCAATCGTTGTCCCCGCCAAGGGCGGCTGCGAACGAACCTCCAACTCAACGCGAAAACATTGCGGCGAGTTGAGGGCGCCCGGACAAACGACGATACCTTGTGCCGTATACAGGCCCGGCTCCAGCGAGGACGCGTCGACGCCGGCGCAAAGTGTCCGAGGATCGCTCCAAGTCAAGCTCAGCCAACCCGAGCCGCGCTGGTACTCAACACTCAAGTGGGCTTGAGGCAGTTCGCCGCCGCCGGCATTTCGGCACTTAATCTGCTTGGGATCCGGCGCGGGACGCGAGGCGCGGGCGGCGAAACGCAGCGTATGGGGCATCCGCTTGACCGGCCAGCCATACACGTCTGCCACGTGAGCCGGTCGCGGGCGAAAAGAGGGCTCGTCGGGAGACTCAAGGGCCAAGGCCGGACCAGTTACCGGTTCGCCACGGACCACAATGTGCTGCGTGCATGTCGCGCGGCGCCGGCCGTCATCCACGACGAGCGTCACTGGGAAGACTCCAGCTCGCGAAAAGACATGCTTTGGATCGGGAACCGTAGCGAAACCTCCATCGCCAAACGTCCAGAAACAGGACAACCCGCTGCCGCCTTCCCGGCCACCTCGGGCAGAGAAGGCGACCGCTTGGCCCGTGGTGGCCGGCGCCAGCGGGCTCATGGCCGCTCGCAGTTCATGATTTCTCGCGCGGCGGTCCTCGAAGATCTGCCAGAAGACGATCCATGGATCGAGGTGCAGCACCTCGGGGTCGTGTTGGGCGGCAGCCGAGTCATCGTCGAAATCGATCGGAGAGGCGATCGATGCCGACTCCTGGGAGGCAGGCAGGGGACGGATCCGGTTCTTGCGGCCGATCTTGAATTCGAAGTGGGTATGCTGGTGGCTGCCGACGGCCGTTCCCGCCGTGGTGGCATAGCGCGTGCCGGCCTGAATCGGCACCCGTTCCGGCTGAAGCAGGTCGATGAGGTGGTGCGTCTGAAGTGCCCACACGTCACCGTTCGGCCACCTCCGAATGCCGCGCCAGCGATTATTGTTGTCGCCCGCCGCGAGACTGTTGAAGTACGCCTGAGTATCGAAGTCGATCGGCGCCAACAGCAGGCTCCCCTTGGGATGATTGATGTCCAGGCCCACGTGGCAAGCCTGTCCCAAATAGGGACCAAGATAGCAGTCGTCTCCGTTGTAGCAGCGGCCGACGTCGATGAAATTCTCCTGTTCCTCCAACCAAGGCTGCATTTCTTGCGGGCAGATCCGCAGAGTCGCGTCCTGCATCGCGAATCGCGCCGCCTTGCGGGGCACGCACTGGAGGTTGCCCTCGCGAGGATAGCGGACGGGAATCAAGTCGAACACGTCCCGCACAATATCAGGCCAGATCCGCACTCCGTCAATGACGTACGGTTCGTAGAAACACTCCTGCGTCGAGACGAACCGCCGCAGTTCGACCGGCTGCCCGTCGATTTGCAGGCGGCAGGAAAACCGATAGACGACTCCACCGGGTTCGACCCGTTCGACGACTGCGGCGTCGGTGTCTTCGAGGAGAAACGTGACGACTCGGCCGCTGCGCAGCGTAAACTCTATCCCATCGCCGACGTCCATTTCCAGCGCGGTGAGGGTATCGCCGGCTTGCGCGCGAAAGACCTCGCCGGCAGGGAGCTGCCCCGAGAAAACTAGCAACAAGAACAACGCCGCGTGGCAAGCGGCGCGCAGACGCAGCAACCGGCCATCGTGATTCTGGGGGTTCTGAGGCATGTCAATACTCGCGGTCTTTCACCAGTCCTGGCTGCGGCACCGGGTATTTGCCGTCCGGTTGGAGTTGCAGCGGGGCCGGAGACGTCATGGTCAGCTTGTCGACCTCAGGGGCGAACTCGTGATTCGAGTTCATGATGTCGTTCCATGTGACGATCTGCCCCGTATGTGCGGCCATGCGGCCCATCGAGCTGCCGAGGCTCGCTTCCGCCGCGCGACTCGGGCGGAAGTTAGTCTACCGGAAGGGCTGCTGGGAATCCATTACCCCCCTTAAATCGGGCTGCCCTATCTGCTTGGCGCGAGGTTCGCGCGGGAAAGTTCCAAGCTACGTTAGGCTGTTCGGTCCCCTGACGCTGCAGGGAGCGGAATGTGCGGTCATTCAACCGAACTATCGGTGCCAGTCCGCGTCGAATCCCGAAGTCGCCGCCGAACGCCTGCGAAACGTTCGCCTGATAGGCCGGCCGTCCTCGCGGCCCCGGATACTGACCAGCAGCATCCGTAGTTCCCAGCGAGCCGCAACTGGCTCATTGGCAACAAGGTAGCGATGGGCATTCTTCAGCCGGCTCACCGCGAAGCCGAACTCGCTCGTGCCGCGGCCGAAGTGCCCCGAAGATATTGGCCCCCTGCGCTGATCGAGTGGTCTACGGCCGGGGTGCGGGACGCCTTCTATTCGTCGCCGCAACTGCCCCGGCTCCTCAATCCCGAGATCATCAAGCGGGCGATCTGTGACGGCGTGACCCAGGGCCTCTTGGGCTACGCGACCAAAGATAGCCGGGGGAATATCAAGCTCCAGAAGCTCAAGGAAAGCCTGTTTGACACGGAAGTTGAGCTTTCCGAGGACGTGTACATCCTCAAGGCCGAAGATGCCCAAAAGCTGTTGGAACCGGCCCGGCTTGCGCGGCTCGTCATTCGGCCAGAGCAGGCGACGATCAAGGCGAGCGAGCGGGCGGAGTTCTCGGTTTCGGCCCAGGATCAGTACAACCAGCCCTTCCCCACTCCCGCCGTCCAGTGGTCAGCGAAGGGCGGCGCAGTCACGAACGAGGGCGTATTCACGGCCGGCGACACCGGCGGCGTCTACAGCGTACATGCCCAGGCCAGCGGCCTGGAGGCAGTTGCCGAGGTCAGGATCGTCACGAAGGACACACCCCCGCCGCCACCTCCCCCCGGAAAACGCACGGTCTCGTGGCACGGGGATGTGCCGCCGCAGAAGTGGATGAACTTCTACACCAAGGTTCTTACCCGTTTTACCTCATCGCCGGGGCTGAAGCTGGAGGTTTCCTTCCAAGTCCCCCTCGAGCCAGACCAGGCCGACTCGAAGGTTGACGAGGCGCGATCGGGGCTGAAGGAGTTGGGGCTGGACGATACTGTTCAGATGAGTTGACGCGATGGCGGTATCGTCCTGTCATGCACTCTTACGGTCATGTACGACAGCCGAAAACGGCGAACGCTCGCGATGGAAACAACCCTTCGCCGGATCTATACTCGCGGGTGTACCGCCCCAGCCGCACGGAAGTGAAACGCATGGCGCCCCAGCCGTAACGAGCGATGGAGAACCAGCCGTGAACTTCCACAACTACGAAGCGTACTACGCCACCTACCGTAAAGGTGGCGATCGCGATGACCCGCTGGCTAGGCTGCCGCCAGAGAAGTTCTACGCTTCGGTTGTCCAGCAGGGGCCGATCTTCGCACAGAGTCCCATCTTTCTCGCCCAGGTCCACTGCGAAACGAATTGGTATCGGCGCGGCCAGCCGTACTACAAGGTTTGGCCCGGCATTGCCAAAACCCTGATCAACTTCCCGCTGAACATCGAGGCCAGTCTGCTCAAATCGCCATGCCCTTCCATCGCGGTCCGTTTCCCGGAGGGCCAAGAACCTATCGCCTTTGCGCATAACGGAGGCGAAGTTCCCGCCCGCTGCTTTCTGATGTCGCAGGCGGACCATCAGAAGTGGGGCCAGATTCTGATGATCTGGATTGACTACGGCGAGTCGGCCCCGCTGTCGACCCCCGTCCCGATCTACACCTATCAGTCGTTCTCACTGGCACCCGGCTCCACCATCGAAGAAGCGGTCGGCAAGCTGCCAGTATCGGAGAGTATTCACATGGGGCTACCGATCGACCCGCAGGCCACGCTCGACTGTGTCCGTCTGGCGTGCGCCCTGTGTTTTCTCGACAAGGATCCATCGATCATCGAGCCCGAGGTGCTCGCCGACGATCTGCGCCGCTTCGAGGACGGCGACGAGGAGTTGCGCAAACGACTGGTGGCCAAGGCGCAGCGGCGAGGGAAGGTGGGTTGGAATGTCGGCCGGCAGATCGAAGTCACACCGCACGTCCGCCGACCGCACTTCGCCATCCGCTGGACGGAACGCGGCAGGGCCGTCCCAAAACTGGTGCCGGTGAAGGGGAGCGTGGTGCATCGGCAACTGGCGGAAAAGGTGCCGACGGGGTTCGGAGTGGATACGTGAGGGGCGGCTGGGTCGCAGTACCTCAACCGCAAGCCGGAAGATCGCATGCAACTTCAAGGCGCACTTGCGGATCGGCCAGTTGTTTTGCTGGCCGACGGCTTTGATATGAGATAACCATAGGTTTTGCCGCCGCCGCTGGTGAGCCACAAGTGGTTGCCGTCAATAGCGGCGCCGTAGATGCAGTCGATTTCAGCAGGATCGTAAACAGCCGAAGGGGTGGCCTGGACCAGGGAGGTGTCAGAAGCCAAGTCGTAAACGTACATTTGGCCGGCCGGTGCGTCTGTGCCCCGGAAGGAGTCAAATACGATGATCTGGTTGCCCTCACGTAACGTCTGGTATAGCCGCCCGTTGAAAGTGATCTGGCCCATGTCGGTGGTGGCGCCGCTGTTGGCGGCGATGGCATACATATTGGCGGTGTTGCCAACCGTACTCTCGCTCGTACCTCCGCCATCCACTGTATACAAGTAGCCGCTTTCGTCCCAGCACAAACCACGAACGCGCCCGGCAATTCCCGTGGTGGACCACTGCAGAGTCAGCGCGCCCGTGGCTGCATCCACTGAGTAGGCGTGGATTTGGTCATTTTCGGCCGTAGTGGAACCGAAGATCCACTTACCGTCGGTGGCCATTGTTTCCAGCGCCAATCCATTGCTGATGGTCACGGCCGCAAACGAAGACCAGGGCGTGGGCGTATTGGCGACCCGCGTACGGTAGACGCCGCCTTCGTTGCCCGTGAAATAGACATAGTCGCCAACACGTACCGCGGACTTGGCCGCGGCTGTTGGTGACGTCGCCAGAGAATGGACGACCGTGCCGTCTGCTCGCTGTTCATAAAGGCCATAGGCGATTCTGGCGCCTAAGACATTGCCGCCCACAACGCTGTCGTTGAGATAGTAAACGCTGCCACCGCGGGTTCCGACCATCGTGGAGCCCCATTGGAGCACGGGCGCCGACACAGCAGCCCAACCTGTGGCTTGAAAGAAGAGCATCAGGAAGGGACCGATGAAAAATGGTCTTCTGAGAGACATGGAAATTTCTCCGCACTTGGGGTGACGCTCTGGTGGCTCTGCACTCAACCGACCACCAGTCTGACTGAGGCCCCGTCCCGGTGTCAACCTATTCACCGGGAATCTGCGCGCAGAGCCAGACTTCCTGTCGAGCATCAAACTGTTTGGCAACACCGGTGCGGGCACAGCATAACGATATCGATGTTTGGCCACAACGTGGTCCAGAAATCCGCCTGCGGGAACTCGTGCGTATCTACCACGCTCCAAAGCTAGAGTCGTGAACCGGCTACCCGCACCAGAGTGTATGAGATTCTTGCAGCCCACCTCAGAGCGGATCGGGTAGGAGGCCCTGGTACACGATCCCGGCCGGCAAAGAGCGCCAGCCGTTTCCTGGATGCCTTGGAGAAGACGTTCTGATACGGCAGTGGTCCTCGCCGCCGTCGCTTTCGCACGGCGCCGGTTCCGGAGGCCGGACCGAATGCCGGGGAGGGCCCACCAGCCCGACAACGGTGCCAATAGCCTTGCGGTATTTCCGCCGCACGACTGTTGTACTTCGGATCGGAATAGGTTGTGGCACGAATGCCACAACCTGTTTTTGGGCCAAGACCAGCTTCACCGACGATTCCTACATCCGTGCAATGCGGCCAGATCTGACGGATATCGCCCAGCCCAAGACGATCCCGAGTCGCCCCGTCGGCCGCAAGACGGTTATCTCCTCTGTGGCCGTTTCTTGGCTGAGCTCCTGCTTCCCGAGGTTTTCAGTCGCTGAGGGCTGGAGTACATGATAGAGTGTGAGAAAGTAACGAGTTGCCGTCCGCACATTGAAGCGAGAAAATCGCTTGCCCTAGCATTCACGGAATTCGTTAACCTGACGTGTATGGCCGGGACGCCGGTATCGCCTTTGAAATCGATTTTCCCACAACCCCAACCGACGATCGCGGCTGCGATCGCATCCAATTGAAATGAAACGCAACACACCCGCTACCCGCCGCCAATTCCTTGCCACTGCGGCAGCCACCGCTGCCGGCAGCTTTCTGCTCCCCCGCTCCGCCGTACTCGCCGCGCCGGATGGCATCGGCAGAACCGATCACTTCTTGTACCGGCTCTCGCCACCCGACGGTCCGTATATTGATACGCAGCGCGACAACAAGGCCTTCGCAATTGGCGACCGAAAGGTCTTGGTCTCCGAAGACAACGCCAAGACCTGGGCTCGCAGCGCCGATTTCGCCGATTCCGAGAACATCATGTTCAGCAGCATTCTCGGCAGCGGAAATATCGTCTTCGCGACGCTGACGAAGATCTACCTGAGCACCGACAATCTCAAGACCTACCGAGAGATTGTCGTCAAGGATCGCGACGGCAGCCCCTACCTGCCGCACAACCCGAGTGATCCCAAGAAACCCGGCTCGTATTTCTATTCCCTCGACGGCATTCATACCTGCCAAATCGATGGCAGGGAAATGCTGATCTGGGGCAACTACTGCAATGTGAAACACGGCGCGGCGCCGGTGAACATCTACTACTCGACCGACCAGGGCGAGACGGTGAAGATCGCCTATTCGTTCGGTCGGAATCCCCACTTTCAGCAAAAAGACGCTGCGCCCGCGACATTCCTCGGCGATCCCGACAACCCGGTCCTCTGCCGCCACGTCCATTCCGTGGCCTACAACCCAGCGGAGAATGCCTTCTACGCCTGCACTGGTGATCTCGACCACGGTGAAGGCCACGGCAAGGAATGTCACTGGCTGCGCGGCACCTACGCCGCCGCGGCGGACTCGTGGAACTGGCAGGTGCTCGTCTCGTCGGACGCCAACTCACGCTACAAATCCGGCGGGATCAATTTCGTGAATGGTCAGGTCTACTGGGTCGCCGACGCCAACGGTCCGAAGAACCCCAGCGAGCCGTACGACCGCGGTATTTTCCGCTGCAACCCGGCCGACCTCGCCGATAAAGCAAAGCACACGCGGATTTTCGATGCCAAGTACGAACTGGCCGCGATGACGATCGACGACGGAGTGATCCTGGTCCCGGAATACGGCGGCGCCAATCCCTGCGACACCGGCTTCATTTTCTCACCCGACCTCGGCAAGACCTGGGCGGTGTACGACCTGAAGGAATTCGGCGACCGTTCCGGCGTCCGCGTCAACCCACGGAACAGCGACGGCTGGTTCCGCGTCTGTCTGCGCGAGAAATGGATGAACCGCGCCGAAGTGCTTTTTATCAAGCCTTTATCCTGAGCCCCGGGCCGACCGCCGCCAGCCGTGCCAGGATTTCATGCGTCGTCCGGTAGGCGGTCAGCGCCGGGCTGATGCGGCCCGCCGATCCTTGTCAACCTGGTCACTGACGGGACCAATGGGCGTCCTGCGACGCTAATCCGCCGCACGAATAATCGGCCATAGCGGAAAGGCCAAGCCAGTAAGGGCTGGTTTTGCTGCCAGAAGTTCTTGCTGAACGAGCCGACCGTAACGCCGGCCTTGGCGGGGTCGGCTGCGGTTTCGACGACTTTGTCGGTCAGGTCGGTATCGTCGGCCATGCTTCGAATCCTCCAAGTTGCGGGTCTGGGAGTCGCACGCGGCGAGCAGGGCGTATGAGAACCTTGCCAGGTACTGGCGTGAGCCAGCGGCCCGGGCAGGTTTTCTCCCGCGCAACGTGTCGATGCAAGGCCGAGTTCGTCGTGCCCAACAGCCTTCAGGCAATGTTGCCTCAAGGCTATGGGGGATTCGCATACGGACCTTCTGGTTGTGCGTTCATCGGGGAAATCCAGACGTGGATTCGCCAACGCCGCCAGCACAAAGCCGGAATCCAGCGGAGTTGTGTCGGTGGGGGATCGTCACCGGCGCCGGGTGCGATGTCCTGCCGCCGAGTCTACCGCGTTGACGTTGACGCAACCTCGGTTTTCCTGGGATTTGGGGAGGTTCTGTCAACGTCGAAGTCAGCACGGAGTGGGAATGCGAGGGTGCGTTATGGTGGGAGACATTACCGGCATTCGGGTGTGGGGCGGCAGGGTAAGCGACGTTCCGGTGACGGACTGGCGACGAAACCCTCATATCTCTCGGAATCCAGGAGATTTCATCGCCGTCGCCATGGAAACGCAGCGTTGGGCGTTGCCTGTGCTCGAGGTGGCCGAGATTTTCTCAACCTCCTCGTTTCCGCAACCTCCGTCTCGCCGGTTGATGACGGGAGCCGGCTGCGAATCCTGTCGTCAGCGCAGCGGCGCATCGAAGATCATCTGCACCGGCAGGCCTGTGGTCGCATCGCGGAGCGTCGCCTTGCCTTGGCCGTCGGCGCCGCTGCCATAGAACAAGCGCGCCCCAGGTGGAAGCGGTCTGCCAAGTGTCACGGTCACTTGCGGGCCGCTCACGGCAGTCGATACCACATCTTGATCGATCAGCGCGACCTCGCCGTCTTGGAAGCTGAACCCGAACGCCTTCGTCCCGGGCTTACCGTCCCAAGTCTCGATCTTGAGATTGCGGTCGAAGGTGATCACGACCATGGTCGCGTCAACCGCCACCGCGCGCTGGAGCTTCGGGTTTTCGGACTCCGCGACACCATAGACCGAGGCACGAATGGCATGTGTCCACCTCCCAGCAAAGGCCTGCATGTTCGCGTCGTCACGGTAATGGACGCCATCGGTGGGGAAGATGTCGTAGACAACGGCACCAGGTCTGGCATGCGGGCCTTCCGTCCATACCCGTTGCTGGGCACGGCGGACGTTGTCGTTGCGATTGCGGTCGGCGAGCAGGTTGGTGATCTGGCCGACGAGCACTGGGCAGTTCAGATCCTGGTGGAAGTCTGCGACCGCGGCCAGCAGATTCTCATGGTACGCCGTAAAGTCGCCGAGAACTGACAGCGTATTGTGATGCGTGATGTCGTTCTCGCCTTGGTAGTAAAGGACCGCTTTGACGTTCATGGTGCCGTCGGTGGCCGCTTTCACAATCTGCAGCATGCGGCCAAACATGCTCCCACCTTTTCGCCACTGCCTGACCACCGTTGAACCGACCGCGGCCTGGATGTAACCGATGGGTACGCCCTGCTCAGAGATGAGTTCATTAAGTACCCTGGGCCAGGGCGAACCGTCGTCCGTGTCATTGGCTGATGGGTCACCGCCGGGCGACCATGTGTTGTGCCGGAATTTGACACCGAGATACGCGTTTTTGGAATCCAAGGCAACATGCTTCCTGCCTCGACCGTCGGCGTTAGATTGTCCGGTAACGACGAAAAGATCGCCAACCCCGACGCAGGCCACCGTGGCAGTGAGTGCGGCGGCCGTAGCACGCACTTCCAGGTCGCCTTGGCCGGGCGACTCGCGAAGGCTGCCTGCAAACACGCCGTCCTTGGGATTGGGGTCGAGAACCTGCCACGCTCGGCCGCAGAAACGCGCTTCGATTCGGCCGGCGTTGACGTCGGTGGGATAGCGACCGCGGATACGGAGCGTGCCAGCCATGGGTGTATCGCGCTGGATCAGGACGTACGGGACAGGATAGAGGACTTCCAGGTTCTCAGCACCTGCCGCTCTTGCCTCGATTGACGCCAACATGGTCGAGACGACCATCATTATGGTGATATGCCGCATGGCCGATCCTATTGGCAAGAAACTGCTGATCACTGACTCCGCACCCCGCCGGCCCCCCCTATCAGAATCATGATTGCTGGGGCGGCTTCATCCAAATCAGTTGCTGGTCGATGTTGGGGGCCAGCTTGTATGGCTTGATGTGCCTGGCCAGGGGCTCCCCGACGATCTCGATCTTCTTCAGATCGCCTTCGCCCAGCCCCGCCTGGGCACTGTAGTTCAAGTATCCAACCTTGGCAAAGTCGATGCCCATCAACTCGACCGCCACACGATCCGCAGCCAGCCAGTCAGGGCTTACGACACACACGCGATGTTCGACTGCCGTGCCGCGCGTGGGGCCATACCCTTCCATCCCTTCATAACCGTCGATGACCGCCAAGTGCGGGTGCAGACGCTCCGCCAGTGCAAACAGGTTGTAGTTGATTCCGTGGATGCCGCCCCCATGCGCGATACGCTTGTCGCTCTGGGCACCTGGCTTGCCCTGCTTGCCGAAACCAAAGCCCGGATCCTTGATCGGCGCGCCGAAGATGATGTTCTTGAGCGACAAAGTGGCCACCACAAGATCGTGGGTCTTCAGCCTGGCGGCGGAAATCAGGAAACTGTTCGGGTCGAGCAGGAGCCGCGACATCCGCACCGGGTGCGGGCGGAAATCTTTCTCGTCGATGACTTGCAGCAACTCGTGCGGCTGCTGGTCGAGATCCAGCAGTGTCACACCGTACTTGGCCGCCAGACGCGGGTAGCCGTAGTTGGCGAAGCCCTCCAGAGTCGCCCCTGGTGCGGCCGATTCCGCAATCACCGTGCCGTCGAGCTTCCCGATCGACTTGAGGAACTCCAGGATCCCCTCCAGGCAATCGACGTGGGTAGCGGCGAGCTGAATGTCGATGGCCACGTTATTCGGCTTGATCACCACGCGGCGATTGCCGATCGCTTGGGCGATCTCATGCTGGAAGGCTTTCAGCCCCTCAAAGGTGTTGGCTGCACGATCGTTGCCAGATGTCAAGGCGACGCGAGTCGGAGATTTGGCGCGATCCTCCTCGGCTGCGGAGACCACACCGGACAATCGTGCTGAGCCTGCGGCGGCCAATCCGCCCGCAATCGAAACCTTCAGGAACAAACGTCGGTTGGCCGTGGTGCATGTGCTTTCCATGGGAGAACCTCCGGTAATGGTACAACAACCTCGATTGTCCGTTCTCGTGACCCGTCGAGGATTGCTTCTATTGGACCTTGCCGCTGAGCCTGTGAAAAGAGGGCTCGCCGTTGCGGGCTGTGTAAGTACGGGAAAGCAGTTCGTCGGAGGTGAATGAGAGGTGAAGTTCAACGGGCGACCTCGGCGACCACCGTGGCCGAACGGCCGGGTGAAGGAAGAAAGAAGTTGAGGGCACACAGTAGCAGGTGAAGTCATTTCGACCAGCCACGACGGACGATCCGTCCATGTCGTGGGGGCCGTGCCACCTGTGCCGGACGGTGGTGGGCCGATCCGGGAGCTGATTGGCCTGACGACGGCCACGGCGGAGTGATAACGAGGTGCCAGCGTGCGGCTTTGCTTTGGGCCGCGTGCCTGTTGATTGGACGATGTCCCTCCGGTCGGACGACCAGCGTCAGGGCGCATGCAGCCGTTGCTCAATCACAGCCGCAGTTCGGGTGGCGCCAGATGCCGCACACGTGCTGCGATTCGCCTCTGACGCGCTGACAAAAGAACGAAGATACAAAATAACGAAATAGGACCGGGACGCGGCACGGGATCAAGACGATTGCCGTGTCGCCTGTGCGCTTCTTGGAGGCCGCCTAAGAGGCGATCGGGCTGAAGGCTCTCTGGCAAGAGGCCCGCCAACCAAAGAGCACCAGCGGCCTCCTGAGCGATTTGGAGGGGAGATCGGGTACGCATCGGTAAGTATGCTGTCGTTGCCGAGCCAGGGTGTCCGCATGGGGCCGGTCCAAAGAGAGGTCGGCCGAAAGTGGTTCCTGGCCGTTGGCGACGAAACCGTCATTTCTCTCAGACTTCAAGAGGTTTCGTCGCCGTCGTCATGCGAAGCAAGCTGGTGGCGCTGGGCAAGGACCGTGGCGGTCGCGGAATCGTTATCGAGCCGTAGCGACCGGAGCGTCAGGCTGCCGATCAAAACATGAAAAACCATTCCGCCGGGGGCAATTCTTGCAGTACGTGGCATGCCATTAGATTAGCCCAAAACTGCCTATCTTGCCAATATCGGACCTATCCCGCTTTCTTCCGCCTTGAGCAATTCGGTTCGTTGGCCGCTCGGGACTGTGTGGACTGCCTGGCCCATGCGCGAACTGGGCAGCGAGTTTGACAGCTCGCTTGCGATCGAAAACGGCGTCGAAGGTCAAAGCTTCGTCAACAACTCTTCCAGCCAGAGCACCGCTTCGCAGCAGGCCTCGTCGTCTGCCTGGCTGCAAAGGGTCTTCCATGGGAGGCTGGTTTCGATCTCGACTCGTGCAAACGGGATCTTTCCCGCAGTGAGAAGCGTTTGAGCCCTCTTGACGACCTGGTGGGCCAGGCAGGGCCAGCGCACACTATCCCTTTGTCCCGGTAAGGACTTCGAGCAAGAAGTCTTCATTCCAGCCGCATGAGCGGCGTCGCATGGCGACGCTGTCCTTGCCGGGATGCTGTTTCAGCAGCGATAAC